>JAICXH010000102.1 GCA_025981645.1 Burkholderiales bacterium
AGAAGCTCGACGCGCTGACGGAAGCGGTGCGACGCTGCAACCCGGCGCTGACGAATTTCGAAGCGTCGTGCTTCGACGGCCAATACATCACCGGCGACGTGACGCCCGAATACCTCGCCCAGCTCGCGAGCGAGCGCGACGAGTCGCGCGGGACGGCCGCCGACGGCGACGAGCTGGAAAGAGGCCAGGAATGAGCGCCGGGCGCAGGCGAGGTTTCACGACGTCGATCCTGCACGCCGACCGCGCATCGCCGATCGAGCACGGAGCGTTGCACAAGCCGCTTCATCTGTCGGTCGCGTACGGCTATCGTGATGCCGCGGACCTCGTTGCCGTGTTCCAGAATCGCGCGCAAGGCTACGCTTACGGGCGCCAGGGCAACCCGACGACCGCGGCCCTCGAAGCGAAGGTCACCGCGATGGAAGAGGGGGTGGCAAGCGTCTGCTTCGCCTCCGGCATGGCGGCGATCGGCGCGATCGCGATCGCGCTCCTCAAGGCCGGCGACCACGTGGTGGCGAGCTCGTTCGTGTTCGGCAACACCAACAGCCTGCTCGCCACGCTCGCCGCGCACGGCACTGCGGTGACCTTCGTCGACGCGACGTCAGTCGTGGATGTCGAGCGCGCGATCACCGCGGCGACACGGATGGTCTTCGTCGAGACCATTGCCAATCCGCGGACGCAGGTCGCCGATCTCGACGCGATCGGTGCGCTGTGTGCCGAGCGCGGTCTCGTCTACGTCGTCGACAACACGATGACCTCGCCCTGGCTGTACCGGCCGATCGGGGCGAGGGCGAGCCTCGTCGTCAACGCGCTCACCAAGTACATCGGCGGGCACGGCAACGCGCTCGGCGGTGCCGTTACCGACACCGGCTGCTTCGACTGGACGCGCTATCCGAACATCACCGACAACTACCGCAGGCAGAAGCCGGCGATGCAGGCGATCACGCAGCTTCGCAAGAAAGCGCTGCGCGACTTCGGCGCGACGCTCTCGGCCGAGCAGGCGCACCATCTCGCGGTCGGCGCCGAGACGCTCGCGCTTCGGCTCGACCGGCAGTGCGCGAACGCGCAGGCGCTGGCGGAATTCCTCGCGCACCACCCGAAGGTGAGCGCGGTCCACTACCCGGGGCTCGCATCGCATCCGCAGCACGAGCGCGCGCGTGCCCTGTTCGCTGCGCCCGGAGCGCTGCTGTCGTTCGAGCTCGCCGACGGCTGCGACATGATGGCGATGCTCAATCGCCTCGAGGTCGCGGTGCTGTCGTCGAACCTGGGCGACAACCGGACGCTGGTGATTCCGGTGGCGCAGACGATCTACTGGGAGATGGGTCCGGCGCGGCGCGCCGAGATGGGCATCGCCGAGATGCTCGTGCGGGTGTCGGTCGGCATCGAGGACGGCGCCGACGTCGTCGGCGACTTCGAGCAGGCGCTCGCTGCCGCCTGAGGAAAGCCGGTAACATAATCGCGACCGGGCCGCACAGGGACCGCGCGCAGGGCGCGTCCGCAGGGGCCGGGATGGAGGACGACATGGGTAATCGCGACAAGCAGCGCAAGGAACCGAAGAAACCCAAGCAGCCGAAGAAGCCGTAGCGCGGAGATCCGCCGGCGCGAGCGCCGGCGGGATACGCTGCGGTCAGCCGGACGGCAGCGTACGATGCCCAGCGCGACGTCGTGCACGCATCAGTGTGACGACGAGCGGGATCCATCCGACCCAGCGGACGAAGTCAGCGAGGCTCTCGTCCCACTGCCAGGCCCCGGTCGGATCGAGGGTCGACGCGAGTCTCGCGTCGAGCGCGCCCCAGACGGCGAGCCAGGCGACGAGTACCGCGAGCGCCAGCAACTGCGTCCGCCACGGCGGCGCGAGGCTGCGCCAGACCGGGACGCCGACGAGCGCGCCGACGACCACGACATAGAGCGCGAAGCGCAACCACGGCTGCGCAGCGAACGCCGCACCGAAGAAGGGTTCGCTCGCGATCATCTTCGCTGCGGTGAAGCCGAGCACCCCGGCGCCGATCCACAGCAGCGCCGGCACGCGCTCGACCCATTTCAGCACCATGGTCGAGCCCCAGATCACGATCGGGATCGACACCATCAGCCCGATCACCACGAGCACGAACGATCCGTGCGCGGCACCTCCGACCGCGAGCACGTTGTCGACGCCCATCACGGCGTCGGCGACGACGATCGTGCGAATCGCGCTGCCAAGCGTGCCGCGTGCCGGCAAGACGGCTTCTTGCGGAGCCTCGCCGCCTCCGCGCGTCAGCTTCCAGCCGATCCAGGCGAGTGCGATCCCGCCGGCGGCAAGGAAGCCGGGGATGCGCAGCAGCCAGACGACGACGAGGGTGAGGAGCGCGCGCACGACGATCGCGCCGGCGGTTCCCCACAGGATCACCTTGCGCCGCAGCGCAACGGGAACGTTGCGCGCGGCGAGACCGATCACGATCGCGTTGTCGCCGGCGAGGATGAGATCGATGACGACGATCGACGCGAGCGCCGACAGCCACGCGGCGCTGAGCGGCTCGGGACTCATCCGTCGATATCGACGCTGCGCAGGCCTTCGCTGCCGATTTCGAGGTAGTGCCCGCGCTCATCCCAGTCGGCGAGCACGATCCGCTCGCAGGCGACGCCGTCGACGACGAGCGCGTGGCGTGCCGGGCGGTGCGTGTGGCCGTGGATCATCCGCGTCACATGATGGCGGCGCAGCGCGGCCTCGACTGCCGCTGCGTTCACGTCGAGGATCGATTCGGGCTTGCGCGCCGTCTCGCTGCGACTCTTTCTGCGCATCCACGCGGCGATGCGCCGGCGCAGCCGGTACGGCAGGCGCAGGAGCCGGCGCTGGTGCGCGGGGTCGCGCATCCACGACCGGTAGCGCTGGTACGCGTGGTCATCGGTGCAGAGTTCGTCGCCATGCGTGAGCAGCGTGGTGACGCCGCCCAGATCGGCGAGCGTCTGCTCGTCGAGGAGCGTCGCCCCTGTTGCATGCGCGAAATGGTCGCCGAGCAGGAAGTCGCGGTTGCCGCGCGCGATCGCCAGCGCGACTCCGGCGTCGGCGATGCCGCGCAGCGCCCGTACGACGCCCGCGGCGAACGGTTCGCGCTGCTGATCGTCGCCGATCCACGAGTCGAACAGATCGCCGAGGATGTACACAGCCTGCGCACGGCGTGCCGGACCGCCGGCGAAGGCGCGGAAGGCCGCCGAGGAGCCCGCGCGCTCCTCGGCGAGGTGCAGGTCCGACAGGAGCAGTACCGGCTTCAAGGCCGGGGGCGGCGCGGCGCCGTCACGCGGGCGCTTGCTCCTCTGCGCCGGTGATCACGACGTCGTCCTTCGGCACGTTCTCGTGGAATCCCGAGGTTCCGGTTCCGACGGCGGCGATGCGATCGACGACCGCCGTTCCGTCGACGACGCGACCGAACACGCAGTACCCGTAGCCCTGCGGACTCGGACCCTTGTAGTCGAGGAACGCGTTGTCGGCGATGTTGATGAAGAACTGCGCCGTTGCCGAATGTGGCTCCGACGTGCGTGCCATCGCCACCGTGTAGCGCTCGTTCTTCACTCCGTTGGCGGCCTCGTTCGCAACCGGCGCGCGCGTCCCCTTCTGGCGCAGGCCGGGGGCGAAGCCGCCGCCCTGGATCATGAAGCCCGGAATGACGCGGTGGAACAGCGTGCCGTCGTAATGGCCGTCGCGGACATACTGCAGGAAGTTGGCGACCGTCGCCGGCGAATTGACGGCATCGAGTTCGAGTGTGATGTCGCCGTGGTTGGTGTGCAGGATGACCATGTCAGGTTCCTCAGTTGGGGGAGGTGACGAGCTTCGCCGACGTGATCAGCACGCGATCGACCGGCACGTCGGAGCGGAACGGTCCCGCGGGGCCGGTCTTCGCGTGGGCGATGCGCTCGACGACGTCCATGCCGGCGATGACCTTGCCGAACACCGTGTAGCCCCAGCCCTGTGGCGTTGCCGAGTGGAAATCGAGGCGGCTGTTGTCGGCGACGTTGATGAAGAACTGCGCGGTGGCCGAATTCGGGTCGCCGGTGCGGGCCATCGCGATCGTCCCGCGCACGTTGGAGAGCCCCGCCTTCTTGCTCTCCTGCGACTCGATCGCGATCGGCGGGCGCGTCGGCTTCTGCCAGAAGTTGGCGTCGTAACCCCCTCCCTGGATCATGAATCCCGCGATCACGCGATGGAACTGCGTGCCGCTGTAGTGCCCGTCCTTGACGTAGGCGAGGAAGTTCTCGACGGTCTTCGGCGCGGCCTGCGGGAAGAGCTCGAGTTTGATCACGCCGGCGCTGGTGTCGAGCTCGACCTCGGGGTTGGCGGCCTGCGCGGGAAGGGCAGCAGTGGCGATGGCGAGCGCCGCCGCAGTGGCGAGTTGACGCAGCATGAACGATCTCCTTCTATTGTCCAGTGACCGGCGCCTGCACGCCGGAGGTTCCGATCTTCTTCACGAGCTCGAGCTTGGCCGCCACGCGATGGTTGGCCCTTTCGAGCGTCGCGGCACGCTGGTATTCGATCTCGGCGAGCCTTACGTAGACATCGCCGAGGTTCTCTTGCGCGATCGCGTAATCGGGGGCCGCCGCAATGGCCCGCTCGAGCTCGTCGCGGGCGAGCGCGTACTCGCCCTTGCGCGCATAGAGGACCGCAAGATTGTTGTGCGGTTCCGGAAGCTCGGGAAAATCGGCGACCAGTGCGCGGTACTGCGTGACGGCGTCGTCGGCGCGTCCTTCGTCCATCAGCGCGACGCCCTTTATGAAGCGCGCCTGCGGCTCGCGCGGGTGCGCCGCGGAGAGCGCATCGAGGATCGCGATCGCGTCCGCGTAGCGCTTGCCCTCGACGAGGCCCTGCGCTTCGCGCAGCTTCGCCGCGTAGGCCTTGCGCGCCGCTTCGTCCATGCCGCGCGATTCGGGAGCCAGCGGCGCGGCTTCGGCGGCGCCGGTCGTCGGCGCGGTCGGCGCGGGCGACGCATCCGGCCCGGCGTCGGCAGCGCCGGCGAAGCCCGGAACCACGGCGAGGGCGACCGACAGCGCGAAAACGATCGCAGAAGAGATGCGCGGCATCGACAGACGTGTCTCGCGGGCCCAGCCGGGCCCGATGAGCGGCCGCTATTCTATCGCAGGCGACGCAGCGGCCCGCTGTGCGTGGCTTCCGTCGCGCAGGCGCGCGGCGGTGTCGTCGATCAGCCGGCGGGCGATCGACATCGGACTCGGAAGCTCGGGCAGCGCGTCGGGTAAAAACCAGCGCGCATCGGCAATCTCGGTGCCGTCGGGGCGCAGCGCTCCGGCCGCATAGTGCGCTGTATAGGCGATCATCAGCGAGTGCGGAAACGCCCACGACTGGCTGGCGAAGTATTCGAGCCGGTCGATTTCGATGCCGACTTCCTCGCGCACCTCGCGGTGCACGCAGTCCTCGATCGCCTCGCCGGGCTCGACGAAGCCCGCGAGGGCGCTGTACATCATGTTGCGAAACCGGTTGGCGCGGGCGAGGAGGAGCTCGCCGTCGCGGATCACCAGCACCATCATCGCCGGCGACACGCGCGGGTAGGCGACGAGGCCGCAGGCGGGGCATTCCTTCGCACGCTCGCCGGGCCGCTCGCGCGTTCGCGCGCCGCAGCGGCCGCAGAACGCGTGCGAGCGATCCCAGTCGACGACCTGGAACGCGCGCGCCGCCACGGCGAGCATCGGCTCCGGCATGGTTCCGAACAGCGAGCGCAAGCCGGCGAGACGGTAGCCCGCCGGCGCGGGCGCGGTGTCGCCCAGCGTGACCGCGACGCAATCCGTTCCGGCAAGCCGGCCGAGGTGATGACGCGGGCCGTCGATTCCCGCGGCGAGCGCCTGGGCGAGCGTCGGCACCACGGGAGCCTCCTCGTTGCCGGCGACGACGAGCATCGCACCGGCGAACGCGAACACCAGCGCATCGCCCGCCGGTGGCGCGAGGGTGACCGGTGCGGGTACGAAGCCGGGAGGCGTATGCAGCATGCGCGTCACGCCGAGAGCGACAGCGGCAGCCGGCGCAGCCGCCTGCCGGTCGCCATCGCGAGCGCATTGGCGACGGCCGGCGCGATCGGGGGTACGCCCGGCTCGCCGACGCCGGTCGGCTTTGCGTCCGAGGGGACGATGTGGACTTCGACTGCCGGCATCTCGTTGATCCGCAGCACGCGGTAGTCGTTGAAGTTCGACTGCACCGGCGCGCCGTCCTTGATCGTGATCTCGCCGAACAGCGCCGCGGCAAGGCCGTAACCGATGCCCCCCTCCATCTGTGCGCGCACGACGTCGGGGTTGACGGCGAGTCCGCACTCGACCGCGCAGACGACACGGTCGACGGTGAAGCTTCGGTCGGCGGCGACGGTCACCTCGGCGACCTCGGCGACCGCGGTGTCGAACGACTTGTGTACAGCGACACCACGCCCGCGTCTGGTCCCCGACGCGCCCGGCGCGAGCGGTCTTCCCCACCCGGCCTTGTCGGCGGCGAGCGTCAGCGCGGCGCGCCGGCGCGGATCGCCGGCGAGGAGCACTTTCCTGAACTCGACCGGATCCTTGCCGGCCGCCTGCGCAGCCTCGTCGATGAACGTCTCGACGGCGAAGGCCGTGTGCGTATGCCCGACCGAGCGCCACCATTGCACCGGCACGGCGATCTCGGGCGATTGCAGGTCGACGGTGAGATTCGGAATCGCGTAGCCGATGTCGGCGGCGCCTTCGACCGACGTCGGATCGACGCCGTGGGCGATCATCGCCGCGAACGGGCTGCCGGCGAGGATCGATTGGGTGACGATGCGGTGCTGCCAGGCGACGAGCTTGCCGCTGCCGTCGAGACCGGCGTGCATCGAATGCAGCGACGCCGGCCGGTAATAGCCGGCGCGCATGTCGTCCTCGCGCGTCCACACGAGCTTGACCGGGATGCCGCGCTGTCCCTGCGCAGCGAGGCCCTTGACGATCGTCGCCGCCTCGACGAGGTAATCCGATTGCGGATTTGCGCGTCGGCCGAAGCTGCCGCCGGCGAAGAGCTGGTGGATCGCGACCTTCTCCGTTGCGAGCCCGAGCACCCTGGCGATCGCCGCCTGGTCGGCGGTCTGGAACTGCTCGCCGTTCCACGCTTCGGCGCGGTCGCCGTCGTAGCGGATCACGCAGTTCATCGGCTCCATCGCCGCGTGCGCGAGGTAGGGGAACTCGAACTCGGCATCGAGCCTGCGCGCGGCGCCGCCGAGCGCCTTCGCAGCATCGCCTTCGCTGCGCGCCATCGCCCCGGGCGTCGCGACCTGCCGCCTGAATTCGGCGAAGATGTCGGACGACGAATAGCGGAAGCCGCTCGCGTCGTCCCAGGTGACACGCAGCGCGTCACGTCCTTTCTTCGCGTCCCAGAAGCTGTTGCCGACGACCGCGACGCCGTGCGGGACTTCGACGACGAAGCGGATCCCCGGCAGGCCCTTCAACGCTTCCGCGTCGATCGCCTTCACGTGCGCGCCGAAGCGCGGTGCATGTGCGACGACCGCGGTCAGCATGTCCGGCAGATGGATGTCCTGCGTGTAGACCGCGGTTCCGGTCGACTTCGCCTTCGAGTCGGTGCGCGGAACGTGCGTGCCGATGTAAACGAAGCGCTTCGCATCCTTCAACGCCGGCGAAGCCGGAACCGGCTGCTTCGCGGCATCGGCGGCGAGCTCGCCGAAGGTCGCCTTCTTCGCGCCGTGCGAGACGACGCCGTTGCGCACCTCGATCGTGTCGGCAGGCACGCTCCAGCGTGCGGCCGCCGCGGCCACCAGCATCGCGCGTGCCGCCGCTCCAGCCGTGCGGTACTGGTCGAACGCCTCGGCGAGCGACGTCGAACCGCCGGTGCCCTGCATCGGGCCCCAGCGCAGGTTGTTGTAGCGCTTCGCGTCCGCCGGTGCGCCTTCGACGCGCACCCGCGACCACGCTGCATCGAGCTCCTCGGCGACGAGCGTCGGCAGCCCGGTGTAGGTACCCTGGCCGACCTCGACGTGCTTGACGATGACGGTCACCGAGCTGTCGCGCGCGATCCTCAGGAACGCGTTCGGCGCAAACTCGGGGCCCGTCGGAACAGCGCTGCCTGCCGCGCCGGCCGCCGCGGGTCCCGGCTTCGCCGCAGCGGCCAGCGCATCGAGCGGGAGACTTCCGATCGCGAGCGTGAGCCCTGCCCCCGCGCTGCCAACGACCTTGAGGAAGGTGCGTCGCGTTACCGCTTCGATCCGATTGCGATACATCGTCCCTCCGGTCAGGCGAGCGCGGCGGCGGCTTCCTTGATCGCCGCGCGGATGCGGACGTAGGTCGCGCAGCGGCAGATGTTTCCTGTCATCGCGCCGTCGATGTCGGCGTCGCTCGGGCGTCGATTGCCGGCGAGCAGCGCGGTAGCCGACATGACCTGCCCCGATTGGCAATACCCGCACTGCGGCACATCGAGCTTCTGCCATGCGGTCTGCACGGCCCTGGCTTCGCGCGTCGCGAGACCCTCGATCGTCGTGACGTCGGCGCCGAGCCTTATCGACGACAGCGGGATCTGGCACGAGCGCGTGGGCTTGCCTTCGATCAGCACCGTGCACGCGCCGCAGAGGCCCAGGCCGCAGCCGTACTTGGTGCCGGTCAGCTTCAGCGAGTCGCGCAGGATCCACAAGAGCGGCGTGTCGGGCGCGACGGCGTTGCTGACGTCGACGCGATTCTTGTTGACGAAGAAGGTGGGCATGCGAGCCTCTGAGGAGGATGGGCGGCGACGGCCGCTGCGGCCGGCGACGCAGCCGGCGACGCAGCCAGCGACGCAGCCAGCGACGCAGCCAGCGACGCAGCCAGCGACGCAGCCGGCGATG
>JAICXH010000068.1 GCA_025981645.1 Burkholderiales bacterium
CGATACTGCCGGAATGTACGCAGCCATCGTCATCATCATGGTGGTGGCACTCGCTGCCGAGTATGCCGTGACGATCTTCGAAAACCGGCTCGCGAAGTGGCGGCCCGTTCCGCTCGCCGAAACCCACTGAGGATCCTCCTGCGGCGCCCCGCCGGGCAGCCGCGGCCGGCGGGCGCGACGACGATCTTGGGCATCGCCATGCTCGGCATGGCTAGCGCATCGACGCACCTGGTGTCACGCTGTCGCGCATGAATGCGTCGACGGCATCGGTGTACGCGGACGGGTCACCGAGCGTCCGGTTGATCTCGGCATGCCGCAGGTCTTCTTCGAGCAGGGTTGCCGCCGTTCCGAGCAACTTCGCCTTCGCAACGAACTGGCGCGCGTCCGGGCACGAGATCCGGCGCCGCGTCGAGCACACGACGAGCATCGGTGGCCCCTTGCGGGCGAGGAGCGCCATCGGGGACTCGGCCGCCCACCTGCCCGGATCGGTGCCGAAAGCGCGCTCGTAGAGGCGCAGATGGCGCGACTGCATCAGTGCGGTGACGTCGAGCGCTGCAGTGTCGAGCAGCACGTATGCGCCGGGCGCAACGATGCCCGCGTCGCTTGCGATCGTCGACGAGGCGGCGATCAGTGCGACCAGGTGGGCTCCGGCGGAGTGGCCCATGACGATGAACCGCCTCGGATCGGCGCCGTATTCGGCGGCTCGCGCCTGCGCGTATGCAAGCGCCCGGGCGACTTCGCGCGCCTGCGCGGGTGGCTGCGTGGCCGGAAGCAGCGGATAGTCGACCGAGATCACGACGTACCCTTCCGGAAGCCAGCGCCCGAGCTTCGCGTCGAGGAGCCCGGGCGAAGCCTTGTCGCCGTGCGCCCAGCTGCCGCCGTGGACGAAGAACACGACCGGCGCGTGCGCCACGCCGTGTGGCGCATAGACGTCGTAGCGCTCGGCGCGATCGCTTCCGTAGACTACGTTTCGCTGCGTCGGCACGCGATTCGGCGCGCCACCCGCCCCGATCGCCGCGCTGGCGAACGCGAGGCAGCCGAGACAACGTGCAATGAACTTTGCCGCCCGCATTGCGGTCATCGACGAGACTCCCGCGCCGATCGCGGTCGCGGCGCCTGCGTTCACTGTACGCGGGCCGATGCGGTGGCGGTGTGGAAGAATTGCAACCATCGGTGCACGCGACGTCGCGCGCTGCGTCGGCGCGCGAGATCGGCGCCTTCTTTCGTCCACCCGCTCCCGACCGAGGACCTGTCCAAGATGTCCAGAATGCGCCCGAACGTCCGAATCCTCGCCGCGGTGCTTGCTGCAGCGCTCGTTGTTGCCGGCTGCAGCACGCCTGCCACGCATGCCCCGCTTTCGAACACACCGGAATCCGCGCGCTCCGCAGCGCCCGCCTCGAGCACGACTGCGGCGAGCGAGCGCGGCGAAGTGCTGCGCGCGACGCTCGCCAACGGCCTTCGCGTCGTCATTGTCCGCGACACGCTCGCACCGATGGTGACGACGCAGGTTACCTATCTCGCCGGAGGCTACGAGACGCCGGCCGGTCTTCCCGGCACCGCGCACGCACTCGAACACATGATGTTCCGCGACAGCTCGGGTCTGTCGGGCGCGCAGTTGAACGAGATCACTGCGAAGATGGGCGGCGAGAACAATGCGTTCACGACCAACGATGCGACGCAGTTCTACTTCGTCGCGCCGTCGGCGTACCTCGACATCCTGCTCGAAATCGAGGCGCACCGGATGCGCGGCGCGCTGCTCACCGAGAAGGACTGGGACGCCGAGAAGGGCGCGATCGAGCAGGAGGTCTCCGGCGACATCGCCGATCCCGGCTATCGCGCTTTCATCGAAGCCGAACGGACGCTCTACGCGGGAACCGGGTATGCCGAGGATCCGCTGGGAACCCGGCCGTCGTTCGATCGCACGACCGCGCAGACGCTGCGCAAATTCTACGACAGCTGGTACCAGCCCGGCAATGCGATCTTCGTGATCGTCGGTGACGTCGACCCCGCGGCGACGCTCGAGCGCGTGAAGGCGCTCTTCGGCGGCATTCCGTCGAAGCCGGTTCCCGCGCGCACGGCGGTTGCGCTCGCGCCGGTCGAACCGCGGACGATCGAGATGACCACGCCGCACGGCACCGGCACGGTGCAGTTTCTGTACCGAATGCCGGGCATGATGGCGCGCGACTATGCGGCCGCGCAGGTGCTGATCGACGTCCTCGGCAATCCGCGCAGCGCGCTGCAGGAGCTCGCGGCGCAGGGCAAGGTCCTCTCGGCGGCCGCCGACACGCAGCCGTTCAGCCGCGGCGGAATCGCCGCCATCGAGGTCGGTTTCGCCAAGGGCGGCGACGCGAAGGAAGCGCAGAGGCATCTCGACGGTGTCGTCGGCGCGCTGCTCGAGCGAGGCGTCCCGCCGGAGCTGGTCGAGGCCGCCAAGCGCTCGGAGGAGGCCCAGTTCGAGTTCAACCGCAACAGCGCTGTCGACCTCGCGAGCGCGTGGTCGCAGGCGCTCGCCTGGCAAGGCCTCGATTCGCCCGCTGCGGCATTGCGCGACATCGAAGCGGTCACGCCCGCCGATGTCGACCGCGTTGCGCACGAGTTCCTGCGGGCCGACGCGCGCGTCGTCGTCGTGCTGACACCGAGCGAAACCGGCGAGCGGGCGGCGAACAGTCGCGGGTTCGGTGGCAGCGAGTCGTTCGGTGGCACCGAGAGTCTCGACGTCGCGCTCCCGGCCTGGGCCGCTGCCCCGCTCGCCAGGCTCGAGGCTCCGCACTGGACGCTCGACCCGACGCGAATGACGCTCCCGAACGGGATCACGCTGATCGTGCAACCCGAGTCGGTGAGCCGCACGGTGACCGTCGTCGGCCACATCGACCACGATCCGTCGTTGCAGGAGCCTGCCGGGAAGGAAGGCGCCGGGCGCGTGCTGGCCGGGCTGTTCGACTACGGCACGACGACGCTCGATCGCAGCGCATTTCACAAGGCGCTCGACGACATCGCGGCAACCGAGTCCGCAGGCACCGACTTCGGGCTGGCAGTCCTCAGCCGCCATTTCGACCGCGGGATGCAGCTCCTCGCCGACAACGAGCTTCGTCCTGCGCTGCCGGCACAAGCGTTCTCCATCGTGCAGAATACGACGTCGCGCGCACTCGCCGGCGAGCTGCGGTCACCGCGTTATCGGACGTTCCGTGCATTGCGGCAGGGGCTCCTCCCCGCGCGGGATCCACACCTGCGCGAAGCGACGCCGGCAACCGTCGACGCCCTGACACTCGGCGACGTGAAGGGCTACTACGCCAGCGTCTACCGTCCCGATCTCACGACGATCGTCGTCGTCGGCGACGTGACGCCCGCTGCCGCGCGCGAGGTTGTGCAGCGCTGGTTCGGCGGCTGGACCGCGACGGGTCCACGGCCCGATGTGGTGCCGCCGAGGGTCCCGGTCAACGGGCCCGGCTATGCCGCCGTCGATAATCCGTACTCGGGGCAGGACGAGGTCATCATGGCGCAGATGCTCGCGCTCGATCTCGCCAACCCCGACCGCTATGCGATCGAACTCGGCAACGACGTGCTCGGCGGCACCGGTTTCGCGTCGCGGCTGATGGCGGACATTCGCATCCGCCACGGCTACGCCTACGACGCCCGCTCCGCGCTGTCGATCGACCGCAGCCGCGCAGTGTTCTACGTGAGCTACGCCAGCGACCCCGACAAGGTTCCTGCCGCCGATGCGCTGGTGCGCGAGAACCTCGAACGGATGCGCAGCCAGCCGGTCACCGAATCCGAGCTCGCCAACGCGCGACAGTACGAGATCCGCTCGATTCCGGTCGGAGTGTCGAGCGTCAACCGGATCGCGCGCGCGCTCGCGACGTGGAGCTACCGCGGTGAACCCCTCGACCAGCCGATGGTCGCCGCGAAGCACTTCCTCGCGCTCAGCGCGGACGAAGTCCGGGCGGCGTTCACCAAGTACGTGAAGCCGGATGACCTGATGCAGGTCGTGCAGGGGCCGGTGCCGAAGGCGCACTGACGCCGGTCAGTGCCTCGCCGCGCGCCAGATATCGAGCACCCCGCTCGTCGCGTGATCGTTGGCGTTGCCTTCGGGCAGCGCAATCCGGCCATCGACGACGATCGGACTGTTCCAGTGGCCGCTGCCGCATTCGAGGTCGGCGAGCAGGCGTCCGCTTTCCGCCCCGTACACGCGCAGCCCGCCGCCGGGGTCGTACACGTACAGTAGGTCGTCGGCGAGCACCGGGCTGGTGCCGGCACGCGCGTTCTGCCACTGCGGCCGCAGCGTATCGCCGTCGAGCGTCCACGCCGAGGTTCCGCCGCTGGTGGCCACAACGATCCAGATGGCTCCCGCCCGATGCCAGACCACCGGCGCCGTGAACAACCGCGCGGCTCCGGGCGTGCGCACGCGCGACGATTCGCCACCGCGATGCGCGACGGTCCCTGCCATCCGGCGCCAGTCGAGCACGCGCAACATCCCGTCCTTGCCACCTTGAACGACGTACGCACCGCCGGCAAGGACCGGTGAGCTGGAACCGAGGTCCTCGTCGGTCGCGTCGAGCTCTTCGGTGTTGGTCGGCGTGTAATTCCCGAGCATGTTCATCGCGTCGCGATCGAGCTCGAGAACAGCGTCGCCCCAGTGTTCGGCTCCGTTCCACCGCGCATTGCCGGTGGCGACGAAGAGATTGCCCGTCCTCGCGTCGATCACCGCACCGGCCCGGCCCCAGATCGCCGCACCGCTCTCCGCGCACGTGGACGGATCGATCAGCTCGTGCCGATTACTGCACAGCGCGTTCCAGACGTGCAGCAAGGCGCCCGACTTCGCGTCGAGGATCGCGACGTGGCCCTGGTACGGGGACCGGTCGCCGATGTAGCCGCCGGTTGTCGCGATCACGCGGCCTCCGAAGAACGCAAGTGGCGACGCAATCTTCTCGCGCTCAGGCAGCCGGGTGATCGACGTGCTCCACTCGACCCGGCCGTCGGCGACCGCGAGCCTGCGGATCACGCCATCGGGCGACGCCGCGTAGATCGCCTCGCCGCCGGGGTCGGCGACCGGCGTCGCATTGGTGATCCGGTAGGTGCCCTTCACACGCTCGTAGCTCGGCGGCGTGAACTCCCACAACACCGTGCCGCGATCCGCGTCGATCGCGATCGTCTTGCCGTACGTCGTGGTGACGAAGAAGACGTCGTGGGTCGCGCCTGCCACCGTCACGCCGTGCAGGTAGATCGCCGACGCGTCCACGGTTCCGTCGATGCGGACCTGCTGGCGCTGCAGGGCCGGCAGATCGCCCTCGGCGATTCCCATCGGCACTTCGGGCGCGCTGCTGCGCTCGACGTTCCAGCCGAACATCGGCCAGTCCGCATGCGCCGCCGCGAGCGCGGACCATGCGATCGCGATCGCCGCGAACACCCGTGACGCTGCCACACGAGGAGCGAGACGCGTCATCGCGGCGATCCGCCCCAATGAAACTGGAAATCGAACGATAGCTGTCGCTGATGCCGGATCGCCAGCAGATAGACGATTGCGCCGACCTCCGCGTACAGCACGACGTACTCGTCGAAGACGTATTCGTGCAGCGCTTCGGCGTCCGGTGTAATCGCCGACAACTGTGCGCACAATGCCTCGAGCGCCGCCGAGGATTCGATCGAACGCGCCGGATGCGCGAGGAATTGGCGCCCCATCGCGGGAAACCGTTCGAGATTCGCAATCACCGTATCCGTCAGCTCATCGAGCAGCGCGCCGAACGCACGCGGCGCTTCGCGTTGGGTCAGAAAGCGCTCGATGTCGGCAAGATTCCTTTCGAAGTTCGCAACGAGCTTGACGACGATTCTCCGCGCCATCGCAACCGCTCCACCGACGTTACGCGCTGCGCCGGCGCTTGATCGCCTGGATGGCGCCTCGGGCATCCTTCACGCGGCCGGTGGCGACGTCGTCGAGGCCCCTGGAGGCCTCGCTCGTCAGCAGCAAGTGAATTCGTTCGCGCTCCAGCCGGTGGTAATGATCCAGCCGTTGCGCATCGATCAGCGCAACATAGCTCTCGCCGTTCTTGGTGATGATCTTCTCCGCGCCAGCCCGGACCTCTTCCGCCAATTCCGAGAAACCGGCGCGGGCTTGCGACAGCGAGACAACGTCGTTCGCGGTGATTCCCATTCCGGCCTCCTGGTCGAGAACATGCCAACACAATAAGCGTGCACGATTCTGTACATAATACGCGCTACTCAGCACAATGAGAAGCGACGCCGATCGGAGTCCAGGCACGCTTCCTCCGGCGCGTCTCGGCGATAATCGGGCGCGGGCGACCGTGGCCGCACCCCAAGCCGTCTTCGGCAACGTCCTTTGCGAGAAAATCTTGAACGACCCGGGATCCGGCAAGCACACCCCGATGATGCAGCAGTACCTGCGCTTCAAGCAGGAGCATCCCGATCGCCTGCTGTTCTACCGGATGGGGGACTTCTACGAGCTTTTCTACGCCGATGCCGAGCGCGCATCACGTCTGCTCGACATCACGCTGACCGCGCGCGGACAGTCGGCCGGCGCACCAATTCCGATGGCGGGTGTTCCCTACCATGCGCTCGACCAGCACCTCGCGCGGCTGATCGACCGCGGCGAGAGCGCGGTGATCGTCGACCAGGTCGGTGATCCGGCAGCGGCGAAGGGGCTCGTCGAGCGCAGGGTCACGCGAATCGTCACACCGGGAACCCTGACCGACGCGGGGCTCCTCGACGCGCGCCGCGAGGCCCCACTCGCCGCGATATTCGCCGATGCCTCGCGTACCGGCATCGCGTGGCTCGCGCTCGCCGCCGGGCGCATCACGCTCGCCGACGTCGCAAGTGCCGAGTGCGGCGCGGTCCTCGAGCGCATCGAGCCCGCGGAGCTCCTCGTCGTCGAGGATGCTCCGCTGCCCGCGTGGCGCGGGCGGTCGGTGCCGGCGCACGCGCTCCCGTCGTGGCATTTCGACCGGGCGAACGCCGAGCGTCAGCTGGCGCGCCAGCTCGGCGCGCGCGATCTCGCGGCCTTCGGCGTCGACGCAGCCCCGCTCGCCCTCTCGGCCGCCGGAGCGCTGCTGACGTACGCCACCGCGACGCAGCAGAGCTCACTTGAGCACGTGCGCTCGCTCGCGGTCGAGGCAGACGGCGAATTCGTCACCCTCGACGCGGCTACACGGCGCAACCTCGAGATCACGCGCACGCTCGCCGGCGAGCCCGAGCCGACGCTGCTCTCGCTGCTCGACCGCTGCGCGACCGCCGCGGGAAGCCGTCTCCTCCGTCACTGGCTGACGCACCCGCTGCGCGACCGCGTGCAGGCCACTTCGCGGCTCGACGCGATCGCGGGGCTCCGCAGCGACGCGGCGATTGTCCGGACGCTCACCACCGCGCTCGGCGGCTGCGTCGACGTCGAGCGGATCGTCGCACGGATCGCGCTCGGCACCGCGCGTCCGCGCGACCTCTCGGGCCTTCGCGACACGCTCGCGCGGCTTGCACGCATCACCGGAATCGTGGCGGCATGCGGCGACCCGCTGACGCGCCGACTCGTCGGCGATCTCGATTGCGATCCGGCGTGGCACGCTCTGCTCGCCGCGTCGATCGCCGAGGAGCCCGCAACGCAGCTTCGCGACGGCGGTGTCATCGCGCGCGGGTACGACGCCGAGCTGGACGGACTGCGTGACGTCGATGCGGTCTGCGCGCAGTTCCTCGTCGAGCTCGAGCAGCGCGAGCGGACCCGTACCGGCATCGCCGCGCTCAAGGTCGAATACAACCGCGTCCATGGCTTCTACATCGAGGTCGGCCGCAGCCACGCCGAGCGGGTGCCCGACGAATACCGGCGCCGGCAGACGCTGAAGAATGCCGAGCGCTATACGACGACGGAGCTCGCCGCGTTCGAGTCGAAGGCGCTCTCCGCGCAGGAGCGCGCGCTGGCGCGCGAGAAGCTGCTGTTCGACGAGCTCCTCGGCAAGCTCGTCCCGGCGCTTGCCGCGCTGCAGACCGCGGCGTCCGCGCTCGCCACGCTCGACGTGCTCGCGACCCTCGCCGAACGCGCCGACGCGTTGCGCCTCACGCGCCCCGAGCTCATCGATGAGGTGACCATCGCGATCGACGAAGGCCGCCACCTCGTCGTCGAGCGACAGGTCGAGACCTTCATCGCGAACGACCTCGTCCTCGACGCGTCGCGCCGGCTCCTTGTCGTCACCGGGCCGAACATGGGCGGCAAGTCGACCTACATGAGGCAGACGGCGGTGATTGCCCTTCTCGCCTGCTGCGGCATGTTCGTTCCGGCCAGGCGCGCGCGTATCGGCCCGATCGACGCGATCCTCACTCGCATCGGCGCTGCCGACGACCTCGCCGGTGGACGCTCGACGTTCATGGTCGAAATGACCGAGGCCGCATGGATCCTCAACCGCGCGACGTCGTCAAGCCTCGTCCTCATCGACGAGATCGGCCGTGGTACGTCGACGTTCGACGGTCTCGCGCTCGCGTGGGCGATCGCCCATCGCCTCGCCGAGCACAACCGCAGCCTGACGCTGTTCGCGACGCACTACTTCGAGCTTACTGCGCTCCCCTCGGAGATCGAGGGCTGCGCGAACGTTCATTTCGATGCGGTGGAGACGAGAGGCCGGCAGGGTCCGGGGATCGTGTTCATGCACCACGTCGAGGACGGCCCGGCGAACCGCAGCTATGGCCTGCAGGTCGCGCGGCTCGCCGGCATCCCCGGAGATACGCTGAGGCAGGCACAGCGCTACTTTGCCCGGCTCGACAAATTCAACGCGCGCGACGACGCGCAGCATGATCTGTTCGCCGCGGCAGGTGCCGCTATCCCATCCGGTCCGGACGCCGCTCCTGCCGGTGCACAGACATCGCCGTGCGGCGATGCGGTGGCGGCGCGACTCGCAACGATCGATCCCGACGCGATGAGCCCGCGCGACGCGCAGGCGGCGCTCTACGAGCTGAAATCGCTCCTCGGGCGCTGAGCCGGGTCAGGCGAGCGTGACGCTCGCTTCGCCGATCCCGGGGAACTCGACTGCGACGACTTCGCCTGCCCGTGCGGGAACGAGCCCGGTCCAGGTCCCGGCCGTGACGAGGTCTCCCGCCGCGAGCGGATGACCGCGCGAGGCTGCATGATGCGCGAGCCACCCGACGAGGTAACGCAGGTCGCCGAGCGGATGACCGCCCTGCGTTTCGGCAACAACCACGCCGTCGCGCCGGACCGTCGCGACCTGCCGCGGCCAGTCGATCGGTCGCGACCAGACGATGCCGGTGCCGACGACGAGCGCACCATGGACGCCCTGATCGGCGAGGCGCAGCAGCGGCGGCATCACCGCGAGATCGCGAAAGCGCGGCGCGACGATCTCGATCGTGACAACGAGCTCGCCGATCGCCTCGTCGATCGCTTCGCTCGCCGCAGCGTCGGCGATGCTGCGGGCCGCGGCGAGCCGGGGTGCCGCGCGCAGCCGAAACGCGAGCTCGCCTTCGATGCCGATCGACGTGAAGCGATCTGCGGTGAGTGTCGCACCGGAAGCCACGACGCCGGCGGGCGGAAGCGGAGTTGCTTCGGGCATCGCTTTCCGGGTCGGCGCGCCGACTTTCCACGCCGAAGGCCGCCGCGACGCGAACCAGCCGAGTTCCTCGGCAACTGCATGCTGGACCGCGTAGGCCGCCGGGGCGTCGCGTGGCGTGGCGACGTCGCGGGAATCGAGCCCCTCGAATCGCGGCCCGCCACGCGCGTGCCGCTCCTGCGCGCGACGCGCATCGACGAGCGCCTCGGCGAGGCGCGCATCCGATCCGGCGGTCAAGCTTGCGGCCGCGACGCCGCCGGCGAGCGCAGCAGCGTCATCGCCGCTGCGACGCCGCCCGGCGCGTGCGGAATACCGGCGGCGTGCAGGCTCATCTCGACGCCGGCGAGCGTCGCGACGACGGTGAGATCGTTGAGGTCGCCGAGGTGCCCGATGCGAAACGCGCGCCCGGCGAGCTTCGCGAGGCCGGTTCCGAGCGAGAGATCGAAGCGCTCGAGCGCGATCCTGCGCAGGTGATCGGCATCGTGGCCATCGGGCACGCGCACCGCGGTCAGCGTATTGCTGTACGCGGCCGGATTCACGCACTGCAGGTCGAGCCCCCAGGCGCGCACGGCAGCGCGCGTCGCCTCGCCGTGCCGCAAGTGCCGTTCGAACACCGCCGCGAGCCCCTCCTCGAAAAGCTGGTCGAGCGCCGCATCGAGCCCGTACAACAGATTGGTCGCAGGTGTCGTCGGCCAGTAGCCTTTCGCGTTCGCCGCGATGATCTCGTCCCAGCTCCAGTAGGCGCGCGGCAGCCTCGCCTCCTTCGACGCCGCGCGCGCGCGCGCGCTCACCGCGTTGAACGAAAGCCCCGGCGGCAGCATCAGGCCTTTCTGCGAACCGGCAATCGTCACGTCGACCCGCCAGTCGTCGTGTCGGCATTCGATCGAGCCGAGCGACGAGATGGCGTCGACCATTAGCAGCGCCGGGTGCCTGGCGGCGTCGATTGCCCCGCGTACCGCAGCGACATCGGTGACGACCCCGGTCGACGTCTCGTTGTGGACGACGCACACCGCGCGGATCGCGTGTGCGCGATCGGCCGCAAGGCATGCGCCGATCGCGTCCGGATCGGCGCTGTGGCGCCAGTCGCCCGGCAGAAACTCGGCAACGAGCCCGAGCCGCTCCGCGAGACGCTTCCACAGCGTCGCGAAGTGCCCCGTCTCCGCCATCAGCACGCGATCGCCTGCCGACAGCGTGTTGACGAGCGCAGCCTCCCATGCACCGGTGCCCGAGCCGGGATAGATGACGACCGGTTCACGCGTGCCGAACACCGCTCCGATGCGATCGAGGATCGAACGAGCGAGCCCGGCGAATTCGGGCCCGCGATGGTCGATCGTCGGGCGGTCGATCGCACGCAGCACGCGATCGGGAACGTTGGTCGGTCCCGGGATCTGAAGGAAGTGACGCCCTGAAGGATGATTGTCGTAGCGAAACATTGTGATTGCGTAGACGGTGATCGGAGCCGTGAGGCGGCGCGGAGGAAGGCTCAGTGATGATGCCCGTGTGCGCCGTGCACGTGTCCGTGCGCAAGCTCCTCGCGCGTTGCAGGGCGCACGTCGATCACCGTACAGTCGAAACGCAGACGCATGCCGGCGAGCTCGTGGTTGCCGTCGAG
This sequence comes from Burkholderiales bacterium, assembly GCA_025981645.1. Classification (GTDB taxonomy): domain Bacteria; phylum Pseudomonadota; class Gammaproteobacteria; order Burkholderiales; family Casimicrobiaceae; genus VBCG01. The sequence continues at coordinate 11,158 of JAICXH010000068.1, forward strand.
CACCGCCTTCCCGTCCGCGATGTCGGTGATCCGCCATACCTGCTCGTGGCCGTCGTGCTCGGTCGCGAGGTGTCCTCCGACGGCCGCGTCGGCGGGAAGCAGGTCAAGTGGCTCGATGCGCATCAGCGACGCGTCGTAGTCGCCGAACGCATCCGCAGGCTCGAGCGTGACGGAAACCTTGTCGCCGACCTTGTGATCGGCAAGCGCCTGCTCGACCTTGGGGAGGATTCCCGAATGTCCGCCGTGAAGATAGGCGATGGGCTCGGTCGTCTCCTCGACGAGGCGATTTTCGGCATCGAAGACCCTGAAGGTCAGCGTGACGACGATGTTGCCGAAGATGTTCATCGGGACGCGTCCCTGCGTAACGATGCATGGCGAGTGCCATGCCGCTGCCGCGGCGATTGTACGCCCCACCCCTCGGCGGGATCGATATACTCGCCGCGTGAGCATGGCCGAACCGTCGCTCGCGCGGTCTGGCGCGCCCCTCGCATTGCTCGGCGGCCGCAGTCCGGCGGCAGTCCTCGCCCGCTACTGGCAACGCCGCGCGCTGCTCGTTCGCGGCGCCATCAGCGTTCTCGACGAGCTCGCAGCGTTCGCGACTCGCGATCGTCTTTTCGCCCTGGCGCGTCGCGACGACGTCGAATCGCGCCTGGTGACGCGCATCGGCGAGCGCTACACGCTCGCGCAAGGACCTTTCCGCCGTACTGACCTCGTGCGGCTTCCGCCCCGCAATTGGACGCTGCTCGTCTCTGGCGTGAATCTCGAGGACCACGACGCGGATCGCCTGCTCAGGCGCTTCGCGTTCCTGCCGTGGGCGCGCCTCGACGACCTGATGGTGAGCATCGCGGCACCGGGGGGTGGCGTCGGTCCGCACGTCGACTCGTACGACGTGTTCCTGCTTCAGGCCGCGGGCCGGCGCCGCTGGCGCTACGGTCGCCAGCGCGACCTCGCGCTGCGCGACAACGTCCCCATCAAGCTCCTCGAGCGCTTCACTCCCGCGCACAACGACACGCTGGGCCCGGGAGACCTTCTGTACCTGCCGCCCGAGTACGCGCACGACGGAGTCGCCGTCGACACCTGCGTGACCTGCTCGATCGGCTTTCGCGCACCGTCGTTCCAGGAACTCGCCGAGGCCTTTCTCGACGATCTGCGCGACGTGGTCGCGCTCGACGGGCGCTACGCCGACCCAGGTCTGCAGCCGCGATCGCACCCCGGCAAGATCGACGCCGCGATGCAGCGGCAGATCGCCACCGCGTTGAAGCGCATTCGCATCGACAACGGGTCGATCGAGTCTTTTCTCGGCCGCTGGCTCACCGAGCCGAAGCCGCTCGTTCGCTTCACTGCGCGGCCGGGCGTCCTTCGCGCCGACTTCGTGCGACACATCGGGCGCGCGGGCGTCGCCCTCGACCCGCGCACGCAGATGCTCTACGATCGCACGACGCTCTACGTCAATGGCGAGGCGATGACGATGCCGCGAAGCGACGCGTCGATGCTCCGTCGGCTTGCCGACCGGCGTCGCCTCAATGCGCGCGACTGCCAGGGTCTCGCGCCGGCGACCCTCGAGCTGCTCCATACTTGGTACAAGCACGGGTACCTCGAGGCACCATCGTGACCGCGGCCGAGTCTGTCGCACCGCGCGAGGAACGACTCGACACGCTGCCGGCGATGATTGCCGCGCAGGACGAGCTGATCGGTCTCGCGCGCCGGCACCTGAAGGTGTTCGACATCGACCTCTCCTGGGGAGGCTGGCAAACCGCCGCGCGTTGCGACGCGCTGGCGCGATTCCTGCGCGATCAGCGCGGTGCGCGCCTGTCGGTGATCGTCCGCGATACGCGCTGGCTCGAGGCCCATGCAGCGCGCTTCATCACGCTCGTCGCGCGCTACGGCCACGCGATGACGGTCTATCGCGCCGGTGACGCGGCACGCTCGGCGATGGATCCGCTGCTGATCGCCGACGACGTCCACTTCCTGCACCGCCCGCACATCGACCGGATGCGCGCGACGCTCTCGATCGGCGATGCCGAGCGTGCCGCACCGCTCGTGCAGCGCTTCGACGAGATCTGGGAAACGGGCGAACCCGGCCTCGGCGGCAGCGTGCTCGGACTCTAGCTCAAAGCGGAACGCCGATCCGGCGTCCGACCTCGCGATAGTGCTCGATGACTTCGCCGAGGTCGCGGCGGAAGCGGTCCTTGTCGAGCTTCTCGCCGGTCTTCGCGTCCCACAGGCGGCAACCGTCAGGGGTGAACTCGTCGCCGAGCACGAGTTCACCGTCAGGATCGTCGAGCGGATGCCCGAACTCGAGCTTGTAGTCGACGAGATCGATGCCGGCCCTCGCGAACAGAGGCTTCAGCACGTCGTTGACGCGATGGGAGAGCCGCCGCATCCCGGTGATCTCGGTGGCGCTCGCCCAGCCGAGGATGCGGATGTGATCGTCGTTGACGAGCGGATCGTGCAGCGCGTCGCTCTTCAGGAAGAATTCGAACAGCGGCTCGGGGAGCCGCCGGCCTTCCTCGATGCCGTAGCGCTTCGCCATCGACCCCGCGCAGATGTTGCGCACGACGCACTCGACCGGAACCATCTTCATTGCCCGCACCAGCGATTCGCGTTCGTTCAGAAGCCGGATGAAGTGGCTGCGGATGCCGGCTTCGGCCAGGCGCTCCATCACCCAGGCGTTGATCCGGTTGTTGGTCTCGCCCTTTCCGTCGAGTCGTGCGAGCTTGACGCCATCGAACGCCGATACGTCGTCGCGGTAGTGCATGACGAGCTGCAGCGGGTCGTCGGTCGCGTAGACGGTCTTCGCCTTGCCGCGGTAGCGCTCTTTCCTCGTCTCCATTCGCTTCGCTCCGTTCGGGTTCAGATCTCTCGCCACGCGAAGCCCTCGTCCTGATCGGCGATGCCGATCCACTCGGGCGCGCAGTCGAGGCTGCGCGCCAGTGCTGCGCGCGCCTTCTCCGGTGTGTTGTTCTGCTTCGACAGATGGGCCGCGACGACGTGCTTCAGCCGCGAACGATCGAGCGCGCCGAGGAGTGCTGCCGCCGTCTCGTTGTCGAGATGCCCCAGCCGGCCGGCAATGCGCTGCTTCAGCGGGTACGGGTACGGTCCATCGGCGAGCATGCCGGCATCGTGGTTGCATTCAAGGACGAGCGCGTCGCAGCCCGACAGGCTCGCCTCGACGTGCGGCGTGCTGACACCGAGGTCGGTGACCACGCCGAGGCGCCGCGCGCCGTCGCCGATCACGAACTGGACCGGCTCGCGCGCGTCGTGCGGCACCGGAAACGGGCGCACCTCGAGCGCGCCGACCGCGAATACTTCGTGGCTGTCGAAACCGAAGCCGCGCACGGTACCGACGAAGCGCTCGCCGGCCGCGTCGATCGTGCCGAACGTCGACCATACGGGAATCCGGTGTCGTGCCGCGAGCGGCGCGACACCGCGAATGTGGTCGCCATGCTCGTGCGTGACGAGGATCGCTGCGATCGACGCGGCATCGATTCCAAGGCGCGCGAGACGAATGCGCGCGTCGCGCACGCCGAAGCCGCAGTCGATCAGGATCGCGGTGCCGCCCGCCTCGACGATGAGGCCGTTGCCCTCGCTGCCACTGCCCAGCGAAGCGAAGCGCATTCTGGCGCTACTTGAGCTGGTTCTGCAGCAGGCCGAGAATGCGCTCGCTCGCCTGGGTCTTGTCGGGCTTACCGTCCGGATCGAGCACGCTCACCGTGCTCTGCTGGGAGGCCTCGACGACGTGAATCCGATACTGCTCGGGCTTCGCCTCCTCGTCGTCCTTCTTCCACCAGGTGAAGAGCTTGGCGAGCCAGCTTTCCTGCCGGTCCTTGCGCGCCATTGCGGCGTCGGGATCGGCGTAGCGGACGTAGTAGAGGCCCTTCGAGCGGTCGCGGTCGACGACGGTGAAGCCGCTGCGGTCGAGCGCGAGCCCGACGCGCCGCCACGCGCGGTCGAACGGATCGTCGACGGTCAGCTTCGCCACGCCGTCGCTGCCCTTCTCGACCTTCGCGTGTGCCGGAGCGGCGGCAGCGGCCGCAGGCGACACGGCGGCGACGGCCTGCGCTTCGGGGGTGCCGAAGCGTTCCATCAGGCGCGCGAGCATCTCCGCCTCGAGCCCCGGATTGGGCGGCATCAGGCCCCACTGGAATCCTGCCGCACCCCCGCCGCTGACCTGCGCCGTCGGCACCTGCTCCATGCCTCGATGCGAGACGAAGATCTCGACGGATCCGGGCGCCGACCCGTGCTCGATGCGCGTGCGGAACTTGTCGCGCTTGTACGTCGAATAGATGGGGTCAATGTACTTGCCGAGGAGCTTGCGCACCGGGTCCATCGGAATGTCGGCGCGATTCTCAGCCCAGTCGGTCTCCATGA
>JAICXH010000039.1 GCA_025981645.1 Burkholderiales bacterium
GGATGCCGGGCTAGGGAAAGCTGATACTCACCGGACAGCTCGGCGACGTGATGAAGGAGAGCGCGCAGGCGGCGGTCTCGTTGCTGAAGGCCCGCGCCGAAGGGCTCGGACTCGCGCAGGACGGGCTCGACAGGTCCGATATCCACATCCACGTTCCAGCGGGGGCGACGCCGAAGGACGGCCCGAGCGCCGGAGTCGCGATGTTCGTGGCACTCGCGTCGTTGTTCACGCGCCGCCCGGTGCGTCCGGACCTTGCGATGACCGGCGAAATCAGCCTGCGCGGGCTGGTCCTGCCGATCGGCGGCGTGAAGGAAAAGGTGCTCGCCGCGCTGCGTGCGGGCATCCGCACGGTGATGCTGCCCGCGCGCAACCGCCGCGACCTCGAGGAGATTCCCGCCGACGCGCGCGGAAAGCTCGAGTTCGTCTGGATCGAGAACGTCGATGAGGCGCTCGCGACGGCCCTCATACCGGCCGGAGTCGCCGCCGACGTCGCGGCCGAGTCGTAAGCGCGTTGCGGCCGCGCCGCGATACCGGATCCGTTTCGTGCGGGTGGCGCCGTCGTCACCCGGAAAGCCAAACGAGGAACCCGCGCGGGTCCTTGGTGAAGGCGACTGAGACGATCCACGCGAACACCGCCACGGCGGCAGCGAGCGCCGTGGCGCGCGTTCGCAGGTTGCGCCCGAAGCGCAGCGCGACCATTCCGAGCGCGATGTAGACGACGAGGCCGATGATCTTCGCGGCGAGCCACGGCGCCGCGAGCGGCGACAGTCGAAGCTGCCAAGCGAGCACCACCGCCGATGCGAGGAGCACGGTGTCGACGACGTGCGGCACCATTCTCACATCGCGTCGCTCGAGCCAGCGCGCGCGGCGGAGCATGCCTGCGCCACGCGCGACGAATCCGGTGATCGAGATCGCCGCCGCGGTCTCGTGGATGAGCTTGATCTCGAGGTAAGTCATGCTGCCGGGTCGAACGTCCGGCTTCCAGGACGCGCGATCGCGTCGATTGCGCGAAGATGGTACACGACCGGCTGCGCGCTTATCACGTCGCCAGCGAAATCCGGGGGTGCGGTTCGCCCGTGGACGCGAGTTCCTATAATGTGCACGCACGCGCAGGCGCACCGGTTGACCGAGGTCAAGGCAGACCCAGTGCGCGAGATGGAGCCGCCGATGTCGGGACAATCCGCCGATACAGTCGTTCCAGCCACCCGATCCGGCGGGCGCGAGCGCCGCGCCGCGCCGCCGCTCTGGGTCGTGTTCGCGCCGATCGTCGCACTGCTGGCGGCCGCGGCGGTGTTCGCCGCACTCGGCATTGGCAACGTGCCGCCATTGCGCGCGCGCTTCCTCGGCGCCGCCGCCGCGTGCGCGTTGCTCGCGGGAATCGTCGGAATGCTGCAGCTCTACCGCCAGTCGCGCGGACGCCAGGTCGCGAGCCGCGGCCTGCGCGACGCCGAGCTGCGCGTGACCGACATCGTCGAATTCGCGATGGACTCGATCATCACGATCGACCGCGAGCAGAAGATCGTCGACTTCAACCGCGCCGCCGAGGAGACATTCGGGCGTCCGCGCGCGGCGGTCATCGGCGAGCCGCTCGACATGCTGCTCCCGGGGCGTTTCCGCGTCGCGCACCGCGGCCATGTCGACCGCTTCGGTCGCACCGGGGCGACCGCGCGGAGGATGGGCACGCAGACGGTGCTCGCCGGCGTGCGCGCCGACGGCAGCGAGTTCCCGATCGAGGCGTCTATCTCGCAGCACGGCGAGCATGGCGCGACGTTCTGCACGGTGATCCTGCGCGACGTTACCGCGCGCGTCGCCGTCGAGGCAGAGCTTCGCGCGTCTCGCGACGAGCTGAAGGAGCTCGGCGCCGCGGCGCACATGACGCGCGAGCAGGAGACGCGCCGGATCGCACGCGAGCTGCACGACGAGCTCGGCCAACAGCTCACGATGCTGCAGATGGACGTCGCGTGGTGCCGGGCGCGCGTTCCGCCGGGCCTGGCCGCGAAGCTCGAGCGGATGGACGAGCTGCTGCGCTCGACGATCGCGTCGACCCGCAGGATCGCCTCGGACCTGCGCCCGCTGCTGCTCGACGACCTCGGCCTCGTGCCGGCCCTCGAATGGCTGGTTCAGAACTTCTCACAGCGCAGCGGCATCGCGTGCTCGCTGTCGGTCGACCGACCGCAGATCGACCTGCCGATGGCGCGCGCATCGGCGCTCTTCCGCATCGTCCAGGAGTCGCTGACCAACATCGCCAAGCACGCGCGCGCGACGAGGGTCGAGGTCAGGCTCGTTCACGAACCCGGCAGGCTCGTCGTGCGCGTGCGCGACGACGGCGTCGGGCTGCCTGCGGGCTTTGCGCCGCGTGCGGGCTCGTTCGGCCTCCTCGGGATGCGCGAGCGGGTGTCGTTCCTCGGCGGCGTGCTCAGCATCACCGGCATCCCCGGCGCCGGCACGACGGTGGAAGTGCATCTGCCGCTCGTCGCCGACGAGCCGACCCATGCGACCGCCGCGCCGCAGGGCGTCGACGACGTCCACGCAGCGGCCGCCGATGCGAGGCGGGCGTGATCCGCGTCGTAATCGCCGACGATCATCAGATCCTGCGTGAAGGCCTGAGGCAGCTTCTCGAAGCCGCCGGCGACATCGAGGTCGTCGGCGAGGCGGGTGACGGCGCGGAGACGCTGGCGCGCGTGCGAAGCGACGCGTTCGACGTGCTGGTTCTCGACCTGTCGATGCCGGGCCGCAGCGGAATGGACCTGATCCGCCAGGTTGCCGAAGAGCGGCCGCGGTTGCGCGTGCTGGTGCTCAGCATGCATGAGGAGCACCAGTACGCCGTACGCGCGATCCGCGCGGGTGCCGCAGGCTATCTCACGAAGGAGACCGCGTCGTCCGATCTCGTCGCGGCGATCCGCAAGGTCGCCGCCGGAGGCGCGTACGTCACGCCGAGCGTCGCCGAGCACCTCGCGCTCGACGCGATGCCGGGTGCGCGTGCGGCGAGCCACGAGACGCTCTCGGATCGCGAGTTCGAGGTGTTTCGGCTGCTCGTCGCGGGCGAGACCGTGAGCGCGATCGCCGCGCGGCTCTGCCTGTCGGCGAAGACGATCAGCACGCACAAGGCGCGGCTGATGGAGAAGCTCGGCGTCGCGAGCACCGCCGGTCTCGTTCGTTACGCGATTCGCCACCGGCTCGCCGACAACCCCGACACGCCCGCCGGGACGACGACGTCGCGGTGACCGCGCAGGGTGAGCGCCGGGCGCGCGTTGACGCGCGTCAATGGTACGTCGTCGCTACGGCCATACGATCGTCGCAACCCGCGACCGGAGCGGGCCGTCGACCGACCACAAGCCACGGGTTGCGCAGCCCGTGAGTGCACAGACACGCCCGTGAGAGAAGAGGCACGTCCATGACCGCAGAGGCATGCGCGTGAGCGCAGAGTCGCGCTCGCCTTCACCACTCGCGCGGTCGCTTAGCGAGCGCGAGGCGGCGGCGAGGCTCGCGCGCGACGGCTATAACGAGCTGCCGAGCGCCCGCCCGCGGCGCATCTGGGTGATTGCCTGGGACGTCGTCCGTGAGCCGATGCTCGTGCTCCTGGTCGCCGCGGCAGCCGTCTATCTCGTCGTCGGCGATCACGGCGAGGCGCTCGCGCTCGCCCTGTCGGTGGCCGTGATGATCGGCATCACGCTCCATCAGCAGCGCAAGACCGAGCGTGCACTCAACGCGCTGCGAGCGCTCGCGAGTCCACGCGCTCAGGTCCATCGTGACGGTTCATGGCGGACCGTCGCGGGACGCGAGGTGGTGATCGGCGACCTGCTGCGGATCAAGGAAGGTGATCGCGTCGCGGCCGACGCGCACGTTGAGACCGCGTCCGACCTGATGACCGACGAGTCGCTGCTGACTGGCGAATCGGTTCCGGTGGCGAAGCGCGCCGGCGATCCGGGCGATCCGCCCGCGCAGCCTGGCGGCGACGGCCTGCCGTGGATCTATTCGGGCACGCTGGTGACGCGCGGACAGGGCCTCGCGCGCGTCGTCGCGACCGGAGGCGCGACCATGATGGGACGAATCGGCGGCCAACTCGCGACGATCGTCGAGAAACCCACTGCGCTCGAGCGCGAGACGCGACGCGCGGTGGCGGCGTTCGCGGCGATCGGAGGCGCCCTCTGCGTGGCTGTCGCCGCCTGGTACGGGATCTTCCGCGAGGCGTGGCTGCAGGGCCTGCTCGGCGGGATCACGCTCGCCATGGCGATCCTTCCCGAGGAGTTCCCGGTCGTGCTCACCGTGTTCATGGCGCTCGGCGCGTGGCGGATCGCGAAGAGCGGCGTGCTGACGCGGCGCGCGTCGGCCATCGAGGCCCTCGGTGCGGCCGCGGTGCTCTGCGTCGACAAAACGGGAACGCTCACCGAGAATCGCATGGCGGTGGCGCGCCTCGTCGCTGCGCGGTCGTTGATCGATCCCCCATGCGCCGATGCCGTCGGCGCCGTGGGGGCGGCGACCGGTCCCGACACCGGCATCGACGCATTGGTCGAGGTTCTCGCCCTCGCGAGCGAGCAGGACGCCTTCGATCCGATGGAGCGCGCACTCTTGCGCGAAGCCACGACGCGCCTGCCGTCGCTCGCGACACGGCTCGCCCGGTGGGCCCTGGCGCACAGCTATCCGTTGTCGCCTGCGCAGCTCTCGGTCGCGCGGATCTGGCGTCCTGAGGCCGGTCCGTATCGCGTGGCGGCCAAGGGCGCGCCCGAGGCGATCGCCGATCTCTGCGGCCTCAGCGCGAGCGAGCGCGCATCGGTGCTGGGCACGGTCGATGCAATGGCCCGCGACGGGTTGCGCGTGCTGGCGGCGGCGAGCGGCGAGTGGCCGATCGCCGCTGAGGGATCGACGCCGTGGCCGGATAGCCAGCGCGGGCTCGCGCTCGGTTTCGCGGGGCTCGTCGGCCTCGCCGACCCGGTGCGCGAGGGCGTACCCGAAGCGATTGGCGAGCGTCGGTGTGCGGGCATCAGGACGGTGATGATCACCGGCGATCATGCAGCAACCGCGCGCTCGATCGCGCGCGCGATCGGGCTCGCCGATGGTGCCGATGTCGTCACCGGGCGAGACCTCGACGCGATGTCGCCGGCGGCGCTGCGCGGTTGTGTGGCGACCGTCGACGTCTACGCGCGCGTCATGCCCGAGCACAAGCTGCGGCTGGTCGAGGGGTTCAAGGCGAACGGACAGATCGTTGCGATGACCGGTGACGGTGTCAACGATGCGCCCGCGCTGCGCGCGGCCGACATCGGCGTTGCGATGGGCCGGCGCGGCAGCGATGTCGCGCGCGAGGCAGCGGCGCTGGTGCTGCTCGACGACGACTTCGCGTCGCTCGTCACCGCCGTCAGGCTCGGGCGCCGCATCTACGGCAACCTGCGCAAGGCGATCCGCTACATCATCTCGGTGCACGTGCCGACGGTGGGCATGTCGCTGCTTCCGCTCGTTGCCGGATGGCCACTGTTGATGTTTCCGATCCACGTCGTGTTCCTCGAGCTCGTGATCGATCCGGCGTGCGCGATCGCGTTTGAGGCCGAGCCATCGGAGCCCGACGCGATGCGACGCCCGCCGCGTCCGGTGGCGGCGCGATTGTTCGATCCCTGGACGCTCGCCGAGGCGTTTGGCGAGGGCGCCATCGCGTTTGCTGCCGTCGCCGCCGTGTACGCGGCGGCGCTCGCACTCGGCGTCGGCGAGCGCGAGGCGCGGTCGATCGGCTTCGCATCGATCGTGCTCGCGAACCTCGCGCTGATCGTCGGCAATCGCGTCGGTGACGACGGGTTCGCCGGCATGCTGCGCCCTAATCCCGCGCTGTGGTGGATCGTCGGCGCCACCCTCGTCGCCCTCGCCGCGACGCTCTACCTGCCGCCGGTCGCAGCATTGCTCCGCACGGCGAGGCTCACGGGCGCCGGACTCGCCGCAAGCGCCCTTCCGGCGCTCCTCACCGTCGGCGGCATCGCGCTGTGGCACATGCTGCGCCGGGCACGAACGGCATCGCGGCGCGCCCGCGCACCCTTGTAGGGCGATTCCGAGCCGCATCGGGCGGCGCCGACCCCGAAAACCGTCCTCCCCCGACGGCCCGAATCGTCGCGTGCCGATGCCGCGTCGATGGCGATGCGCCGAAGATGCGATCGATGGACGACGCGTGCGCCGCTGCAGCAGGACCCGCTTGCCGGTCTCGGGTGAGGCGATGACCCTGCAGTCGTCACTCGCGATCTTCATCGTCGACGACCTGCCGTCGATGCAGCAGCGGCTGCGCGAGTTCTTCGCCGACCTCGAAGGCGTTGCGGTGGTTGGCGTCGCGGCGACGACCGACGCCGCGATCGCAGGAATCCTCGACACCCGGCCGGACTGCGTGGTGCTCGACTACCAGCTCGCCGACGGCACCGGGGTCAAGGTGCTGCGCGTCGTGCGCGCGGTCGCCCCCGATATCGCGTTCATCGTGCTGACGAACCACGCGACGCCGCAACACCGCGCGGCGTGTCTCGCCGCCGGCGCCCGCTATTTCTTCGACAAGAGCACCGAGTTTGGCAAGATCCCGAGCGCGATCGCCGAGATCGGGGCCCGGTTGCATTGACATCACCCCCGCGAAAGGAAGCTCGCCATGGACTCTGCCATCGCCGTCCAGCCAGTCACCCGAAGTCGTTTCGTTCCGCCGCCGCCGCCGCGGCCGCGTGAACGCGCGGCGACGCTATCTGCGTGCGTGCCCTGCCCGCAGGTCGACCGCTGCGGGGCGCTCGGCCTCGACGCGACGCCGGCGGCGATGGTCGAGCGAGTGGCCGCGACGCGAGTCCACGTGCGCAAGGGCGCGGTGCTGTTCCGCGTCGGCGACCGTTCGAGCGCGCTCTACGCGATCCGCCTCGGCTCGTTCAAGACGCAGCTCGTCACCGACGACGGGCGCGAGCAGGTGTCGGGGTACCACATGGCAGGCGACGTGATCGGGTCCGACGGCATCGGCGGCAACGCGCACGACTGCGAGGCAGTCGCGCTCGAAGATGCCGAGGTGTGCGTGCTGCCGTTCGAACGCGTCGAGGCGCTCGCGCGCGAGGATGTCGCGTTCCAGCGCAACCTCCACCGGGTCCTCGCCGGCGAGATCGCGCGCGAGCGCGGCGTTATGGTGATGCTGGGGTCGATGCGCGCCGAGCAGCGTCTCGCATCGTTCCTGATCGACCTCGCGGTGCGCTACCACGCGCGCGGATACTCGGGGAGCGAGTTCGTGTTGCGGATGACGCGCGAGGAGATCGGCAGCCACCTCGGCCTGACCCTCGAGACGGTGAGCAGGCTGTTCTCGCGCTTTCGCGACAGCGGATGGATCGACGTGCGCGGGCGCCTCGTGAAGCTCGTCGATCGCGCGGCCCTGCGACGGATCATACTGGCGGGGTGACGCCGCAGCACACGTACCGGCGGAGTGACGCTGCGGCACACGACACGGAGGCTGGCATGGACATCAAGTCGATCATGGTTCACGTGGATGACGGCTCAACCTGCGCCGTACGCATCGACGTGGCACTGCGTGTGGCAGACCGTTTTCGCGGTGCGTTGACCGGCGTCTACCTGGTGGCGACGCCCGAGGTCACGCCGACCGTCGCAGCGCTGCTGCCTTCCGATACCGTTGCGCAGCGCATCGCGGCAACCGGCGACGCGCAGGAACGTGCGGAGGCGACGTTTCGCGATGCTGCCCGAGGACGCATCGGAGCGATCGAATGGCGGGCGCCGGCGGGAGTCGCCGTCGAGGGGGCCGTGCGCAACGCGCGCTTCGCCGATCTCGCGATCATCGGCCAGCCGCAGGCCGACTCCAACACGTTCGGCTTCGAGCAGCGGCTCGCCGAGAGCGTGCTGCTGCAAAGCGGAACGCCGGTGCTCTACGTGCCCTATACCGGTGACCTGTCATCGCTCGGCATGCGCATTCTCGTCGCGTGGGACGGCGGGCGCGAATCGGCGCGGGCGATCCGCGACGCGCTCCCGTTCCTCGAGGGCGCCAGCCAGGTGATGATCGCGTCGTACCCGCGCAACGGCGAGGTCGCGGACGCGCTCGCCCTCGCGCAGCCGCACCTCGACGCTTACCTCGGACATCACGGCGTGTGCGCGGTCTTCCGCCGGCACCTCGGCGACGATCTCGAAGTCGGTCAGCGGCTCCTGTCGCAGGCGGCCGATTTCGGCAGCGACCTGCTCGTGATGGGCGGCTTCGCCCATTCGCGCGCGCGCGAATGGGTGCTGGGCGGCGTCACGCGCACGATGCTCGAATCGATGACGCTGCCGGTGCTGATGTCGCGCTGACGGCGCCGCCGCTCAGGCGCGCCCGACGCACTTCGCATAGAGGTCGCCGAGCGTGCCCTTCGGGTCGTAGCGCCGCTTCAGCGCCGCCCACGCGTCGTGGTCGTAGATCGACCAGAACTCGTCCTCGGTGAAATACGAATCGGAGTAGAGCGACTTGATGCCGCCGAGCTCGCGCGTCACCGCCTCGATGCGGCGGTTTCGGTGGCCCGGCGCGAGGGGCTCGCGCGACGTCACCGCGTCCCAGAACCCGAAGTTGACCGAAAGCTCGCCCGGCGCGAGCGGGTAAAGGCTCGGGCGTTGCGCCGGGTCGGGTGCGCGGATCGGGCAGATCCAGATCGGCAGGATGCCGACCTCGTCGTGGAGAAAGGCGAGGAATTCCGCGGCGCGTGAGATCGGGATATCGACGTCCTGGATCACCGATTCGCTCGATAGCCCGCGCAGGCGGTTGAGCGTCCGCGCGAGCCCCCAGCGCGAGTTCCAGCGCATGATCTTCTGGTAGGTGATCGAGTTGAGCCGCTTGCGCCCGTAGAGGCGCCGCACCAGCGGCAGCTGGGCGCCGACGTTCTTCGAGCACCAGAACCAGTCGGTGTCCCAGCGCCAGAGCCAGTCGCGCACCGTCAGCCAGTCCTTCGTCCGCTCGCGGATCGAGCGGTAGTAGATGTGCTCGAAGCCGTAGTCGCTGACCTGCGGCGCCTCGTCGGTGAAGTGGCCGACTGTAACGTAGAGCTCGTCGCGCGCGAACACGACGCCGTCGACGAAATCGGCATCGGCCAGCGCGCAGCGGCGCGCGAGGTCGTCGAAGTACGCGGCCGGGTCGGCGTGCGCGATGTGCTCGATCGCGACGTAGCGGCGCACCGGAATGGTCCGCGCGCGCACGCGAAGCGCGTAGCCCAGCGTGCCGTAGGAGTTTGGGAAGCCGAAGAAGAGGTCGCGATGCTCGTTGTCTGCCGTGCAGGTGACGATCGCCCCGCCGCCGGTCAGGACGTCGAGCTCGACGACGCTGTCGTGAACGAGACCTTGCCGGAACGACGACGCCTCGATGCCCACTCCGGCCACGGCGCCGCCCAGCGTGATCGACTTCAGCTGCGGGACGACCGCCGGCATCGTGCCGTGCGCGAGCGTGGCGTCGGCAAGCGCCTCGTAGGTGATCATTCCCTCGGCATCGACGGTGCCCGCCGCAGCGTCGACGCCGATCACCTCGTCGAAATGCGCGAGGCTGACGCGGTTGCCCGACGCGCCCGCGCGATCGCGGAACAGGTTCGACGTCGGTTTCGAGACCGTCGGCCGCGCGCCGGGTGGCGCGGCGGCGAGGTCGGCGAGGAGTCGCGCCCGCTTGCGCGCGTGGTCGCTCATCCGGCCGGCGAATACAGGAAGCGCCGGCTCATCGGATAGTTCGCGCCGAGATTGCCCTTGCTGACCGTCACCTGGAACAGGTTCGTCTGCGCCGTTGCCGAGCGGAACATCTCTGCGCACGACCGCAGGTAGGTGCGCCAGATGCGCCGGAAGCGCTCGTTGAACCGGTTCGCGTCGATCGCGGCGATCTCCTCCCAGCGCGCGTCGAAGCGGTCGGCCCAGCAGTCGAGGGTGAGCGCGTAGTGGCGGCGCAGGTTCTCGACGTCGACGATCTCGAGCCCGGATGCCTCCATTGCGGTGATCGCCTCGGCGAGGCTCGGGATCCAGCCCCCGGGGAAGATGTACTTGCGGATGTAGAACTCCGTATCGCGCATGCCGACGTGGCCGATGAAGTGGATGACGCCGAGCGCGCCGGGCTTCATCGCGTTCGCGTGCGCGCGCACCACTTCGCTCATTTGGTCGCGGCCCGCGTGTTCGAGGGTGCCGATCGACAGCAGCTTGTCGTACTGGCCGGGGATCTCGCGGAAGTCGCACTCGATGACGCCGATGCGGTCGGCGAGGCCGCGGGCCGCGAGCATGGCGCGCAGCTCGTTCACCTGTTCGGTTGTCGTGTTGATTCCGGTGCCGATCGCGCCGAAGCGCTCCCACGCGTGGAACAGGAGGCCGCCCCAGCCACAGCCGACGTCGACGAAGGTCTCCCCGGGAGCGAGCTGCACCTTGCGGCAGACGTGATCCATCTTGTTGGTCTGCGCGTCCTCGAGTGTCGTCGTACCTTCCTTCCAGTACGCGCAGGTGTACATCATGCCGACGCGATCGAGCCACAACCGGTAGAACGGCTCACCGAGGCCGTAGTGGAAGCGCGCGTTGGCCTTGGCCTGGTCGATCGTGCGATTCGAGTAGCGCGCCTCGTGCCAGCGGTTGCGCAGCGCGACGAGCGGGCTCGAGTGCTGATCGAACGACGCCTGGAACGCGGCGCGAAACGGCAGTGCAAAATCGCCGTCGACATCGAGCCCGCCATCGAAATACGCTTCGAGGAGCCCGACGTGCCCGTAGGTTGCCGCGCGCGTTTCGGCGCGGCGCGAATGGAAGCGCAGGGTGAACGCGGGGTCGGCGCCGTGGTTCGCGTACTCGGAGCCGTCGGCGAAGACGACCTTGAACGGGATCGCGGTCTGCGCTCCCATCGTCGCGAGCGCGCGCCGCAATGCGCCCGTCAGGCCGCCGGACGCACCGGCGCGGCCGCTCTGGCGCGTTCGTCCGGTCGTCATTTCGGCCGCCCGTACGTGCCGATCAGCGTCGCCTTGCCGATCGCGTTCGCATTCACCATGAACCCCGCGAGCGACGCCGTGGCGCCTTTCGGAAGATCGAGCTTGTCGACCTTGAGCGCGTAGATTGTGAAGTGGTAGTGGTGGGGCTTGTCGCCGACCGGAGGACAGGGGCCGCCGTAGCCCGGCGCACCGAAATCAGAGTTGACGCTCGCCGCACCAGCGGGAAGCGCACTGCCGTCGGCCTTGCCCGCACCCTTGGCGAGCGCGTGCGTTCCGGCCGGGATGTTGACGACGACCCAGTGCCACCACCCGGCGCCGCCGGTCGGCGCGTCCGGATCGTGGACGAGCAACGCGAAGCTCTTCGTGCCCGCTGGCGCGCCGTTCCACTGGAGCGCCGGCGAGACGTTGCCGCCGGTGCAGCCGAAGCTGTCGTAGACCTGTTCCTTCCCGATTGTTCCTCCGCGCGCGAAATCGGTGCTCGTCAGGGTGAAGGCGTGGACGGAATCGGCGAATGCGAGGCCCGCGGCGAGTGCCGTCAGGCGAACCAGCGGATGCGAAAGCATCGGTTCCTCCTATCCCAGCGACAGATGAGAACGGGCGCCCGCGCGCGCGGTAGGGCGCAACGACGGGCCCGGGACCGAATATACTTCGTCGTGGGCGAGCCTGCGAGTCCTCGCAAAACGCCTCCCCGCCGCTTCGCACCCATGCCCAATCCAGCCGAATTCCGCGAGTCCGAAGCCCACGCCGCGTCTCCGATTGAGGACCAGCGAGGAGATTTCGCCGCCAATCGGCGCGTGCTGCTGCTCTCGCTGATCGCCGCAGTCGTCGGCGTCGCCTGCGCGTTCATCGCGTGGCTGCTGCTGCGGATGATCGGCTTCTTCACCAACCTCTTCTTCTTCCAGACGCTGTCGTTCGCGACCGTGTCGCCGGCGGACAGCCACCTCGGGCGCGCGATCGTGCTGGTGCCGGCGATCGGCGGGTTGATCGTCGGCCTGATGGCTCGCTTCGGTTCGGACAAGATCCGCGGCCACGGCATCCCCGAAGCGCTCGAGGCGATCCTGTTCGGCAAGAGCAGGATGGATTTGAAGGTTGCGATCCTGAAGCCGCTCTCGTCGGGGATCGTCATCGGCAGCGGCGGGCCGTTCGGCGCCGAGGGCCCGATCATCATGACGGGCGGCGCGTTCGGGTCGCTCGTCGCGCAGAACTTCCATCTGACCGCCGCCGAGCGCAAGACGCTGCTCGTCGCCGGCGCTGCGGCAGGCATGGCGGCGGTGTTCGACACGCCGGTCGCGGCGGTGCTCCTCGCGGTGGAGCTGCTGCTGTTCGAGTGGCGCCCGCGAAGCCTGATCCCGGTCGCGCTGGCGAGCGCGATCGCCGCCGTGATGCGCCCGCTCCTGCTCGGCAGCGGTCCGCTGTTCCCGGTGCCGCCGCACGAGGAGATCCGCGCGCTCGGCTTCGTGTCCTGCGTGCTCGCCGGCCTGCTCTCGGGGGCGCTCGGCTCGCTGCTGACCGTCGCTGTCTACTTCTGCGAGGACACGTTCAGCAAGTTCAAGCTGCACTGGATGTGGTGGCCCGCGCTCGGCGGCCTCGCGGTCGGCATCGGCGGCTACTTCCAGCCGCGCGCGCTCGGCGTCGGCTACGACGTGATCGCCGATCTGCTCGCCGGACATCTCGTGCTGTCGGTCGCTCTCTCGCTCGTCATCGTGAAGTTCATCATCTGGTCGATCGCGCTGGGATCGGGCACGTCCGGCGGGGTGCTGGCGCCGCTCCTCATCATGGGTGCCGGGCTCGGCACGGTGATCGGCCCCGTGCTGCCCGGGGCCAGTCCGTCGCTGTGGCCGCTCGTCTGCATGGCCGGTGTGCTCGCCGGCGTCATGCGCTCGCCGCTGACGGCGATCGTGTTCGCCTTCGAGCTGTCGCGCGATCCGACGTCGTTCCTGCCGCTGATGCTGACCTGCATCGTTGCGTACGGCTTCACTGTGCTGGTGATGCGGCGCTCGATCCTGACCGAGAAGGTCGCGCGGCGCGGCTTCCACATCTATCGCGAGTACTCAGTCGACAACCTCGAGCGCGTGCGTGTCGAAGAGGTGATGACGACCAACGTCGCCACGGTCCCCGGCGCGATGACCGTCCACGACGTGCTCGCCACCTACTTCGGTCCCCAGCAGCAGTTCCGCGGCTTTCCAGTCGTCGGTCAGGGCGGTGAGCTGCTCGGCATGGTCGACCGCTCGACGCTCGCGACGGCGCTCGGGACCGATCCGCAGGGACGGCAGACGCTCGCGTCGATCGTCACGCCGCCGGCAGTGGTGGCGCTGCCCGGCGAGACCGGACGCGCGATTGCGACGCGCATGGCGGTCAACGGCGTCGAACGGCTCGCCGTCGTCGCCGACGAGGATCGCCGCCGGCTGATCGGCATTGTCAGCCGCAGCGATCTCGTCAATCCGTCGGCACGTTATTTCGAGGAAGAGGAAAAGCGTGAGAGGCTGACGCATTTCGGAGGAGCGGAGGGGATCTAGTCGATCGCGCGGTGAGGAGATCGATGATGGCGGAAGAGCAACTGAAGGCTGCAGCACTCGAGTATCACGAATATCCGGCTCCTGGAAAGATATCGATCGCGCCGACCAAGGCGCTCGCGAACCAGCGCGACCTGTCGCTCGCTTATTCACCCGGGGTTGCCTACGCGTGCACGGCGATCGCCGGCGATCCTGCGCTCGCCGCGCGCTACACGGCGCGCGCCAACCTGGTCGCGGTGATCACCAACGGGAGCGCGGTGCTCGGCCTCGGCAACATAGGCGCGCTCGCCGGCAAACCGGTGATGGAGGGCAAGGCCTGCCTCTTCAAGAAGTTCGCCGGCATCGACGTCTTCGACATCGAGATCGGCGCCTCCGACCCGGACCGGATCGTCGACGTCGTCGCAGCGCTCGAGCCCACCTTCGGGGGCATCAACCTCGAGGACATCAAGGCCCCCGAGTGCTTCTACATCGAGCGCAAGCTCCGCGAGCGGCTCAAGGTGCCGGTCTTCCACGACGACCAGCACGGCACCGCGATCGTCGCCGCCGCGGCGGTGCTGAACGCGCTCGCCATCGTCGGCAAGGAGATCGGTGATGCCAGACTCGTCTGCTCGGGCGCTGGCGCCGCCGCGATCGCCTGCCTCGATCTGCAGGTGAGCCTCGGGCTCGCGCGCGAGCACATCACGATCGTCGACAGCAAGGGCGTCGTCTACCGCGGTCGCAGCGGAGTCGACGCCGACAAGGCCCGCTATGCGCGCGAGACGCGTGCACGCACGCTCGCCGACGCGATCGACGGCGCCGACATCTTTCTCGGCCTCTCGACGGGGGGCGTGCTTACAGCAGAGATGGTGAAGCGGATGGCGGACCGGCCGATCATCCTCGCGATGGCCAATCCCGAGCCCGAGATCCGCCCCGAGCTCGCGAAGGCGGCGCGCCCCGATTGTCTGATCGGCACCGGACGCTCCGATTATCCGAACCAGGTCAACAACTCGCTCTGCTTCCCGTTCATCTTCCGCGGCGCGCTCGACTGCGGGGCGTCGGCGATCAACGAACCGATGAAGCTCGCCGCGACGCGCGCGCTCGCCGAGCTCGCCCGTGCCGAACCCTCCGACATCGTCGCGCTCGCCTATGGCGAAGCGACGCCGGCCTTCGGACCCGATTACCTGATTCCGCGCGCATTCGATCCGCGGCTCATCGTCAACATCGCGCCCGCGGTCGCGAAGGCTGCGATGGAGAGCGGTGTCGCGACGCGTCCGATCGCCGATTTCGATGCGTACCGGCAGAAGCTGCTGCAGTTCGTCTACCACTCGGGCACGCCGATGGCGCCGGTTTTCGCGGCGGCGCGACGCTCACCGCGGCGCATCGTCTATGCCGAGGGCGAGGACGAGCGGGTGCTGCGCGCCGCGCAGGCGGCGGTCGACGAGCGGCTCGCCATTCCGGTGCTGATCGGCAGGCCCGAGATCGTCCGCGCGCGCCTCGCCAAGCTCGGCTTGAGACTCGAGCCTGGGCGCGACTGCGAGATCGTCAACATCCTCGACGATCCGCGTCACCGCGAATACGCGCTCGAATACTATCGGCTGATGCGACGCCGTGGCGTCACGCGCGGCCCGGCGATGGAGGAGATGCGCAGTCGCCCTACGCTGATCGGGGCGATGCTCGTGCACCGCGGCGACGTCGACGCGATGCTGTGCGGCACCAGCGGCAACTTCCCCGACCACCTGCGCTACATCCGCGACGTGATCGGGATGCGCGAAGGCGTGCACACGCTGGCGGCGATGCAGATGGTGCTGACCCCGCGGCGCCAGCTCTTCATCTGCGACACGCACGTCAATCGTGATCCGGGTGCCGCCGAGATCGCCGAGATGACGCTGCTTGCCGTCGAGCAGGTGCAGCGCTTCGGGCTCATGCCGTCGGTCGCGCTGCTGTCGCATTCGAGCTTCGGCAGCTCGGACGCCCCGTCGGCGCAGAAGATGCGCGAGGCGCTCGACCTCATCCTCGCGAAAATGCCCGATCTCGCCGTCGAGGGGGAGATGCACGCCGACGCAGCGCTGTCGAAGGAGATCCGCGACCGCGAGTTTCCCGATTCGCGCCTTGCGACCGACGCCAACCTGCTGATCATGCCCAACATCGACGCGGCGAACATCACCTACAACACGCTGCGCGTGATCGCGGGCGAAGGCATCGCGATCGGCGGCTTCCTGCTCGGTGCGGCGCGCCCGGTGCACGTGCTGACACCGTCGTCGACGGTCCGGCGCATCCTCAACATGACCGCGGTCGCTGCGGCCGAGGCGAATGCGCTCGCCACGGCCGGCGCGCGCGCGTCGCAGCCGGCGTCTTACGACGGCTGATGCGGGCGGCCGGCGATCGCCTGCACCGGATCGTCGTCGTCGGCGGAGGCGCCGGCGGGCTCGAGCTCGCGACGCGCCTCGGCGACACGCTCGGCCGCCGGCGGCGTGCCGAGGTGACGCTCGTCGAGCGGGCACGGACCCATTTCTGGAAGCCGCACCTGCACGAGATCGCCGCGGGAAGCATGGATCTCGACGTCTACGACACCGATTACCGCGCGCAGTCGCACTGGCACTCGTTCGGGTACCGTATCGGACGGATGACGGGCCTCGACCGCCGCGCACGCACCGTGCAGGTTGCGCCGTTCATCGACGAGGACGGGCACGAGGTCGTTCCCGGGCACGAGATCCCCTGGGACACGCTGGTGCTCGCGATCGGAAGCCGCACCAACGATTTCGGCACGCCGGGCGCGTCCGAGTACGCGATCGCGCTCGACGACGCGGAGGCCGCGCAGCGCTTCCACCGGCGCCTCGTCAACGCCTGCCTGCGCGCGCAGGCGCAGCCGGGTCCGCTCGCGGCGGGGCAGCTGCGGGTGGCGATCATCGGCGCCGGCGCGACCGGCGTCGAGCTCGCCGCCGAGCTTCACAACACGACACGCACGCTCGTCTCCTACGGTCTCGACCGCATCGATCCCGATCGCGACATCCGGCTGATCGTCGTCGAGGCGGCGCCCCGGATCCTTCCCGCGCTGCCCGAGCGTCTGTCGCGCGCTGCCGCGCGGCTCCTCGAGCGGATGAAGATCGCCGTCCACACCGGGTCGCGCGTGGCCGAGGTGCTTCCCGGAGGCGTGCGCCTCGCGAGCGGTGAATTCATCGACGCCGAACTCGTCGTTTGGGCCGCGGGAGTAAAGGCTCCCGATTTCCTGCGCGATCTCGACGGACTCGAAACCAATCGCGTCAATCAGCTCGTTGTGCGGCCGACACTGCAGACGAGCCGCGACGATGCGATCTTCGCGATCGGCGACTGCGCCGCATGCCCGTGGCTCGGGCGCGACGGCGAGACGGTCCCGCCGCGGGCGCAGGCTGCCCACCAGCAGGCCTCGCACATGGCGAAGCAGATCCGGAGACTGTTGCGCGGTGCCCCGCTCGTGCCGTGGCGCTATCGCGACTTCGGGTCGCTCGTTTCACTCGGCGAGCACTCGACGGTCGGCAACCTGATGGGCAGCCTGACCGGCGCGAACCTGTGGCTGGAAGGCACGTTCGCGCGGATGATGTACCTGTCGCTCTACAAGATGCATGAGTACGCGCTGCACGGCTTCTGGAAGATGGCGCTCGATACGCTTGCGCGGATGATCACGCGGCGCACCGAGCCGCACGTAAAGCTCCACTGAAGCGCCTGGGCCCAAGCCCGATCGCCGGGGACGGCCATAACGAACATCAGCGCGCGATGCCCAGCCCGAGCGACTCGAGTTGCCGAATGTCCGACGGCGAAAAGCCCCAATCGGCGAGCGCCGCAGCGCCGCCTTCGCCGCGTTCGGGCGGCGCTCCGCGGATGCCGCCGGGCGTGCGTGAGAAGCGCGGCGCCGGTGCCGGCTGGTCGACGCGGCCGACGCGCGTGAACGTGCCGCGTGCAACGGCATGCGGGTGCGCGCGCGCCTCGGAGAACGTCAGCACCGGAGCGAAGCAAGCGTCCGCATCGTCGAAGATCCGGCACCACTCGTCGCGGGTCTTCGTCCTGATCGCGCGGGCGAAGGCCCTACGCAGCGCTGGCCAGCCGCTGCGGTCGTGCTGCGAAGGAAGACCACCGTGGTCCTTCAGATCGAGCCTTGCGAGCAACTGTTCATAGAACCTCGGCTCGATCGCTCCGATCGCGACATATTTTCCGTCACTCGTCTCGTAGGTGTCGTACCAGGGCGCGCCACTGTCGAGCATGTTCTCGCCGCGCGCCTCGGTCCATCGACCCGCCGCGATCATCCCGAAGAACATCGTCGCGAGCGTCGCGGCGCCGTCGACCATCGCCGCGTCGACGACCTGGCCCCTGCCTGACTTGTGCGCTTCCAGCAGCGCGCAGGTGACGCCGAACGCGAGCAGCATGCCGCCGCCGCCGAAGTCGCCGACAAGGTTGAGCGGCGGGACCGGAGCGCCGCCCGTTCGGCCGATAGCGTGCAGCACGCCCGAAAGCGCGATGTAGTTGATGTCGTGGCCTGCGCGCGGCGCCATCGGCCCATCCTGTCCCCATCCGGTCATGCGGCCGTAGACGAGCCGGGGGTTGATCGCGAGGAGGGCGTCGGGACCGAGGCCGAGGCGCTCCATGACGCCGGGCCGGAAGCCCTCGACCAGCGCGTCGGCCCTCGACGCGAGCAGCGTCGCCGCAGCGATCCCTCCGTCGGTCTTGAGATCGGCCGTCACCGAGCGCCGGCCGCGCATCATGACGTCGAACCGGCGCTCGATCCCGACTCCGAGCTGTGGCTCGTTCGGGCGGTCGATGACGAGTACGTCGGCGCCCATGTCGGCGAGCATCATCGCGCAGAACGGCCCGGGGCCGACGGCCTCGAACTCGAGGATCTTCGATCCGGCGAGCGGTCCCATGCCGCGATGATAGCGAGTTGCCGTGCCGGCGCCCATGACGCGCAGCCGCGGTATCATGCGCCGCACACTGGCCACCGGGGACGCACATGGCCCTCACCGATTCGCTGATCGATGCGCTCCGCCCCGGGCGGGCCGCGCCCGTGCTTGCCGCGGGCTGGTGGATGCCACGGCCCGGCGAGGGCGACGCCCCGATCGGCGACCCTCCGGACGAGGATTGGGACGACGACGACGATGACGACGACGAAGAAGACGACGAAGATGATTTCGACGACGAATGACGCCGCCCGCGCGTCGGAGTATCCACGGCGGGAAGAGCCGATGCGCACGACGATCCGCCGCGGCCTGCGCATCCGTGTCGCGACGGCGCTCGCCGTCGCTGCGGCCTGCGCGCTTGCCGCGCCCGCGGCCTTTGCGGCCGGCGAGATCCGGGCGGGAAGCATCACCAACAGCCCGCCGATGATCTCCTACGCGTCCGACGGGACGACGCTGCAGGGCGCGATCGTCGACCTCGCTGCGGCGATGGGGAAGGAAATGGGAACGCCGATCGTGTTCGAGTCGATTCCGTTCAAGGGCCTGCTGCCGGCGATGGAGGCGAAGCGCATCGACATCACGTTCACGCTGATGAACGACACGCCCGAGCGCGAGAAGGTGATCGATTTCGTCGACTTCTTCGACCTTGGCACGATGCTCCTCGTGCGCAAGGGCAACCCCGACCACGTCGAGAGCCTCGAGACGGCGTGTGGCAAGACGGTGTCGACGGTGCAGGGCTCGACGCAGGTGCAGCTCGTCGACGAGATGAACGCAAAGTGCAAGGCCGCCGGGAAACCGCCGATCGAGAACCTGCAGTACGCCCAGCCTTCCGATGCACGCCTGCAGGTGCAGAATGGCCGCGTTGCCGCGTTCCTGGGCAATTCGCCGGTGATGGTCTACCTCGCGAAGACCGCCGACGACGGCAAGCTCTTCGACGTCGTCGAAGGGCACGAGTACCAGCCTGTTCCGCTCGGCATCGGCGTTGCGAAATCGAATGTCGAGCTCCGCGACCGGCTGAAGAAGGCGCTCGACACGCTGATCGCGAACGGCAGCTACCGCGCGATCCTTGCGAAGCATGGCGTCGAAGGCGGCGCGGTGAAGTCGGCGACGATCAACGGCGGTGCGAATCTGAAGCTCTGATGGCGCGAGTCGTCGCGCAACGGCGGCCGTGGCTCTGGCTCGCCAGCGCGATCGTCTTCGTCGCCTGCGCGGCGCTCGCCGTCGCGATCTGGCGCAATCCCAATATCGATCACCGGATCGTCGCGCGCTATCAGTTCGCGCCGGCAATCCTGCACGGGCTCGTCGTCACCGTCGTGCTTGCGCTGCTGTCGGCGGTGATCGGCACCACGCTGGGGGTCGCCTTCGCGCTGATGCGGCTGTCGCGAAGCGCGGTGCTGCGCGGTTTCGCCGCGTTTTACGCGTGGCTCTTCCGCGGCACACCGCTCCTCGTGCAGATCCTGTTCTGGGGCAACCTCGCGCTGTTGTTCCAGACGCTCGGACCGTTTCGCACCAACGACGTGATGACGCCGTTCGTGGCGTCGGTCGTGGCACTCGGGCTGAACGAGGGTGCCTACATGTCGGAGATCGTGCGCGCCGGAATCTCGGCGGTCGACCGCGGCCAGTACGACGCCGCCCAGGCGCTGGGCATGTCGCACGCACTGGCGATGCGGCGCATCGTCCTGCCGCAGGCGCTCGCGGTGATCGTGCCTCCGGCTGGAAACCAGTTCATATCGCTCCTGAAGGCGACATCGCTCGTCTCGGTGATCGCCGGCGGCGACCTGCTGACCGCGGCCGAGAACATCTCGTCGGCCAACCTGCGTACGATCGAGCTGATGCTGGTGGCGACGTTCTGGTACCTCGTCCTGACGACGCTGACGAGCCTCGGCCAGCACTTGCTCGAGAAGCGGCTCGCGCGCGCGGGGGCAGGAATCCATGCGGCAGACTGACGGCGTCCCCCCACGATGAGCGAGCCCGCCGCGGCGCCGATGCTGCGCGTCGCTGGAGTGCACAAGCGCTTTCGCCGCGACGAGGTCCTCAAGGGGATCGACCTCGACGTCGCGGCCGGCGAGGTGCTGTGCCTGATCGGGCCGTCGGGCTCGGGCAAGAGCACGCTCCTGCGCTGCGTCAACCACCTCGAATCGATCGACGACGGGCACATCTGGGTCGACGGGCAACTCATCGGATACCGCGATGCCGGCGATCGCCTCGTCGAGCTTCCCGAGCGCGAGATCTGCCGCCAGCGCGCGGCGATCGGCATGGTATTCCAGCACTTCAATCTGTTTGCGCACCTCACCGTGCTCGAGAACGTGATTGAGGCGCCGGTCGCGGTGCGCCGCGTCCCACGCGGCGAGGCGGTCCGCCTTGCGCGTGAGTTGATCGGCCGCGTCGGGCTCGCCGAGAAGGCGGACGCGTACCCTGCGCGCCTGTCCGGCGGGCAGCAGCAGCGCGTCGCCATCGCGCGCGCGCTCGCGATGCAGCCCAAGCTGCTCCTCTTCGACGAGCCGACGTCGGCGCTCGATCCCGAACTCGTCGGCGAGGTTCTCGAAGTCATGCGCGCCCTTGCCGACGACGGCATGACGATGGTCGTCGTCACGCACGAAATGGCCTTCGCGCGCGAGGTCGGCGATCGCGTCGCATTCATCGATGGCGGGGCCATTGTCGAGGAGGGGTCG
This sequence comes from Burkholderiales bacterium, assembly GCA_025981645.1. Lineage (GTDB taxonomy): Bacteria > Pseudomonadota > Gammaproteobacteria > Burkholderiales > Casimicrobiaceae > VBCG01. The sequence continues at coordinate 20,985 of JAICXH010000039.1, forward strand.
TCGTCCGAAGTGCTGGTCGCGCCACGCCACGAACGCACGCGGGCGTTCCTCGCGCGCTTCGTCGGCACGCGCTGAGCAGCTCGCCCCGCCGTCGTCAGCGCAGGCCGCCGAAGCGGCGATAGAACGCCGGATCGGCGCCCGGATGCGGCTCGCCGGCCGCGGCGAACGCGGCGGCGAGACGGCGCTCGGCGATCGCATGGGTGCGCCGGTAGAAGTCGCGCGTCAGCGCGTAGGCGGCGCTTCCCGGCCAGTCCGCGGGGAGCAGTGGTGGCGGAAGCCGGGGGTCGCGCAACAGCACGCGGCGGTAGGCGTGGATCAGCAGCGTGCGCACGATGAAGCACTGCCCAGGGTCGAGCCTCGCGGGCTCGGCGCGGAAGCGGTCGATCACGCGCCCGAAGCCTGCGATCAGTCGCCGATAGTCGGCGGCTACCGTCGCAAGCGGCAGCGCGGCAACGGCGCGCGCGGCGAGCCCTCCGGGACCGGCAGGGTCATCGCGCGCGCGCGCGACGACCACTCGCGCGGAAAGGCCGAGCGCCTCGACGATGCCGCGGGCTGTCGCAGGTCCGTGCAGCGGCCGCGCAAGGACGCTCGGCGCGATCTGCCCGTACCCCTCCCAGGAAAGCTCGTCGCAGAGGGCGCGGCGCGAAGCGGTCTCGACGGCGTCGGGGGGCGCGACGACGATCTCCCAATCGCCGTCCCAGCGGCCGTCCCCCGGCGCATAGATGCGCTGATGCGCGTGGGCGAAGCGCCGCTCGCCATCGGTCGTAAGGCGGTAGCGGCTGCGCCGGCCGCTTGCTTCGCCGGCGAGCCAGCCGTCGCGGACGAGCCGGAACACACTGGTGCGCACCAGCCTTTCGCTGACGCCGAACGGTGCGAGCAGTCGGATCAGCGTGGTCAGCCAGACGCGTCCGCCGTGCGGCGCCAGCGCGTCGCCCCACATGGTGACGATCAGCGAGCGGGCGCGCGGCGGATCCCTCGCGAGCCTGCGCGCGATCCACCGGGCGACCGCAACGTCCGACCTGGCTGCGGCGGGAGGAAGCGGCGTTCCCGCGGGATCCGCGTCGGGCGAAAATGATACGGCACTTCGTTGACGCATCGGAAAAGTGTATCGTATGATCGATGGTGAAGGGAAGGCCGGACCGCCGCGGAGGAGGAGGGCAGCGATGTATGCGCAGATGGTCGATACCGGGCAGAGCAGGCTGCCCGAGCCCGCCGAACTCTCCGCCGACGAGCGTGCCTTCCAGGCGCGCATCGACGCCGACGTCAAGATCGAGCCACGCGACGACATGCCCGAGGCCTATCGGCGCACGCTGATTCGCCAGATCCAGCAGCACGCCCACTCCGAGGTCGTAGGCATGCTGCCCGAAGGCAACTGGATCACCCGCGCGCCATCGCTGCAGCGCAAGGCGACGTTGATGGCGAAGGTGCAGGACGAAGCCGGCCATGGCCTGTACCTGTACTGCGCGGCCGAGACGCTCGGGACCTCGCGCGATCGGATGATCGACGATCTGCACGCCGGGCGAGTCAGGTACTCGTCGATCTTCAACTACCCGACGCTGACCTGGGCCGACATCGGCACGATCGGCTGGCTCGTCGACGGCGCGGCGATCATGAACCAGATTCCGCTGTGCCGCTGCAGCTTCGGTCCGTATGCGCGGGCGATGATCCGCGTGTGCAAGGAGGAATCGTTCCATCAGCGCCAGGGCTTCGACATCCTGATGACGCTCTGCCGCGGCACCGCGGAGCAGAAGGCGATGGCGCAGGATGCACTCGACCGGTGGTGGTGGCCGTCGTTGATGATGTTCGGTCCGCCCGACGCCGAGAGCGTGCACAGCGCGCAGTCGGCGCGCTGGAAGATCAAGCTGCTGTCGAACGACGAGCTGCGCCAGCGCTACGTCGACCAGACAGTGCCCCAGGCCGAGTACCTCGGACTCGCGATCCCCGACCCGAAGCTCGCCTGGAACGGCGAGCGCGGGCACTACGACTTCGGCGAGATCGACTGGCGGGAGTTTCACGAGGTGCTGAAAGGCAATGGTCCCTGCAACCACGACCGGATCGCGACGCGGATCAAGGCGTGGGAGGACGGCGCATGGGTACGCGAGGCGGCGGTCGCGCACGCGGCGAAGCGCGCGGCCCGCGAGCTCGAGGCCGCGTGACCGGATACAGCGAGGAGGCGAAGCGATGAGCGCCGGCACCGAATGGCCGCTGTGGGAGGTCTTCATCCGCTCGCAGCATGGGCTCGCGCACAGGCACGTCGGCAGCCTGCACGCCCCCGACGCCGCAATGGCGATCCGCAATGCGCGCGATGTCTATACGCGAAGGAACGAAGGCGTGTCGATCTGGGTCGCGCGCTCGGCCGACCTGCACGCCTCCTCACCCGACGAACGCGACGCGCTGTTCGACCCGGCGCAGGACAAGGTCTACCGCCATCCGACGTTCTTTCCGATGCCCGACGAAGTGAAGCACCTGTAGCGATCGCGTGCGACGATGACCGGCACCGGACTCCCTCCTGCATCGGCAGACGCGCTGCTGTTCGATTACCTGCTGCGCCTCGCCGACAGCGACATCGTGCTCGCGCAGCGCCTCGGCGAATGGGTCGGCAAGGGCCCGGTGCTCGAGGAGGACATCGCGCAGACCAACGTCGGGCTCGATCTCCTCGGCCAGGGCCGGCTGTGGCTCGCCTACGCCGGCGAGGTCGAGGCGCGCTACGCGACGCGCGGCCGTGACGAGAACGAGCTCGCGTACTTTCGCGACGGCAGCGAGTACCGCAACCTGCTCCTCGTCGAGCAGCCGAACGGCAGCTATGCCGACACCCTCGTGCGGCAGTTCCTCTACGATGCGTGGCACCTGCGGATGCTCGACGCGCTGGCGCGCTCGCGCGACGAGCGCATCGCGGCGATCGCCGCGAAGGCATCGAAGGAAGTGCGCTACCACGTCGAGCGCTCGTCGGGCTGGGTCGTGCGTCTGGGCGACGGCACCGACGAATCCCACGTCAGGATGCAGCGCGCACTCGACGCACTCTGGATGTATACCGGCGAGTTGTTCGCGGCCGACGCGAGTGACGATGCGCTCGTCGCGGCCGGCATCGCCGCCGACGTGACGGCGTTGCGCGAGCCGTGGCGCCAAGCGGTCGGCGACGTGCTCGCCGAGGCGACCCTGGCGATGCCGTCCGACGGCTGGATGCAGGGCGTGCACGGGCGCGGCGGCAGGCAGGGTGTGCACAGCGAGCACCTCGGCCAACTGCTCGCGGTGATGCAGAGCCTGCCGAGAGCGATGCCCGATGCGCGCTGGTGAGGCCGTCATCTGGGGCGCGCTTGCGGGCGTACCCGATCCCGAGCTTCCGTTCGTGTCGGTGGTCGAGCTCGGCATCGTCCGTGCGGTCGAGCCCATCCCGGACGTCGCACCGGCGCGGGGAATCACACCGGTGCCGGGAGCCGATCCGATCCCCGCCACGGCCCGGTGGCGCGTCGTCGTGACGCCGACCTTCTCCGGCTGTCCGGCCACGCGCGTCATCGAAGCCGATATCCGCACGGCGCTCGACGCGGTGGCACCCGGCGCGTGCGAGATCGTCACCCGCCTCGCCCCGCCGTGGAGCACCGACGCGATCGCGCCCGAGGCGCGCCGGAAGCTCGCGCAGGCGGGCATTGCCCCTCCGGCGCTCCGATGTACGGCCGCTGCCGTGACGCGCAGCGGCGCCGCAGCGGCGTTGGCGCGCGGCGCCGCAGCGGTCGCTTGTCCGCGCTGCAACTCGCAGCGCACGCGCGAGGTGTCGCGTTTCGGCTCGACGCCGTGCAA
>JAICXH010000066.1 GCA_025981645.1 Burkholderiales bacterium
ACGTCGACGCCGAGCTTGCGCAGGAGGTTCGCGAACTGCGAGGTGCGCCGGTCGAGGTCGGCGTACGTGTACGAACCGGCGTCGTCGATATAGGCGACCTTGTCGCCGCGCCCCGCGGCGAGGTTGCGGCCGAGCAGGTCCGCCGCGGCGTTGTAATCGCGCGGGATGTCGATGACCGGTGGGCTGCTGCGGTGGTCAGCGTGGCTCAGCGAAGGCACGGTCTGGCTCCCGAAAGCGCGGTCACAGTCCCCATGATGCGCATTGTCGCCGCTTTCGGCTTGTACCCGTGCTCGCCCCGACGACTGCTCACCAGTCTGTAGCATGATATTACATGGAGACAATCGCCAGTATGCAGTACATTACATGGAGAATAAGTCGAGAATTATGCGACAAGTATTTGTTTTATAGCTATACACGTAACACGGCGCTGGCTTCACCGAATGGCAGCCGCTCCTGGCATTGTCTTCATGTCCTCTACGACCATGATGCTTGACCATTAGAATGCATCTGACGCAGTATATTGCGTTACGCGGTTTGGACGAGCGATGGCCCCTCACGACGATGTTCAAGACGGTTCGCGCCATGGCTCGCGGAGTTCAACGATCGCCGCTCCCTTTGGCGACACACCGCCGCGCGAGATCCTCGACGAAGTCGACGCCGACTTCCTGATCGGTCTGGGCAGGCGGGTGCGCGAGTTGCGCGACCGCCGTGGAATGTCGAGGAAGGCGCTTGCGCGGCAATCCACCGTGTCCGAGCGCTACCTCGGCCACGTCGAGGCCGGCGAAGGCAACATCTCGGTAATGCTGCTTCGCCGGGTCGCCCTCGCGCTCGGCGTCTCGCTGCTCGACGTTTTGACTCCCGAAACGCATGACGCGGTGGAGCGGCGCCTGATCCGCCGCTTCCTCGAACGTCTGCCGGGGCATCGGATGGAGGAAGTGATCTTCCGGCTGATGCGCGACTTCGGTGAGGAGGAGGCGACGCGCAGGCGCCGGATTGCGCTGATCGGCCTGCGCGGCGCGGGCAAGACCACGTTGGGAACGCTGCTCGCCAAGGAACTCAAGGTCCCGCTCGTCGATCTCGACCATGAAGTGGCGCGCGAGACCGGGTTGCCGATCGGCGAAGTGATGGCGCTCTACGGTCAGGCGGGTTTCCGGCGGCTGGAGCGCAAGGCGCTCGATCGTGTGCTGCGCGACAACGAACGCGCGGTGATCGTCGCCGGCGGTGGCATCGTCGCCGAGGAAGAAGGCTTCAAGACGCTGCTCGCGAGCTGCTACACCGTGTGGATCCGGGCAGGGCCCGAGGAGCACATGGCGCGCGTACTCGCGCAGGGCGATTTCAGGCCGATGGCCGGCAACGACGACGCGCTCGAGGACCTGAAGCGGATCCTCGCTGCGCGCGAGCCGCTCTATCGCGCCGCCGACGCGATCGTCGTGACGTCGGGCGAAGCGCCTGCCGAAAGCCTCGCGCGGCTGCGCGCGGCGATCGCGCCCTGACGGGACGCGACAGGAGGGACGGACATGGACACGCAGGTTGCGGGCGTTGCGCAATCGGCCACGAGGCTCGTCGATTATCAGACCCACCCCGATCGGTACCGGCATTACCGGCTCTCGTTCGACGGGCCGGTGGCGACGCTCACGATGGCCATCGACGAGGACGGTGGCATCCGTCCCGGCTACAAGCTGAAGCTCAACTCCTACGATCTCGGTGTCGACATCGAATTTCACGATGCGATCCAGCGCATCCGCTTCGAGCACCCGGAAGTACGGACCGTTGTGCTGGCGAGCGCCCGCGAGCGCGTGTTCTGCAGCGGCGCCAACATCTTCATGCTGGGCTCGTCGTCGCACGCGTGGAAGGTGAACTTCTGCAAGTTCACCAACGAGACGCGCAATGGTCTCGAGGACTCGAGTCGCCATTCGGGCCTCAAATTTCTCGCCGCGTGCAACGGTACCACGGCTGGCGGAGGCTACGAAGTCGCGCTTGCCTGCGACGAGATCGTGCTGGTCGACGACAGCTCGTCGGCGGTCAGCCTGCCCGAGGTGCCGCTCCTTGGCGTGCTGCCGGGTACCGGCGGCCTCACCCGTATCACCGACAAGCGCCGGGTCCGCCACGATCTCGCCGACATCTTCTGCACGACCACCGAGGGCATCCGGGGTCAGCGCGCGAAGGACTGGCGCCTGGTCGACGAGATCGTCAAGCCGAAGGAATTCGCGGCGTGGGTGAAGAAACGCGCGCTCGAGCTCGCGCGCGCGAGCGACCGCCCCGGTGACACCACCGGCGTCACACTCGCTCCCCTCGAGCGGAGCATCGACGAGCGCGGCTACCACTACGCGTACGTCGACGCGACGATCGACAGCGCCGCACGGCGAGCGACGCTGACGGTCCGCGCGCCGAAGGGCGAAATGCCGCGCGAACTCGACGCGATCGTCGCTGCGGGCGCCTCGTGGTGGCCGCTGCAGATGGGACGCGAGCTCGACGACGCGATCCTGATGCTGCGCACGAACCACCTCGACATCGGCACATGGGTCCTCGAAACCGAGGGTGATCCCGAGGCGGTACTCGCAGCCGATGCCGCGCTCGACGCCCATGGCGCACACTGGTTCGTACGCGAGACGACGGGACTCCTGCGGCGCACGCTGGCGCGGCTCGACGTGAGCTCGCGCACGCTGATCGCGCTGATCCGCCCGCACTCGGCCTTCGCCGGAACGCTCTTCGAGCTTGCGCTCGCCGCCGATCGTTGCTACATGCTCGATCTGCCCGACGACCCCGCCGACGCGCCGGCCGTCACGCTCTCGGCGCGCAATTTCGGCACCTACCCTCGTGTCGACGGACACTCGCGCCTCGACGCGCGCTTCTACGGCGAGGCCGAGCCACTCGCGAAAGTGAAGGCGGCAATCGGAACGAGTCTCGCTGCGCGCGACGCCGAGACGCTGGGGCTGGTGACCGCGGCACTCGACGACATCGACTGGGACGACGAGATCCGCATGGTGCTCGAAGAGCGCGCGAGTATGTCGCCTGACGCGCTGACCGGCATGGAAGCGAATCTGCGCTTCGGCACCGGCGAGACGATGGAAACGCGCATCTTCGGGCGGTTGTCAGCGTGGCAGAACTGGATCTTCGTCCGGCCGAACGCGGTCGGCGAAGCCGGAGCACTCAAGGTGTTCGGCAGCGGACGCAAGGCGAACTTCAACTGGGAGCGCGTCTGATGGATGTCAACTACAGCGAGAAGATCCCGAACAACGTCGATCTTGCCGGCGATCGCACGCTGCAGCGCGCGCTCGAGCATTGGCAGCCGCGCTTCGTCGACTGGTGGCGAAGCATGGGTCCCGAAGGCGCGCTCGCCCACGACGTCTACCTGCGCACCGCCGTCGGCGTCGACCGTGAGGGCTGGGCGCAGTTCGGCTACGTGAAGATGCCGGACTATCGCTGGGGCATCTTCCTCACCCCGGTAGAGTCGGGCGCGGTGATCGGATTCGGCGCGCACAAGGGGCAGCCGGTCTGGCACGACGTTCCCGGCGAACACCGTGCGAACTTGCGACGCATCATCGTGACGCAAGGCGACACGGAACCCGCCTCGGTCGAGCAGCAGCGCCAGCTCGGCAACACCTGCCCCTCGCTCTACGACCTGCGTAACCTCTACCAGATCAATGTGGAGGAGGGCCGCCACCTGTGGGCGATGGTGTACTTGCTGCACCGGCATTTCGGCCGCGACGGCAGGGAGGAGGCCGAAGCGCTCTTGACGCGCCGCTCGGGTGACGCTGACAACCCGCGGATCCTCGGCGCCTTCAACGAGAAGACCCCCGACTGGCTGTCGTTCTTCATGTTCACTTACTTCACCGACCGCGACGGCAAGTTCCAGCTCTGCGCGCTCGCCGAGTCGGGCTTCGAGCCGCTCGCCCGAACGACGCAGTTCATGCTGACCGAGGAGGCCCATCACATCTTCGTCGGCGAGTCCGGAGTCTCGCGCGCGATTCAGCGCACGTGCCAGGCGATGAACGAACTGAAGACCGACGACCCCGCGCGCCTGCGTGCGGCGGGCGTCATCGACTTGCCGACGATCCAGCGCTATCTCAACTTCCATTACAGCGTGACGATCGATCTGTTCGGCGCCGACCGCTCGTCGAACGCCGCGACGTTCTATTCGTCCGGCCTCAAGGGGCGCTACGAGGAGACGAAGCGCAGCGACGACCATTCGTTGCAGGACGCGAGCTATCCGCTGCTCACCGCGGTGGGCGGCACGCTCGCCGAACAGCAGGCGCCGATGCTGAACGCGCTGAACGAGGTGCTGCGCGACGATTTCGTCAAGGATTCGATGGGTGGCGTCGGGCGCTGGAACAAGGTAATCGAGAAAGCGGGGCTTGCCCAGCGCCTCGCGGTGCCTCACAAGGCGTTCAATCGCCGCATCGGCAGCTTCGCCGAACTTCGCGTCGCACCGGGCGGCGAAGTGGTCAGCGAGGCGGTGTGGAACGCCCGCGTCGACGAGTGGCTGCCGACCGCATCGGACCGTGCGTTCGTCGCGTCGCTGATGGGGCGCGTCGTCGAGCCGGGTAGGTTTGCGAGCTGGATCGCTCCGCCTGCGATCGGCGTCAACCGCCAGCCGGTCGACTTCGAGTACGTGCGCTTCAACTGAGCTGCGCGCCATCACGACGGGCGAGAGGACGCGACGCATGCCGACGAGAGCTCCGAGCGCCGACTACGCGCGGCAACATCTGATCGATCCCGAAGTCTGCATCCGCTGCAATACCTGCGAGGCGAGCTGCCCGACCGACGCGATCACGCACGACGAGCGCAACTACGTCGTCGACTTCTCGATCTGCAGCGGTTGTCATGCCTGTGTCGCACCGTGTCCGACTGGCGCCATCGATCACTGGCACCAAGTGCTGAAGTCGACTCCGTACACGCTCGACGAGCAGCTCTCGTGGGATGCGCTGCCGCCCCCGGTCGAACTCGGCGCCGAAGCTCCGGAGGAGGTGCCGGCAGAGGTGCGCACGCTCACCGAGATCGCGACCGCAGGACAGGGCGGACCAGCCACGCCGCCTTGGTCGGCGGCGCATCCCTACATCAACCTGTATTCGATCGCGAAACCTGCGATGGCGAAGGTCACGGGCAACTACCGGCTGACCGCCGCCGACGCCTCCGCCGACATCCGCCACCTCGTGCTCGACTTCGGGACCACCGCGTTCCCATTCCTCGAAGGGCAAACGCTCGGAGTCGTTCCGCCCGGAACCGATGCCAGCGGCAGGCCGCACAACGTGCGCCTGTACTCGGCTGCGAGTCCCCGCGAGGGCGAGCGTCCCGGCTACAACAACGTCGCGCTCACCGTGAAGCGCGTCACCGCCGATCATGACGGGCGCCCGGTGCACGGCGTCGCCTCGAACTACCTCTGCGACCTCGCAATCGGCGACGAAGTCAGGGTGGCCGGCCCCTATGGCAAAAGCTTCCTCAAGCCGAATCACCCCGGCTCGTCGCTGATGATGATCTGCACCGGCACGGGATCCGCTCCGATGCGTGCGATGACCGAGCGTCGCCGCCGGCGCCGCGCGCTGAAGGAAGGCGGCGAACTCATGCTCTTCTTCGGTGCCCGCGCCGAGCACGAGCTGCCGTACTTCGGTCCGCTGACGAAGCTCCCGCAGGACTTCATCGACATCAATTTCGCGTTCTCACGCGTTCCCGGCGAACCCAGGCGCTACGTGCAGGACCGCATTCGCGAGCGCAGCGACAAGGTCGCGCGGATGCTGGTCGACGACGACTGCTTCATCTATCTCTGCGGTCTCAAGGACATGGAGCGAGGGGTCATCGATGCGTTCCGCGACGTCTGCCACGAACACGACCTCGACTGGGACCGTCTGAAGCCCGAACTTCTCGCGAAGAGCCGCCTGCACATCGAGACGTACTGACGTTGCGGGCGGCGTATCATCGCGATCGTCGACCGATACGCGGAGCGAAGGCATGGAGACTACGCTGAGCGTCAGGCAGGAGCGCCACCCGATATGGGGCGTCGTCGTGTTCGTGCTGATCGTCGTGGCGGGACTCTTCTACGTCAAATGGTCGCCGTACTACCACCGTGTGTTCGTCGCTGCCGATCGGCATTCGATCGGCCAATCGATTCTGATGGGTGCCTCGGCGAGCCCGCCGGCGCCGTCGCTGCACGCTGCGGTCGACTACGCGATCGTCTACGGCAAGGCGGTGTGGCAGGCACTGGTGCTCGGTCTCCTGCTTGGCTCGGCCGTGCAGGCGCTTTTGCCGCCGCAGTGGATCGCAAAGGCGCTCGGCAAGACGGGGTTCGGAAGCGTCGCGGCCGGCGGCCTGCTGTCGATCCCTGGAATGATGTGCACGTGCTGCGCGGCGCCGGTGGTCGTCGGCCTGCGTGAGCGGAACGCGTCGCCAGGAAGCGCCATCGCGTTCTGGCTTGGCAATTCGGTGCTCAACCCGGCGACCCTCGTATTCATGGGATTCGTACTCGGCTGGCAGTGGACGGGGCTGCGCCTTGCGCTCGGCCTGCTGATGGTCTTCGGCCTCGGATACATCGTCAATCGGATGGTCACCCCCGGCGAAGCGCGGGTCGCCGAAGCCGAGGTCGATCGCGTGCTGGCGGAGGCTCCGCAAGGCAACATCTTCAGCCGCTGGATGGCGACGCTCGCACGGATGACGATTTGGCTCGTGCCCGAATACCTCGTGCTCGTGCTGCTGCTCGGCGCGGCACGCGCGTGGCTGTTCCCGCACGTCAGTCCGGAGATCGGCAACGAGCTCGTCTGGATTGTCGCGTTCGCGATTGCGGGCACACTGTTCGTGATTCCGACCGCCGGGGAAGTGCCGATCATCCAGGCGATGCTCGCCCTCGGCATGGCGGCGGGACCAGCCGGAGCGCTGCTGATGACGCTGGCCCCGGTCAGCGTGCCGTCGCTCGTGATGACCGGTTCGGCGTTCCGCTTGCGCGTGCTGGCGACGGTCGTACTCGGCGTCATCGTCTTTGGCGTGGCAGGCGGACTGCTCACGACGGCGCTGCGCTTCTGACGGGTTTTCGCTTCCCGATGGAGCACGGCGCGGCCCCGGTTGCGATTGCGAAGCGCGACCGCGTCGCAGTCATCACGATCGATCAGCCACCGGTCAACGCGCTGTCGACCGCGGTCCGCGCGGGTCTACTCGATGCGGTGCGGCGCGCCGGCGCGGATCGCGACGCCGACGCGCTGGTGATCGCCTGCGCCGGCAAAACATTCATCGCCGGCGCCGATCTCGCGGAGTTCGAACGTCCGCCCGAGGCACCGCAGCTCCCGGAGGTCACGCAGACGATCGAGGACTGCGCCAAGCCCGTCGTCGCGGCACTCTTCGGCACGGCGCTCGGCGGTGGCTTCGAGGTCGCGCTCGCCTGTCATTACCGGATCGCTGCGCCGGGCGCGCGCGTGGGCCTCCCCGAAGTAAAGCTCGGACTCCTGCCGGGAGCGGGGGGCACGCAGCGACTGCCGCGTCTCGTCGGCTTCGCCCGTGCGCTCGAGATGATCGTCGGCGGCGAGCCGATCGCTGCCGTCGATGCGCTCGCTGCCGGCGCGATCGACGAGATCGCCGGCGACGACCTCGTGACCGCGGCGATTGCCGCCGCGCGCAGGCTCGCCGGCGCGAGCCTGTTGCTGCGGCGCAGCGGGGCGTTGCCGGCGCCGGCCGTCGACCAGGAACTCTTCGCGCGCGCCCGCCGCGATGCGGCGAGGAAGCGGCGCGGGCAACGCGCGCCCGAGGCTGCAATCGACGCACTGTCGGCCGCTGCACGCCTGCCGTTCGCGGATGGGCTGGGGCACGAGCGGGCGCTCTTCCTCGAGCTTCGCGCGTCGGACGAGGCGGCGGCGCTGCGCTACGCGTTTCTCGCCGAGCGCGAAGTGGCGAAGGTGCCGGAGCTCGGCCCCGAGGTCAAGGCGCGTGAGGTCCGCCGCGCCGGCGTGATTGGTGCGGGAACGATGGGCGCCGGCATCGCGATGTGCTTCGCCAATGCCGGCATCCCGGTCACGCTGCTCGACGTCGACGAGTCAGGGCTCGCGCGCGGAATCGAGAGCATCCGCCGCAACTATGCCGCGAGCGTCTCGCGTGGCAGCCTCGCGCACGCCGCGATGGACGAGCGCGTCGGCCGCATCGTCCCGACGCTCGACTGGAACACTCTGCGCGACGCAGACCTCGTCGTCGAGGCCGCGTTCGAAGATCTCGACGTCAAGCGCCGCGTGTTCGAGGCGCTCGACACGGTCGCCAAACCGGGTGCGGTGCTCGCGACCAATACCTCCTATCTCGACGTCGCGACGATCGCCGGCTTCACGTCGCGGCCGCAGGACGTCGTCGGCATGCACTTCTTCAGCCCCGCCAACGTAATGCGCCTCGTCGAAAACGTTCGCGCGCCGGCAACCTCCCCGGCGGTCCTCGCGACGGCGATGCGCGTCGGCCGCGCGCTCGGCAAGGTGGCGGTAGCGGTCGCCGGTTCGGACGGCTTCGTCGGTAACCGGATGCTGATGCAGCGTACGCGCGAGACCTTCTTCCTGCTCGAAGAAGGAGCGCTTCCGCAGGACGTCGACCGCGCACTGGTCGAGTTCGGCTTCGCGATGGGTCCGTTCGCCGTCGCCGATCTCTCCGGGCTCGACATTGGCTGGTCGAACCGCAAGGCGCGCGCGCATCGACGCCCGCCCGGTATGCGCGATTGCAACCTCCTCGACCAGGTGTGCGAGCGTGGCCGCCTGGGCCAGAAGACGGGCGCGGGCTGGTACCGCTACGAGCCCGGGAGTCGCTCGCCGCTGCCCGATACGGAGATCGAGGCGCTTATCGTCGAGCACTCGCACGCGCGAGGAATCGAGCGGCGCGAGATCTCTGCGGAAGAGATCGTCGGGCGCTGCGTCTGGTCGATGGTCAACGAGGGCGCGCGGATTCTTGAAGAGCGAGTCGCCGCGCGCGCACTCGACATCGACATGGTGTGGCTGCATGGTTACGGCTTTCCTGCGTGGCGAGGCGGACCGATGTATCACGCGGATGCAGTCGGCCTGCCCGTCGTTCACGACGCAATCTGCCGCTACCGCGATCGTTTCGGCCCCGATTTCTGGACCCCGGCACCGCTGCTCGAGGAGCTCGTGCGTTCCGGCGGCCGCTTCACCCGCTGGTCGCGCGTGGCGGCGACAGTGCGAGGTCCGTCATGACCGAAGCCTACATCTGCGACGCGATCCGCACGCCGTTCGGGCGTTACGGTGGCGCACTCGCGCCAGTGCGCTGCGACGACCTCGCCGCGATTCCGATCCGCGCGCTGGTCGAGCGTAACCCGAGTGTCGACTGGGGCGCCGTCGACGACGTCGTCTTTGGCAGCGCCAACCAGGCGGGCGAAGACAACCGCAATGTTGCACGGATGGCGCTGCTCCTTGCCGGACTTCCACAAGAGGTGCCTGGAACCACGGTCAACCGCCTCTGCGGATCGAGCCTCGACGCCATCGCGATCGCGGCGCGCGCGCTGAAGGCGGGTGAGGGCGAGCTCGTCGTCGCTGGCGGCGTCGAGAGCATGTCGCGCGCACCGTTCGTGCTCGGCAAGGCCGGCGCGGCGTTCTCGCGCAGTGCAGAGATCTACGACACTACGATCGGTTGGCGCTTCGTCAATCCGCTGCTGAAGTCGAAGTACGGCATCGACTCGATGCCGGAGACCGCCGAGAATGTCGCCGCCGACTACCGCGTGAGCCGCGCCGACCAGGACGCGTTCGCGCTGCGCAGCCAGCGCCGCTGGGCCGCGGCGCACGACGCTGGGTTTTTCTCGCGCGAGATCGTGCCGGTCGTCATTCGGCAGCGGAAGGGCGATCCGGTGATCGTCGCCACCGACGAGCACCCGCGCCCGCAGACGACGGCAGATGCACTCGCGAAGCTGACGGGCGTCGTCCGGCCCGACGGCACCGTCACTGCGGGCAACGCCTCAGGCATCAACGACGGTGCGTGCGCCGTCATCGTCGCGACCGAAGCGGCGGCCGCACGCCACCGGCTGACGCCGCGCGCGCGCATCGTCGGGACCGCTGTCGCAGGAGTCGCGCCAAGAGTAATGGGCTTCGCCCCCGCTCCGGCGACAAGGAAGCTCCTGGCCCGCACCGGGCTCTCGCTTGCCGCAATCGACGTGATCGAGCTCAACGAGGCGTTTGCTGCCCAGGCACTCGCAGTCACGCGCGACCTCGGCCTCGCTGACGACGCTGCGCACGTCAACGCGAACGGCGGCGCGATTGCGATCGGCCACCCGCTCGGCGCGTCGGGTGCCCGTCTGGCGACGACGGCACTCAACGAACTCGAGCGGAGCGGCAGCCGTCGCGCGCTGTGCACGATGTGCATCGGCGTCGGACAGGGCATTGCGATGATCATTGAGCGCGTCTGAGGCAATACGCCACGCGCTTCGTGCGGCGGTCCCGCGTTCCGGGCGCTCGCTGCACCGCACAACCCGTGTCTTCTTGCCGCCTTCCTTCTGGCGTTGGCCGTAGCGGCGATTGCATCGTTGCGCGACATGGAGGAACCTTGCGGTTCCGAAACGCCCGGCAAAACCGAGGCCGTTCGGCGCTCGACCTACAACAGGAGGGAACATGACCGCTCAACCGATACCGGCCACACCGGCCGCGCCGGCCGCACCGTGGTACATGAATCGCTGGTGGCAGATGGTCCTCGGGTTCGTCGCGATGATGTCGATCTCGAGCCCGCAGTACACGTGGACGCTGTTCATCCATCCGCTGCAGGGCAAGCTCGGCTCGACCCTCGCGCAGCTCCAGGTGACCTTCTCGCTTCTGATCGTCCTGCAGACGTTCTGCTCGCCGATCCAGGCGTGGCTCGTCGACCGCTTTGGCCCACGCCTGCTGATCTCGGTCGGCTGCATCCTCTCCGGGTTGAGCTGGGTCCTGTCGGCACACGTCGACAACCTGTGGGCGCTCTATTTCACCTACGGAATCATCGGCGGCTTCGGCACCGGCATCGTCTACGTCGGCATCATCGGGCACATGGTTCGCTGGTTTCCGGATCGCCGCGGATTCGCGGCAGGCATTGCCGCGGCCGGCTACGGAGCGGGGGCGATCATCACGTCGTTCCCGATCGCCGACATGATTCCCGTCTCCGGCTATGCGCAGACGCTGATCGTCTGGGGGTGGATCCAGCTCGTCGTCGGCGTCGTCGTGAGTCAGGCGTTCCGCATCCCGCCTGCGGGCTGGAAGCCGCAGGCCGCCGAGGCGCTCGCGGCCAGGCAAGCCACCCGCCAGTCGCAGCGCAGCTTCCGCGCCGCGGAGATGCTGCGCACGCCGGTGTTCTGGCTGATGTTCATCATGATGTCGATGATGGCGACGAGCGGGCTCATGGTCGTGTCGCAGGTCGGGCCGTTCGCGGCTGACTTCGGCGTCAAGGACACGCTGGTGCTGGGCCTCGCGGCGCTGCCGCTCTCGCTCACGCTGTCGCGCGCGACCAATGGCATCACGCGACCGTTCTTCGGCTGGGTCTCGGACCACATCGGACGCGAGAACACCATGTTCATCGCCTTCGCGCTCGAGGCGCTCGCGATCCTGCTGCTGCTCATATTCGCCCACAACGCGGCGATATTCGTCGTGCTCACCGGGCTCGTGTTCTTCGGCTGGGGCGAAATCTTCTCGCTGTTCCCGTCGACGCTGACCGATCTCTTCGGAACGCAGTTCGCGACCACGAATTACGGCTTCCTCTATATCGCTCAGGGCGTCGGGTCGGTACTCGGCGGGCCGGTGGCGGCGTGGATCCGCGAGACGACCGGCAACTGGACGACGGTATTCGTGATCGTCATCGTGCTCGACATCATCACGGCGCTGCTGGCGCTCGTCGTGCTGAAGCCGCTTCGCACCCGATGGGTCGCGCGCGCGACCGCAGCCACCGGGTGAGGCGCACGACGAATCGCAGCTGCGCATGAGCAGGTCGTGTCCGGACTACGACGTACCGACCTGCTGGCCGGCGCTGCCGCTCCCCGAGTGGCACGACACCTGCGACACGCTGCACATGTGGACGCAGGTCGTCGGCAAACTGCGGATGGCGCTGACGCCGCTCGTCAATCATTGGTGGAACGTTGCGCTTTACGTCGACGCACGCGGCTTGACGACCTCGCCGATGCCCTGGCGCGGCGGCGCCATCGAGCTGCGTTTCGATTTCGTCGACCATGCACTGGTGCTTCATGCGAGCGACGGCGGCACGCGAAGCTTTGCGCTCGTCCCGATGAGCGTTGCCGACTTCTACCGCAAGACGATGGACATGCTCGCCTCGGCCGGAATCGAGATCGGCGTCGACACGACGCCTGCGGAAGTGCCCGATCCGATTCCGTTCGAGCGCGACGCGATCCATGCGAGCTACGATCGCATCTATGCCGAACGCTTCTGGCGCATCCTGGTCACGCTCGACCGCGTGTTCGGCGAGTTCCGCTCGGGCTTCGTCGGCAAGTGCAGCCCGGTGCATTTCTTCTGGGGCAGCTTCGATTTCGCCGTGACGCGCTTCTCGGGCCGGCGCGCTCCCGAGCGTCCGGGTGCCGATGCGATTACCCGCGAAGCGTACTCGCACGAGGTCAGCAGCGTGGGATTCTGGCCGGGGGGAGGCGGTGTCCCGGACGCGGCGTTCTATGCATATGCCGCGCCCGAGCCGAAGGGCTTCCGTGACCATCCGATCCGCCCCGCGGGGGCCCGCTACGAGTCCGCGCTGGGCGAATTCATCCTGATGTACGAGGACGTGCGCCACGCGCACTCGCCGAGCGCTGCGCTGCTGGAGTTCTGCGCATCGACTTACGTTGCGTCAGCCAACCTCGGCGGCTGGGACCGGAAGGCCCTGGAGCGGTGAATCGACTCCGGCGGCGACCGGCACGCACGCACCGCGCACAACCCGCGGCGTTCCACGGAGGAGAAGCTTGAGCTCGCTTGAAGGAAAGACGCTGCTCATCACCGGCGCATCGCGCGGGATCGGCCTTGCGATCGCGCTGCGGGCGGCACGCGACGGCGCCAACGTCACCGTGGCGGCGAAGTCGAGCGAACCCGACCCGCGCCTTCCCGGAACGATCCACAGCGCAGCCGCGGCGATCGAAGCGGCCGGCGGGCAGGCGCTCGCCGTGCGCTGCGACATCCGTGACGATGCCGAGATCCGTGCGGCGGTCGAGCAAACGGTCGCGCGTTTCGGCGGCATCGACATCCTCGTGAACAACGCGAGCGCGATCTGGCTGCGCGGTACGCTCGACACGCCGATGAAGCGCTTCGACCTGATGCATGGCGTCAACGCGCGTGGAACTTTCGCCTGTACGCAGGCATGCCTGCCGCTGCTCTTGAAGTCGCCGAATCCGCACGTCCTGACGCTCGCTCCGCCGCCCACGCTGGACCCGCGCTGGTGGGGTCCGCACGTCGGGTACACGCTCGCGAAAATGGGGATGAGCTTCGTCACCCTCGGTCTTGCGCAGGAATTCGCGAGCCAGGGTGTCGCGGTCAATGCGCTCTGGCCGCGCACGGTGATCGCGACCGAGGCGCTGCGCATGCTGCCGGGCCTCGACGAGCGCCGCTGCCGGAAGCCGGACATCGTCGCCGATGCCGCGCACGCGATCGTTGTGGCGCCGTCGCGCGCGCGTACCGGCCGCTTCCTGATCGACGAGGAGGTGTTGCGCGAGGAGGGCGTGACCGACTTCGCCGCCTACGCGGTCGATCCTTCGGTGCCGCCGCTCCCTGATCTCTTCCTCGCCGCGAGCGGTGAAACGCCGCGCGGCGGCTGACGCCGTCGCCGGCGGCGCGCGGCTTCAGCCACCGTCGGCGGCGCGCGGCTTCAGCCGGCGTCAGCGACGCGGCTCGCCTGTCGGCGCCGGTCCGGTCCAATGGACGATCCGTGCGACGCCATCGGCGGCCGGTGGGGGAGCGACGCCGGTGGGGGTGCCGAGATAGAGGAATCCGACGATCGCATCGGTCGGAGCGAGCCCCAACGCGCGCTTGACGCTGTCGTCGTAGGCCGGCGCGCCGGTTCGCCAGAAGCCGCCGAAGCCCGAAGCATGGGCGGCGACCAGCAGGTTCTCGGCCGCCGCGCCGGCGGCGAGGAGCTGCTCCACCTGTGGCACACCCGGGTGATCGCGAAGCACCGCCGCGACGACGACGATGCGCGGCGCGCGCAGCGGTTTCGCGCGCTCCTTCGCCAGCACGGCGTCGGGCGCACCCGGCTCGCGCGCGCGGAGCGCGTCGGCGAGCACGGCGCCGAACGCCTGCCTCGCTTCACCGTCTATGATGATGAACCGCCACGGTCGCAGCCGACCATGGTCGGGAGCGCGCATCGCCGCAGCAAAGAGGCGCTCCATCGTTGCGGCGTCGGGAGCGGGATCGGTGAGTGCGGCAGGGCTCGTGCGTGTCGAGAGGGCTTCGAGGGCATCCATGGCTTCGCAGCGGGGTGGGCAACGTCGTCGGGGAGGCCGTATCGTGCACCAGCGGCCAACCGCCTTGCTCGCTGCGCTTTTCGTGGCGCTGTTCTGGGCGCTTTTCGCGGCGGACGAGGCCGTCGCGGCCGTTGTGCCGCCATTGCAGGCAGACGTCGACCGCGCACCTGTTGCGCGCACGTTCACCGACGGTCTGCCTGCGCCGCGGCTCGCACTCGCCGACGGACTTCTCGAGCCGCGAAGCGGGCACCGAGCGGTGCCCGACCTCGCCTTCGTCGACGCAACGGGGCACACGCGACACCTCTCGGATCTCCGCGGCCGCATCGTCCTTCTCAACCTGTGGGCGACGTGGTGCCCGCCGTGCCGCAAGGAACTGCCGACCCTCGATCATCTGCAGGCGATCCTCGGCGGCCCGGGTTTCGAGGTCGTCGCGCTCTCGATCGATCGCGGCGGGCTCGCGGCGGTGACGAGCTATTTCGATCAGTTCGACGTGCAGGCGCTGCGCGTCTATGTCGACTCGTCGGCGCGCGCGCTCTCCCAGGTCGGCGGCATGGCGCTGCCGACGACGCTGTTGATCGGACGCGACGGCCGCGAGCTCGCGCGCCACGTCGGTCCCGCCGACTGGGACCGGCCCGACGTCGTTCGTCTTCTGCGTGGCTATGTTGCGCAACCGCAGACGACGACACCGGCGCGCGCGCGCGTGCCGGGCGAAGGCGTCGCTCAGGCGCCCAGCGCGGCGGAGGTCGTGCGGGCGACTCCGGCGTCGTTCATCCGCTGCCAGGCGAAACCGAGCGACCCCGACGTGTCGATCGCCCGGCAGGCATCCTCGATGACGGCGACCTCGAACCCGCGGCGCCTCGCGTCGACCGCCGACCAGGCGACGCAGAAGTCGGTCGCGAGCCCGGCGAGCACGATGCGCTCGAAGCCTCGCTCGTGCAGGTATCCGGCGAGCCCGGTCGGCGTCGTCGCGTCGGCCTCGCAGAACGCCGAGTAACTGTCGATCGCCGCGCGAAAACCCTTGCGCACGACGAGCTGGGCATGGGGAATCGCGAGGCCAGGCGAGAACTCGGCGCCCCGCGTGCCCTGCACGCAGTGGTCGGGCCACAATATCTGCGGGCCATAGGCGAGTTCGATCACCTCGAACGGCCGTCGACCGGGATGCGACGACGCGAACGACCGATGCTGCGGCGGATGCCAGTCCTGGGTGAGCACGACGTGCTCGAAGCGCGCGGCGACGCGATTGACGACCGGGACGACGGCGTCGCCTCCCGGCACGGCGAGCGCGCCTCCGGGCAGGAAG
>JAICXH010000025.1 GCA_025981645.1 Burkholderiales bacterium
CTCACGGACGATGATAGGGGTGGCCGGCGAGCAGGCTCGCCGACCGGTACAGCTGCTCGGCAACGACGACCCGCGCGAGACCGTGCGGAAGGGTCAGCGCCGACAGCGACACCACGGCGGCCGCACCCTCGCTGACTGCGCGATGCAGCCCGTCGGCGCTGCCGATCGCGAACGCAACGCTGCGACCGTCGTCGCGCCAGCGAGCGAGCCGTGCGGCGAGCTCGCGAGTCGTCCACGCGGCGCCGCGCTCGTCGAGTGCCGCCACGGTCCATCCGCTGGTCACTGCGGCGATGCGTTTCGATTCCGCCTCCAGCATGCGCGCGACGCTGCGCCCGCGATCGCGCGGCTCGGGCTTGAGCTCGACGAGCTCGAGGGTAAAGTCTCGCGGAAGACGCCTCGCATAGTCGGCGAACGCAGCGTCGACCCACGCGGGCATCCGATGCCCAAGCGCGACGACGCGCAGCTTCACCGCTTGCGCGTCCGCGGCGGCGGTGTCCACAACTCTTCGAGATTGTAATAGGAGCGCACCGCGGGCTGCATCACGTGAACGACGAGCACCCCGGCGTCGACGAGGATCCACTCGCCCGTCTGCTCGCCTTCGACGCCTAGGATCGTCGCGCCGCTCTCCTTCAACCTGTCGCGCACGTGCTGCGCGAGCGCCTTCGCCTGGCGCGCCGAATCCGCCGACGCGATGATCAGGCTGTCGTAGAGGCTGGTCTGCTTGCGTACATCGAGCACCTTGATTTCACGGGCCTTGATGTCTTCCAGCGCATCGATGGCGACCCTTTGCAGCCGGTCAATTCGCATTCGTCGGGGATCGATAGAGGCGTTTCGATTCAATATAGGTCAAAACCGCGGGCGGGAGCAATCGAGCGAGTGAGGGGTCGGCGTGTGGCAGGTCGCGCAGCGCCTTGCGGATCACCGTCGCCGCGATCGGCTGCGCGCTGATCGGCTGCACGTAAATGGAGCCCGCCGCGGAAGTACGCAGCACCGCCGGATCGGTGACGATGCGTGCGCTCCATTCGCGCGCTAGCTCGGGGGGCAATCCCTCTCCCGGGGCGCTTCCCGGGCGTGGCGCGACGACGAGGTGCGCGAGCTCGAACAGGTGCTGCCAGCGATGCCATCCGGCGAGGCCGCGAAATGCGTCAGCACCCACGAGCAGGATCAGTGGTGTCTTTGGCTGCGCGTCGCGAAAGGCCGCCAGCGTGTCCACCGTGTAGCTGGGGCCGCCGCGTCGAAGCTCGCAGCGGTCGACGCGGAGCGCGGGAAACTCGCGGGCGGCGAGTTCGAGCATCGCGACGCGATCGGTGGCGCTCGCGCCGGGCGTTCCGCGATGCGGTGGAATGGCCGACGGCACGAGGCGGACCTCGGAGAGTCCGAGCGCAGCGCGTGCCTCGTCGGCGAAGCGCAGATGGCCATAGTGGACCGGATCGAACGTTCCGCCGAGCAGGGCGATTGGCTCGGGACGCGGCTCTGCGACAACGCCGTTCGCGCTCGCTGCCGGCTCCATTCAGAAGCCCGAGCCGGGCTCGCGCAGGAACGCGAGCTCGTCGTCGGTCGACGCTCGTCCCAGGATCGCGTTGCGATGCGGAAAGCGGCCGAAGCGCTCGATCACTGCGCGATGACGCAGCGCCCAGTCGAGCGGGCCGGGCAGGCCGTCGTCCGCAAGTGCGCGAAAGAGCGCCACCGAGCGGTCCTGCATGGCGAGCGACTCGGCGTGCTCGAACGGCATGATCATGAACCAGCGCTCGAATACTCCGAGCTCGCGGTCGAAACCGCGCACGAGCGCATCTTCGGCGGTGGCGAGCGCCGCTGCATCGCCGGAGAAGGCCTTTGGCGTGTCGCGAAAGGCGTTGCGCGTGAACTGGTCGAGCAGGACGATCCGCGCGAGCGACCCGCGTGCCTGCACGCACCAGTCACCGAACGCTCCGGCGAGGCCCGCGGCGAGCGAGGGGCCGAAGCGGTCGCGCACGACCCGGTCGAACGCGGGATCCTTGCGAAACCACTCGCGGCGCTCGCCGGTCGTTCCCGGAGGGAACCAGAAGTCGAGAATTTCCGCGGCGGCGGGGGCGAGGATCGTGGTCGTGGACGGCGGCATGGGCTCGAATGCGGGCGGATGTGCCTGCGCGCAGCCGGGCACGACCGCGTGCGGCGAATATCATACGGGCTTTCGCCGCGGTCGCCCGTTCCGGGTTTCGGGCTTTTGCGCCGCGACGGCACCTTCGCTCCCTCGAGCAGTGCAAACCTCACGTCGCGACATCTTCCTGCTTGCCTGCTGCCAGGCGCTGCTCCTCGTCAATTCGGCGGGACTCGTCTCGATCAACGGGCTGATCGGCTATTCGATCGCGCCGTCGCGAACGCTCGCCACGTTCGGCGCAACCACCTATGTGCTGGGCTCGGCGCTCGCCGCGCTGCCGATGTCGCTGTGGATGGCGCGCGTCGGGCGTCGCGCGGGATTCATGACCGGGGCGCTCGTCAACATCGCCGGCTGCCTCGTCGCCGTGCTCGCGCTGCAGGCGGCGAGCTTCGTGCTCTTCTGCTTTGCGACCGCGGTCATTGGTGTCTACAACGCGGTCGGCCTCCAGTACCGCTTCGCAGCCGCCGAAGTGGCGGCACCCGCCGATCGCGCGACGGCGATCTCGCTGGTACTCGCCGGTGGCGTCGTCGGGGGATTCGCCGGTCCGGAGACGGCGAAGCTCACCCAGCACATGTTCACGACTCCATTCCTCGGCTCGTTCGTCGCGCTCGCGGCCGTCGCGATGGTCGCGCTCGCGCTGCAGTCGCAGGTCAGGGTTCCGACGCCGGTGCGCACGGCGTCGGCGGGGGGCGGCCGGCCGCTCGCCGCGATCATGCGCCAACCGGCCTTCATCGTCGCAGTTGCCGCGGCGGCGCTGATGGCGACCGCCGCCGGCATCGCGCTCAACGGCATCACCGTCGCGCACTTCGTCGTCGCACTTGCACTGGTCGGCGCCGGCTGGAACTTCCTCTACACCGGCGGCACGACGCTCCTGACCGAGACCTATACGCCCGAGGAGAGGGCGCGCACGCAGGGCGTCAATGACCTTGTCGTCTTCGCGACGATGGGGGTGTCCTCGTTCGCGTCGGGTGCGCTGGTGACGTCGAGCGGATGGGACTCGATGAACCGTGCAGCGCTTCCGGTACTCGCGGCGATCGCCGCGATGGCACTGTGGCTCATGTGGATGCGCGTGCAATCCTCGCGGCGAGCCGTGCCGCCACCCGCACGGTGAGCCCGGCGCGCAGTGCGTTCAACTCATTCTCGGGGAGTCTCCGCCCATGATCGACGAGCCTCTTCGCGCGGATGTCGAGCGTGCCGTCGTCCAATCGAGTACGCAACCGCTCCGGCGGCGAAGCCGATTGCCACGCCGATGCCGGACGGGACCAAAGCAGCGAGCAGAGCGCCGATCACCGGAGTGTCTCCGGCCGCGCGACTCAACTGCGCGCTCGCCGCGGCGAGCGGCGCGATACCGTGCACGAGGATGCCGCCGCCGACGAGGAACATCGCCACCGTACCCGCGACGGCGAGCATTCGCATCAGCGACGGCGCGAGGCCGACGATGCGTGTCCCGAATGCGCGCCGCAGGCGCGCGAACGCGTCGCCGCCGCGTAGGCTCGCGAGGTGGAGCCCCGCATCGTCGAGCTTGACGATCGCGGCAACCAGGCCGTAGACGCCCGCCGTCATTGCGACGGCGATGCCCACCAGCACTGCGACGCGGGTGACGAAGGCCGCGTTCGCCACGGTCCCAAGGGTGATCGCGATGATCTCCGCCGAGAGGATGAAATCGGTACGGATCGCGCCCTTGATTCTCGATCGCTCGAATGCCGCGAGGTCGATCGCAACCGCTGCTGCTTCGATCTGCGCGGGCGCTGCGGCCTGCTGTCCGGCCGCTGCGGTTTCGCCGCGCGCTGCGCGCGAATACCGGTGCACAACCTTCTCGAATCCCTCGTAGCAGAGGAACAGACCGCCCGCCATCAGCAATGGCATCACCGCCCACGGGGTCCATGCGCTGATGGCGAGCGCGGCGGGGACGAGGATCGCCTTGTTGACGAGCGACCCCTTCGCGACGGCGAGGACGACCGGCAGCTCGCGATCGGCCGCGACACCCGCGACCTGCTGGGCGTTGACGGCGAGGTCGTCTCCGGCGACTGCCGAAGCCTTCGCGGCCGCAGTCTTGGTGAGGAGCGCGACATCATCCAGCACACTGGCGATGTCGTCGAGCAGCGCGAGGAGGCTCGATGCCATCGAGTGGTGGGGTCAGGTCTTGCCTGACCCCTTGCCGCCTACCGTACCTGGCCGGTGCCGAGCACGATCCATTTGCGGCAGGTGAGCCCTTCGAGCCCGACCGGCCCGCGCGCGTGCAGCTTGCTGGTCGAGATGCCGATCTCGGCGCCGAGCCCGTATTCGTAGCCGTCGGCGAAGCGCGTCGAGGCATTGACCATCACCGAGCTCGAGTCGACCTCGCGCAGGAACCTCATCGCGCTCGCGTGATCGCGCGTGACGACGGCGTCGGTGTGCTGCGAGCCGTAGCGTGCGATGTGATCGATCGCCTCGTCGAGTGAGTCGACGATGCGGATCGCGACGATCGGGGCGAGGTATTCGGCGCGCCAGTCGTCCTCGGTCGCGGCGCTCATCGCCGGAACGAGCGCGCAGGCGCGCGCGTCACCGCGCATCTCGACTCCTTTGGACGTGTAGATCACCGCGATCCGCGGCAGCACCGCTCCCGCCGCATCGGCGTGGACGAGGAGGGTCTCCATCGTGTTGCACGTCGAATAGCGCTGCGTTTTCGCGTTGTCGGCGATCGCGACTGCCTGGTCCACGTCGGCGCTTGCATCGACATAGACGTGGCAGACCCCGTCGAGGTGCTTGATGACCGGCACCTTCGCCTCGCGCGCGACGCGCTCGATCAACGACTTGCCGCCGCGCGGGACGACGACGTCGACGTGCGTCTCGTCGGCGACAAGCATACCGACGGCTGCGCGATCGGTCGTGTCGACGAGCTGCACCGCATCCTCGGGCAGCCCCGCGACGCGCAGGCCCTCGCGCACGCAGCCGGCGATCGCGCGATTGCTTTCGAGCGCTTCGGAGCCGCCGCGCAGGATCGTCGCGTTGCCGGCCTTGAGGCACAGGCCAGCCGCGTCAGCGGTGACGTTGGGCCGCGATTCGTAGACGATCGCGATCACACCGAGTGGCACACGCATCATGCCGACCTGGATGCCCGAAGGCCGATAGCGAAGGTCCGAGATCTCGCCAACCGGGTCGGGGAGCGCGGCGATTTCCTCGAGCCCGCGCGCCATCGCCTCGATCGTCGCGGGCTGAAGCGTCAGCCGATCGACGAAGGCCGCGTCGCGTCCGGCTCGGCGCGCAGCGGCGACGTCGGTCGCGTTCGCGCCGATGAGCGTTTGCGCGTTGCGGCGGATCGCCAGCGCCATTGCCGAGAGCGCGCGATTCTTGCCCGCAGTGTCGGCCCGCGCCACAACGCGCGCTGCCGAGCTTGCGGCCTCGCCGAGCATGTGCATCGTCGAGGCGAGGGTCGCCGTCGCCGGGGGACGCGGATCGTTCATGCGGGCAATTCTAGCGCGGCGGGACGGCTGCGCTCACGTGGCTCATGCAGGCCGCCACGGCCGCAACGAAGACCGCTTTGCGATCCGCGCAAAGTCGGCGTCGGTCGTCGGGACCCCGGATCCGTCGTGACCGGTTGCCGAAGACGGTCAGCCCGCCGGTCGTGGACGCAGCGTTTCGATGCCGGACTCGCCTCCGAGCAGGATCACGTCGGCTCCGCGCCGCGCGAATAGGCCCACCGTCACCACGCCCGCAATGCCGTTGATCCGGTCCTCGAGCGTGAACGGATCGACGATCGAAAGGCCCGTAACGTCGAGGATCACGTTGCCGTTGTCGGTGGTGAAGCCCATTCGCCACGCGGGGAAGCCGCCGAGCCGGACGAGCTCGCGCGCGACGTAGCTTCGCGCCATCGGAATCACCTCGACCGGGAGCGGGAACTTCCCCAGCACGTCGACCTTCTTCGAAGCGTCGGCGATGCAGACGAATTTCCGCGCGACGGCGGCGACGATCTTCTCTCGCGTCAACGCCCCGCCGCCACCCTTGATCATCGCGCCCTGCGCGGTGACCTCGTCGGCGCCGTCGATGTAGACGGGGAGGTCGGACACGTTGTTGAGCTCCTCGACCTCGATGCCGTGGGCCTTCAGTCGCTCGGCCGTTGCGGCCGAGCTCGCGACCGTGCCTTTTATACGCGACTTCACCTTCGCGAGCTCGTCGATGAAGTAGTTCGCCGTCGAGCCGGTACCGACGCCGAGCCAGGCGTCCTCGACGATGTAGCGCAGCGCCTCGCGGGCGACGAGCTGTTTTTGTTCGTCCTGGGTCACACGATCACCCGACGTGTCGCTGTACGCGGGTTCCCGACGCGCTTCGACGCGTCGAGGACGTCGATCGAGTTCATGCTGTCCGCCGCATCGTAGTCGAGAATCGCGCGCGGTTTGCCTTCGTCACGCTCCGCAACGGGCGCGTCTCGACAGACTATGGTGAGCGGGTCCTTCCCGGCTCCGGGCGCGATCATCACGATCCGCTCTTACAGCTCTGTGTATTTCCTGGCGCTCCCACGCGACGTCTCCACTGGATACTTCTCGGAATTGATGACGATCTTCGCTTGCGCTGCTGCAAGAAGATCGATGTTCAACTTGTCGGCGAGTCGCACCAAGCACAGAAGTACATCTGCCAGCTCTTCTTCGATCGCCTGCCGTTTCGGGTCTCGAACATCCAGTGAGTCGCAGTCTGTCGTCCACTGAAATTGTTCCAGCACCTCACCTGCCTCAACACTGAGGGCGATCGCGAGATTCTTCGGCGAATGAAATTGGTTCCAGTCTCGGGGTTCCGCGAACTCCCGCAGTCGATCACGAAGACCTATCAAGTCACTTGGGCCACGCCCGACATTCAGGCCCTGAACTGCCTTTCGTTGTGCCATCGCAGAAACTCGGTGCTAGGTTGGTTTCGGGGGTCGGGCGGTCTGAATTGCAGTTCCTTTCCGTGATACGCGTAATACTCGCGCCCGTTCTCCCATTCGACCCTGAGCCGGGGGCTTACCTCCACCGTGAGGTCGGGGGTGATCGTGACATAGCCGAGGTCAAAAAGCTTGTGGAGATCGGAGCGTAACAAAATGCCGTTCTCGATGGAGTGAGGACCTTCCAGCGCGTACGGCTTGATGTGTGCCGCCTCGAGCACCGGAAGCGTCTTCTCACCCGTCACTGCGCACTTTCGGAGATAGGCATCCGTGACCAACACGCGAAAGGCCCCCTGGCCCAAGCGTCCCCGTGTGAGGAATTCGGCGCCGAAGCGACGATCGGCATCGTCAGTCGGTAGCCGGTCTGCATCGCGGGCACTGTGGCCGATCGTAATGGTCCTGCTGACTTCCGCCCACAGACTCTGTCCTTCCTCGGACTCGGAGTCGTAGCTCTTGCCCTGGACGATGTTCGAGGCCCAGCTTGGCGGCACCGGGACCCATTCGCTGCGCGGCAAAAAGAACGGCTCCGCCAGCACGCTGCAGCCGATTACAGGATCCACGGTCCGATCGTCTGCGCGGTACTTCCGGACTCGGCGTACCAGATCGTCCAGCGTGTCGACACCATTCTTCCGCTCGAACGCTTCCCAGGCCAACGATGCAGGTAGTGCGGAGTATCGAACGAAAAACCCTCCCCCAACGATGTAATTCTCCGGGCTGTGCAGCTTGAACAGGAACGGCTCCCCTGGCTCGAGTGCCCGAAACGTTCTCGATCCACTCGGTTGCCAGAAATTGACCTCCTCCGGCCGTAGCGCAAGCAAGTGCTCGTACCAATTTCTATCCGTTACTGCAATCCAGATTTTCATTC
The DNA here is from genome assembly GCA_025981645.1 of Burkholderiales bacterium. Taxonomy (GTDB): domain Bacteria; phylum Pseudomonadota; class Gammaproteobacteria; order Burkholderiales; family Casimicrobiaceae; genus VBCG01. The sequence goes on from JAICXH010000025.1 coordinate 7,897, forward strand.
TTCCCTGGCCGGCATTACGCGAAATCCTCTAGTTCGGATTACGTTTATCGCGAGGCCGACTTCGCAGCCCGAGCGGCGGATGGTTGGCAACCAATGACCAAATTCCGAACCCGGGGCTTGTCGTTGCTCGATCCAGTCCCTCACTCGCGAGGTATTCCGGGCGCAAATTAAGCTTGCTTAACTTGATGAGGCCGCTAATTAAATGAAGCCGATGAAGTTTAACTAACCGGCCCGGTCGACGTAACCGCGAGACGCGCCTTCACACCGTCCACGGCGCCGGCTTCTTCGCGTCGATCCCGTACTTCGCGATCGCCTCGGCGACGCGCTTCATCGGCACGGTTCCCTCGTCGGCAAGCGCCTTCAGCGCCGCCACCGCGACGTGCTGCCGGTCGACCTCGAAGAAGCTGCGCAGACGCTCGCGCGTGTCCGAGCGCCCGAAACCGTCGGTGCCGAGCACGACGTAGTGTCGCGGAACGTACGGCCGGATCTGCTCGGCGAACGTGCGCACGTAGTCGGTGGCGGCGATCACCGGCCCGCTGGTGCCGTCGAGGCACGCGGTCACGTGCGCGACCTTCGGCTTGGCAGTCGGGTCGAGCAGGTTCGCGCGCTCGACCGCGCGGCCGTCGCGCGCGAGCTCGGTGAACGACGGGCACGCCCAGAGGTCGGCTTCGACGCCCCAGTCGTCGCGCAGGAGATCGGCTGCCGCGATCACCTCGCGGAGGATCGCCCCCGAGCCGAGGAGCTGAACGCGTGGCGCCTTCGATTTCGCGGGACCTGCGGCAAAGCGATACATGCCCTTGACAATCGATGGCGCCGCGCCTTCGGGCATCGCGGGGTGGCGGTAGTTCTCGTTGAGGAGCGTGATGTAATAGTAGACGTCCTCCTGGCCGGTGACCATCCGCCGTAAACCCTCCTGAATGATCACCGCGACCTCGTAGGAGAACGTCGGGTCGTACGACAGGCAGTTGGGAATCACCGACGAGAGCACGTGCGAGTGGCCATCCTCGTGCTGCAGCCCCTCGCCGTTCAGCGTCGTCCGCCCGGCGGTGCCGCCGAGGAGGAAGCCGCGGCAGCGCATGTCGCCGGCGGCCCAGGCGAAATCGCCGACGCGCTGGAAGCCGAACATCGAGTAGAAGATGTAGAAGGGGATCACCTGCACGTCGTGCGTCGAATAGGCGCTTGCCGCCGCCATCCAGTCACATATCCCACCCGCCTCGTTGATGCCTTCCTGAAGGATCTGGCCGTGCTTGTCCTCCTTGTAGAACATCAGTTGCTCACGGTCCTCGGGCGTGTAGAGCTGGCCGAGCTGGTTCCAGATGCCGAGCTGGCGGAATAGCCCCTCCATACCGAACGTGCGCGATTCGTCGGGGACGATCGGCACGACGTACTTCGCGATCGCCTTGTCGCGCAGCAGGATCTGCAACTGCTGCACGAACGCCATCGTCGTCGAGATCTCGCGCTCGCCGGTGTCCTGCAGCAGCCGCTCGAATGCGGCGAGCGGCGGCACCGGCAGCGGCTGGACGCCGCGCCTGCGTGCGGGCACGTAGCCGCCGAGCTTCATCCGGTGTGCGCGCATGTATTCGAGTTCGGGCGAGCCGTGGGCAAATTTCACGTACGGCACATCCTCGATCCTGTCATCGGGCACAGGGATCCGGAAGCGGTCGCGGAAGCGCCGGATCGCCTCGATGTTCATCTTCTTCTGTTGGTGGGTGATGTTCTGCGCCTCTCCCGCCTCGCCCATGCCGTAACCCTTGATGGTCTTGGCGAGAATGACGGTCGGCTGGCCGGCGTGATGGACGGCCGCGTGGTACGCGGCATAGACCTTGTGCGGGTCGTGCCCGCCGCGATTGAGGTTCCACACTTCGTCATCGGAGAGATCGGCCACCATCGCCTTCAGCTCGGGCGTATTGAAGAAGTATTCGCGCACGTAGGCGCCGTCCTTTGATTTGAAGGTCTGGTACTCGCCGTCGACGCACTCCATCATCCTGCGCTCGAGGATGCCGCTCGTATCGCGGGCGAGCAGCGGATCCCAGCGCGTCCCCCAGATCACCTTGATGACGTTCCAGCCGGCGCCGCGGAACTCGCTTTCGAGCTCCTGGATGATCTTCCCGTTGCCGCGTACCGGGCCGTCGAGGCGCTGCAGATTGCAGTTGACGACGAAGATCAGGTTGTCGAGGCTCTCGCGCGAGGCCATGCCGATGGCCCCCATCGACTCGGGCTCGTCCATTTCGCCGTCGCCGCAGAAGCACCACACCTTGCGCCCTGCGGTGTCGGCGAGTCCGCGGTCGGCGAGATACTTCATGAAGCGCGCCTGGTAGATCGCCATCAGCGGGCCGAGGCCCATCGACACCGTCGGGAACTGCCAGAAATCGGGTGCGAGCCACGGGTGCGGGTACGACGGAATACCGCGTCCGCCGACCTCCTGGCGGAAGTTGTCGAGCTGCTCCTCGGTGAGTCGTCCGAGGAGGAACGCCCGCGCGTAGATTCCTGGCGACGAGTGCCCCTGGATGAAGACGAGGTCGCCGCCGTGGCGGTCCGACGTCCCATGCCAGAAGTGGTTGAAGCCGACGTCGTAGAGCGTTGCCGCCGAAGCGAAGCTCGCGATGTGCCCGCCGACGTTGGTGTGCTTGTTCGCGCGCACCACCATCGCCATCGCATTCCAGCGCGTGTACGAGCGGATGCGGTGCTCGATCTCCTGATCGCCGGGAATCGGCGCTTGCACCGCCGCGGGGATGGTGTTGATGTAGGCGGTGTTGGCCGAAAACGGGAGAAAGGCACCCTTGCGGCGCGCGCGGTCGATCAACTGCTCGATGAGATAATGCGCACGATCGGGGCCGGCATACGCGAGGACGCCGTCGACGGCGTCGAGCCATTCGCGGGTCTCCTGTGGATCGAGATCGGGAACGCGGTCCATGGCCTCACTCCGTCACGTCGTCATGGGGCAATTGTATGCGCGCGGCGCACGAAGAGCGCGGCGCCGGCGGCGCCGCTTGCCGCCGCGAGCATCGCGAAGCCCGCCCGATCGCTCCCCGTGAGGTCGGCAAGAAACGCGAACAGCGGCGGCCCCACGACGACGCCGGCGAACGTGACGACGCTGGTCGCCCCGGTGACCTTGCCGGCGGCGCCCGGCGGAGCGAGGCGCGCGACTTCGGCGAGCTGGACGCCGTTCCAGCCGATCGCCGTCGCGCCGAAGCACGCGGCGAGCGCGACGATTGCCGTGGCCGGCCAGCCGGGCGTCGACAGCGCCATCGCGATCGCGCAGGCCGCCGCGATCACGCCGATCAGCGCGAGGGTGCGCCGCGGTGCGAGCAGCCGGTCGGCGACGACCCCCCACCCGACGCGGCCGAACGCTCCCGCGATCGTCGTCGTGGTGAGGATCAGCCCTGCCGACACCAGCGAATAGCCGAGTGCGCCCGTCAGATGAACGACGAGGAAACTCGTCAGGCACACCTGCGTCGCCGAGTAGGCGAACGAGACGAGCGCGAGCGCGAGCAGCGCCGGCGATTCGCGCAGGATCGCGAGTGGACCGACGATCGCGGCGAGCGAGAGCGAGCGGTTCGGGCGCCGCTCGACGTCGAGTCCGGCGCGAATCGGCTGCGCGAAGGCCACGACGACGGCGCCGAGGAGCGCGACGATTACGAATGTCGTCCGCCAGCCGAACGCCAACGCGAGTCCGGGAAGGATCGCACCCGACAGCGCCACGCCTGCCGGCACCCCGGTCTGCTTGATCGAGAACGTCAGCGCCATCCGCGACGGCGCGGCCGTGCGTTGCAGCAGCTGCGACGACGCCGGCGTGATCGGCCCGTAACCGAGGCCGATCACCAGCGCGGCGACTGCCAGCGCGACGGGCAGGTGCTGCGGGGCCACGGCGATGACGAGTGTCGCCACCGCGCACAGCGCGACGGCACCCTGCGAGACGCGGATCGACCCGAACCGTTCGATGAACCCTCCGCTCGCGAGACCGGCGAGCATCGCGCCTGCGTAGACAATGCCGACGAAGAGACCGATCCAGCGCGCATCGATGCCGAACGCCTGCGCCATTTCCGGCGCCAGCACCGCCGTCGCGGTGGCAGCGAAAGACGTGTAGATCTGGATCGCGAGCGTCGCGACGAGCGCGATGCGCGCCGTGCGTGCGGATATCATGGCGCGTCCGGGCGCGCCGCGATCCGCCGCGATTCGGTGACGATGGTGTCGACCGGCAGATCGTGTCTCGCGTGCGGGACGGCATCGACGATCTGCAGGTCGAACGCGCCTGCGACTTTCGCCGCCCGGGGAGCGAGCAGCGGGAGCAGCCGATCGTAGTAGCCCCCGCCGTACCCCAGCCGATGACCGTGGGCGTCGAACGCGACGCCGGGGATCAGCACCCAGTCGACAACGGCCGGGGCGACACGTTCGCAGTCGGCGCGCGGCTCGGGAATTCCATGACGGCCGGCAATGACGTCGCCTGCGAGATCGGCGACCCGGTGGAGGTCGAGCATCCGCCGCGGAGCGTCGATCCGCGGCAGAATCAAGGCCTTGCCCGATGCGAGCGCGGCGCGCGCGACGATACCCGCGTCCCACTCGCTGCGTACCGGGAGCGTCAGCAGCACCGCGCGCGCGTTCTGCCACGAGGCCAGCGCGACGAGGCGCCGGGCGATCGCCTCCGATCGCGCCGCGTGCTCGCGCGCCGGCAGCGCGACGCGCTCGGCGATGAGCCGCGCGCGCAGCGCTTCCTTGGCGGCGCGCAGCGGCGCCGGCTGTCGGGGTGCCATCGCGCCGGGCGCATCGCCGCCCGCCGATCCGGTTCGCTCTCCGCTTTGCACGACGTAACTATAATGCGAGCTCCCCCGATTCAAGCGAGAGTGAGCGATGGATCACGCCCACCAGGTCTACCGATCGCGCCGCGCCGCGCTGATCGAAGCGATGCGGAGCAAGAGCGGCGGCGGACTCGCGATCGTGCCCACCGCTCCCGAGGTCGCGCGCAACCGCGATTCGCTCTACCCGTACCGCCACGACAGCTACCTGTATTACCTGGCCGGGTTTCCCGAGCCCGACGCCGTCGTCGCGCTCGTCGCGGCGGACGACGGCGACCGTCAAGTGCTGTTCTGCCGCGAGCGCAACGAGGAGCGCGAGACCTGGGACGGTTTTCGCTATGGCCCCGAGGCAGCGCGCGAGGTCTTCGGCTTCGACGGGGCGCACCCGATCTCGGAGCTCGCGACGCGCCTTCCCGATCTCGCCTCGAACCGGCCGGCGCTCTACACGCCGGTCGGTCTCTACGCCGACTGGGATCGCACGACAATCGACGTGCTGAACGAGGTGCGCGCGCGAGCGCGCAGCGGCGTCTCGGCTCCGGCCGAGCTTGTCGACGTGCGCTCGATCCTCGATCGGATGCGCCTCGTCAAGGATGCGCACGAGCTCGCACTGATCCGCCGGGCGTGCGCAATCTCGGGCGGCGCGCACCGGCGTGCGATGGAATGTGCGCGGGCAGGCGAGCACGAGTACGCGGTCGAAGCCGAACTCGCGCACGAATTCCTGGTGCACGGCGCGCAGGCGGTCGCCTACTCGTCGATCGTCGCGTCGGGGCCCAATGCCTGCGTCCTGCACTACCGCGACAACAACCGGCAGATGCAGCCCGGCGATCTCCTGCTTATCGACGCCGGTTGCGAGTATCAGGGCTATGCGTCGGACATCACGCGCACCTTCCCCGTCGACGGCGTGTTCTCCGGACCACAGCGCGCGGTCTACGAGCTGGTGCTCGCCGCCCAGCTCGCCTGCATCGACGCGTTGAAACCGGGTGTGCCGTTCCACGACTACCACGCGGTCGCCGAGAAGGTCCTCGCGCAGGGCTTCATCGACCTCGGGCTCATCGGGGGCTCGCTCGACGCCGTCCTCGAGCAGGGCACCTACAAGCGTTTCTACATGCACCGTGCCGGGCATTGGCTCGGCATGGACGTGCACGACGCCGGACCGTATCGCGAAGGAGGCGAGTCGGTGCGCCTCGCTCCCGGAATGGTACTGACCGTCGAGCCGGGGGCCTACATTCGTCCCGCCGACGACGTCCCCGAGCGCTTCTGGAACATTGGCGTGCGGATCGAGGACGACGTTCTCGTGACCGCCGACGGCGTCGAGAATCTGACCGGCACGACGCCGAAGAGCGTCGCCGACGTCGAGGCAGCCTGCGGTGCGCGTACCCGGCGCGCGGCCTGACATCGCGATCGTCGGCGCCGGGCCGGTCGGCGCCACGCTGGCGCTCGCGCTCGCGCGCGCGGGCAACGATCTCGACATCGTCGCGATCGATCCGCGCGCTCCTGGCGAGGCAGGACGCGCCGACCGCTCGCTCGCCCTGTCGCACGGCGCGCGGCTCATCTTCGAGCGACTCGGCGTCTGGTCGCGAGTGGCCGGTATCGAGGGCGCCGTCACGCCGATCGTCGCCATCGACGTGTCGCAGGCGCGGGGCTTCGGCGCAGCGAGGCTCGACGCGCGCGAGGTGGGGCTTCCGGCGCTGGGCTATGTCGTCTCCTATCGTGCGCTTTCGGCGGCCCTCGACGACGCGCTCGCGGCGACCGCGGTCGAGCTTTGCTACGGCACCGAGGTGAGCCGCGTCGAAGGAGCGGCCGACTTCGCGGCGCTCGAGCTCGCGGGGCCGGCTGCGGGGTCGATCGAAGCGAGACTCGCCGTCGTTGCCGATGGCGTCGGGGCCGCGGTCACCGGAGTCACGCGGCGACGCCGCGACTACGGGCAGGTTGCGCTGATCGCTACACTCGCGCTGGCGACTCCGCATCGCGGCGTCGCCTACGAGCGCTTCACCGTCGATGGCCCGGTTGCGCTGCTCCCCGAGCGCGACCACTACGCGCTCGTCTGGACGCAGTCACCCGCCGAGGCCGAGCGTTCGAAAGCGTTGTCCGAATCCGAGTTCCTCGATGCGCTCGCTCGCCATTTCGGTCCGCGCGTCGATCGTTTCGCCGGAGTCGGCGCGCGCCGCAGCTTTCCGCTCGCGCTCGACGTCGCCGCGGCGACCACTTCACGCCGCGTTGTCGTAATCGGCAATGCGGCACAGTCGTTGCATCCGATCGCCGGCCAGGGATTCAACCTGGGCCTGCGCGACGCGTGGGAGCTCGCGCGAACGATCGAGCGGACGCCGAAGAGCGAGGTGGGAGGCGACGCGATGCTTGCGGCGTACCGGCGCAGCAGGCGAGTCGATCGCAACGCGGGCATCCTCTTCACCGACGGACTCGTACGACTGTTCGGCAGCGGCGTGCCGTTCGCATCGGCAGCACGCGGCGCCGGGCTCGCGCTTCTGGATCTCGTCGCTCCCGCGCGGCGCATGTTCACCCGCGCGATGCTGTTCGGATTGCACTGAGCGGATTGCACCGATCGCGCCCGCGCGGAGGGTGCGCACTCGCGCTCGAATGCCGGTATAATTCGACCCCTTTCCCGAAGTAGTTCCTCGACGTCGTGCGCATCGGTGATCATCTGCTGCCGAATAATCTCGCCGTTGCACCGATGGCGGGCGTGACCGATCGCCCGTTCCGCATGCTGTGCAAGCGGCTCGGTGCCGGCTATGCGGTCTCGGAGATGGTCGCGGCCAATCCGCGACTGTGGGCGACCGACCGGACGCGCCGGCGCACCGATCACGAAGGCGAGGTCGCTCCGGTCGCCGTGCAGATCGCCGGAGCCGACCCGAGCCTCGTCGCCGACGCAGCGCGCTACAACGTCGACCGCGGCGCCGAGATCATCGACATCAACATGGGTTGCCCGGCGAAGAAGGTCTGCAATGCCGCGGCGGGATCCGCGCTGCTCGGCAATGAGCCGCTGGTCGCGGCGATCCTCGATGCCGTGGTTGCCGCGGTCGACGTCCCGGTGACGCTGAAGATCCGCACCGGGCCGTCGCCGCAGGCGAAGAACGCCGTCGCGGTCGCGCGCATCGCCGAACAGGCCGGCATCGCCGCGCTGGCGGTGCATGGCCGCACGCGAGCATGCATGTTCGCCGGTCCGGTTGAATTCGACACGGTGCGCGCGGTCAAGCGTGCCGTGTCGATCCCGGTCTTCGCGAACGGCGACATCGCGACCCCCGAGCGTGCGCGCGAGGTGCTCGCGACGACCGGCGCCGACGGCGTGATGATCGGGCGCGCGGCGCAGGGGCGACCCTGGATCTTCCGCGAAATCGCGCATTACCTCGCGACCGGCGCGCAGCTTGCACCGCCGTCGCTGGACGAGGTTCGGACGCTGATCGTCGAGCACCTCACCGACCATTACGCGTTCTACGGAGACGAGCTCGGCGTGCGCGTCGCGCGCAAGCATCTGCACTGGTACCTGGGCGGATTGGGGCTTGGCGACGCGTTCCGCGACCGGATCAATGCCGGCGCGACACCAGCCGAGCAGCTCGTGGCGGTCGACCGCTGCTTCGATGAAGCCTCGCGGCCGAGACCGAGCGCAAACCGCGACGACGCACCCGGGTCCCGCCATGCGTCGCATCGATGGGAGGAGGAGGCCCTCGCCGCGTGAAGAAGAGCCTGCGTTTCAACGGCCGCAACGAGATCGGCAGGAGTCTCGAGAAGTCGCTCGACGACTATTTCCGGCACCTCGACGGAGAGCCGCCGCACGGCGTCTACGACATGGTGATCGGCCAGGTCGAGCGCGTACTGCTGACGACGATGCTCGAGCGCTCGAACGGCAATCAGACCCACGCCGCCGACATGCTCGGGCTCAACCGCAACACGCTGCGCGCGAAGCTCGCGAAGCACAAGCTTCTCTGACGACGGGCACCGATGCCGGGGACCGTCGCGCAGGCGCTCCTGTCGGTTTCCGACAAGACCGGCATCGTCGAGTTCGCGCGGGCGCTCGCGGCGCGTGGCGTGACGCTGCTGTCCACCGGCGGCACGGCGAAGGCGCTCGCCGCCGCGGATATTCGTGTCGTCGAGATCGGCGACTACACCGGATTTCCGGAAATGCTCGATGGCCGCGTGAAGACGCTGCACCCGAGGGTGCACGCAGGGATCCTTGCGCGCCGCGACGTCGCTGCGCATCGCGACGCACTCGCCGGAGCGGGCATTCGGGGCATCGACCTCGTCGTCGTCAATCTCTACCCGTTTCGGGAGACCATCGCGAATCCGGCGTGCACGCTCGACGACGCGATCGAGGACATCGACATCGGCGGTCCGACGCTGGTGCGCGCCGCGGCGAAGAACTGGGCGCACGTCGGCGTGGTCGTCGACCCCGCCGAGTACGCGCGCGTGCTCGCCGACCTCGACGCGAACGGCGGCGCGTTGTCGCAGGGGTTGCGCTTTCGCCTGATGCAGTGCGCCTTCGCCCACACCGCCGCGTATGACGGCGCGATCGCGAACTGGGTGACCGCGCGCTCGAGCGACGGCAGCGTACGGGGAATGCCGCAGTCGTTCCACCTCGCCGGTGAGCTCGTGCAGGCGATGCGCTACGGCGAAAACCCGCATCAGCAGGCAGCGCTCTACCGCGAGGCCGGTGCCGCCGCCTCGGCGATCGCGTCGGCGCGTCAACTGCAGGGCAAGGAGCTCTCGTACAACAATGTCGCCGACTCCGACGCCGCCTGGCAGTGCGTGACGCGCTTCGACGCCCCCGCCTGTGTCATCGTCAAGCACGCCAATCCCTGCGGCGTCGCCTGTGCCGAGGTGCCGGCCGAAGCGTACCGGCGCGCGTTCGCGACCGACCCGACGTCGGCGTTCGGCGGCATCATCGCGTTCAATCGTGACGTCGATGCGGCGACGGTCGAAGCGGTCGCCGGCCAGTTCGCCGAGGTGCTGATCGCGCCGGGGTTCACTCGTGAGGCGCGGACGCTCGCCGCGTCGAAGAAGAATCTGCGCGTGCTCGAGCTCCCCCTTCCGGAGCGGGCCGATGCCGCAGCACCGTCGCCCGATCTGAAGCGCATCGGCGGCGGTTTCCTCGTCCAGACCGCCGACACGCACGACGTCGGCGCTGTCGATCTCACCGTCGTCACCCGCAAGGCGCCGACCGGCGAAGAGATCGCCGACCTGCTCTTCGCGTGGCGCGTCGCGTGGTTCGTGAAGTCGAATGCGATCGTGTTCTGCCGAGGGGCGCGCACGCTCGGCGTCGGTGCCGGTCAGATGAGCCGCGTCGATTCGACGCGGATTGCCGCGATCAAGGCGGGCAATGCCGGCTTGTCGCTCGCCGGTTCGGTCGTCGCCTCGGACGCATTCTTCCCGTTCCGCGATGGTCTCGACGTGGTCGCCGACCACGGCGCCGTGGCGGTGATCCAGCCCGGCGGAAGCGTCCGCGATGCCGAGGTGATCGCCGCCGCGGACGAGCGCGGCATCGCCATGGTGTTCACCGGCGTCCGCCACTTCAGGCATTGACGGAGATGAGCCACCGCCGCCGACGGTTCGCGCGCGCGCTCGGCTGCGTCGCCGGCGCGCTCGCGATGCTCGGCACTTCGGCGCCGGTGCACGCTGGCTGCACCGACCTGCCGGCGTGGGTCGCGACGGGGTGCGACCGTCTCGTCGACACCTGGGAGAATGGCCGGTCCGGCGTGTTCATCTCCGGCTACGCGTGGCACCTTCCGTTCACCTGGACGCCCGAGCGCCGCCGCGAGCTCAATTCGAACGCGTGGGGAACCGGCTACACACGCGTCACCGAGGATGCCGACGGCGACGAGCACTCGGTCTACGCGCTGGTGTTTTCCGACTCGCACAAGCACGCGCAGTTCAACGTCGGCTACGAGTATTCGACCTTCTGGGGTCCGCGCAACGGCGTGCAGCCCGGACTCGGCTTCACCGCGTTCGTGATGCAGCGGCCCGACATCGCGAGCGGAATCCCGGTACCGGCGCTGCTGCCGGTCGTGGCGCTGCGCTATCGCGACGCGACGCTGTTCACCACCTACATTCCGACGTTGAACGGCGGCATCAACCACGGCAGCACGCTGTACGTGTTCGGGCGCATCCTGCTCGAGTGACCGGGGTGCATCGGTGAAGATCCTGGTGGTCGGCGGTGGGGGCCGCGAGCACGCGCTCGCGTGGAAGCTCGCGCAGTCGCCGCGTGTCGCGAAGGTGTTCGTTGCGCCAGGCAACGCGGGTACCGCCCTCGATCCGGCGCTCGCGAACGTCCCGTTCGACAGCGTGCCCGCACTGGTCGAGTTCGCGCGCACCGAGTCGATTCGGCTCACCGTCGTCGGTCCCGAGGCCCCGCTTGCCGAAGGCATCGTCGACGCGTTCCGCGCCGTTGGCCTTCCGATCTTCGGGCCGACGCAGGCCGCGGCGCAGCTCGAAAGCTCGAAGCGATTCGCCAAGGAATTCATGCGGCGCCACGGCATCCCCACCGCCGATTGGGGAAGCTTCGACGACGCGCGCGAGGCACACTGCTGGATCGATTCGCGCGAAGGGCGGGTCGTCGTAAAGGTCGACGGGCTCGCAGCGGGCAAGGGCGTCGTCGTTGCAGAGACGACCGCCGACGCGCATGCTGCGGTCGATGCGATGCTGTCGGGCAACGCCGTCGGCAGCGCGGGCGCGCGAGTCGTCGTCGAGGATTGTCTGGAAGGCGAGGAGGCGAGCTTCATCGTGATGGCCGACGGCGCGCACGTACTCCCGCTCGCGTCGTCGCAGGACCACAAGCGCCTCGGCGACGCCGACGCAGGTCCCAACACCGGCGGCATGGGTGCCTATTCGCCGGCCCCTGTGGTGACGCCGGCAGTCCATGCGCGAATCATGCGCGAAATCATTCAGCCCGCCGTCGCCGGCATGGTCGCGGAGGGGACGCCGTACACCGGCTTCCTCTACGCCGGCGTCATGATCGATGCCGCGGGAAATCCGCGCGTGCTCGAATTCAACTGCCGGCTCGGCGACCCCGAGACGCAGCCGATCATGGTCCGCCTGACGAGCGACCTCGTGGCGCTGCTCGAGCACGCGATCACCGGGACGCTCGACACCGTCGCGGCCGAATGGGACCGGCGCGCTGCGTTGACTGTGGTGCTGGCCGCGGCGGGATACCCGGGAGCCCCGCGCAAGGGCGACGCAATCAGCGGACTCCCGGCCGCCGCCGCGCATCCCGATGTCGTCGTGTTCCACGCGGCCACCGCGCGGGATGGCGATCTTGTGCGCACCGCCGGCGGACGAGTGCTCGGCGTCACCGCAATCGGCGACTCGATCCGCCAGGCGCAGCGCGCGGCGTATGCGGCGGTGGCATCGATTCACTTCGATGGCATGCAGTATCGCAGCGACATCGGGCACCGCGCGCTCGCGCGCCGCGGCTGAGATCGCGTTCGGAAATGCAGCTCGTCTCGGTCGCTGCGTGGTTCGGCTCACTGCAGGACGAGATCGTCGCCGCGCTGCAGCGGGTCGATGCGACGCCGTTCGTGCGCGACGAGTGGCAGCGCCCGGAGGGGGGCGGTGGTATCACCCAGGTGATCGAGAACGGCGAGGTCTTCGAGCGCGCCGCCGTGCTCTATTCGAGCGTCACCGGTGCGAGTCTTCCGGCATCGGCCACCGCGCACCGGCCGCAGCTCGCCGGACGCCCGTGGCACGCGGTTGGGGTCTCGCTGGTGATCCATCCGCGCAATCCGTATGTCCCGACCGTGCATTTCAACGGGCGTTTCTTCGTCGCCCCGCAGCCGCCCGGTGGCGCGGGTGGCGACGTCTGGTGGTTCGGCGGCGGCATGGACCTGACGCCCTACTATGGTTTCGTCGACGACGCGCGTCATTTTCACCTCGCCTGCCGCGATGCTCTGGCGCCGTTCGGAGCGGCGCTCCACCCGCGATTCAAGGCGGCGTGCGACGCGTACTTCTTCCTGCGGCATCGCAACGAGGCGCGCGGCATCGGCGGCATCTTCTACGACGATTTCGACGAAGGCGGATTCGAGCGCGCGTTCGCACTGACGAAGAGCGTCGGCGCGCATTTCGTGCCGGCGTACCTGCCGATCGTCGAGCGCCGCCGCGACCACCCATTCGGCCGGCGCGAGCGCGATTTCCAGGCCATGCGGCGCGGCCGCTACGTCGAATTCAACCTCGTCTGGGACCGCGGGACGCTGTTCGGACTGCAATCGGGCGGGCGCACCGAGGCGATCCTGCTGTCGATGCCGCCGCAGGCGACCTGGCGCTACGCGTGGAATCCGCCGGCCGGAAGCGATGAGGCGCGCCTCTTCACCGACTTCCTGCCGGTCCGCGACTGGCTTGCATGAGCCGCAACGACGATCGGCCGCGACGCACGGAGGCAATGGCCGGTGCCGGCGATCCGCTGCGCGAGTCGCGCATCGGCGGCACGCGGGTGTACGCCGGCGCGCTGCTCGATGTCAGGCGTGACGAGATCCTGCTGCCCGACGGAAAGCAGTCGGTGCGCGAGTACATCGTCCATCCGGGCGCGGTACTCGTCGTTCCCGAGCGTGACGACGGCATGCTCGTCGTCGAGCGCCAGTTCCGCTACCCGCTCGACCGCGCGTTTCTCGAGTTTCCGGCGGGCAAGCTCGATGCAGGCGAGTCGGCGCTCGCCTGTGCGCGCCGCGAGCTCATCGAGGAGACGGGCTGGACGGCAGTCGAATGGACGCATCTCGGCGCGATCCATCCGTCGATCGCCTATTCGACCGAGACGATCGAGCTCTATCTCGCGCGCGGCATGCATCACGTCGGCGCGAGGCTCGATGCCGGAGAGTTCCTCGACGTCGTCGAGTTCGCCGAGGCGGCGCTGCTCGAGGCGCAGGACGAAGGACGCCTGACCGACGCGAAGACCGTTGCAGCCCTCGCGCATTACGCGCGCTGGCGCAGCGCGCCGGCGCGCTGCTGCCGGCTTCGCATCGCCGGTCGCGTGCAGGGGGTGGGCTTTCGCGACTGGATCGCCCGCACCGCAGAGGCCGCGCAAATCGCCGGCTGGGTGCGCAACCGCCGCGATGGCGACGTCGAGGTCCACCTCGAAGGCCCGCGCGAGAGGTGCGACACGGTGATCGCGCGCTGCCGCCGCGGCCCGCGAGGAGCCGCGGTCGAGCTCGTCGAAGTGATGCGCGACACCGGCTCGCACGAGCTGTCGGATTTCGCGATGCTGCCGACGAGGTGATCCGGCCCGGCGACGCGCCACGACCTTGATGCCTAGCGGACGCCGAAGATGTCCTTCCACGCGGCGTAGGACGCCGCGGCCGTCCAGGGTAGTGCGAGCAGCAGCCCGACTCCGCTGCTCAGCAGTCCGACGATCAGCAGCGCGAACGACAGCGCGCCCCACGCGACGAGCGGTAGCGCATTGCGCGTGAAGGCCTCGAAACTCGCCGCAAACGCATCCCGGAAGCCGAGGCCGTCGAAGAGCGCGGCGAACGGCACGAAGGTAAGCGGCAACGACGTCAGCATTCCGGCCGCGTAGATGACGAGGAGCGACCCCGGCGCGATCTCGGAAGCGCTCGATCCCGGGGCGAGCAGGTCGACGCTGCCCGCCTCGAGCGCGACGATCGCCTCGGCGGCGAAGACCAGCGATCCCGCGACGACGACCGCGGCGATGGCCGCTGGGCGGGCGCCGACGATTGCGACGAGGTGGCGAAGGCGCGGGCGGTCACCGCGATCGGCGGCGAGGCTCGCGTAGAGGAGCCCGCATTCGAGGAGCGGCAGGACCAACTGCGCGGCGACGACTCCGGCGCGCGGCAAGAGCTCGAGCGCGACGTTCGCAGCGAGGATCGCCAGCGCCAGAGCCGAGAAGGTGAGCGGGCCGCGCCGCCACAGGCGCATCGCTTCCGCGTACCACTCGAACGCGCGCGCCAGACCGACGGTGCGCGCGTCGCGCCCGCGCGGGGGTCGCTCGGGCGGACTGCCCGGATCGGCGGACATTGGCTTGCGTCGGACGAGGGAGCCTGCGGCCGCAAGTCCTCAGAGCGCTTCGCCGAGGTACGCGCTGCGAACCTTTGGATTGTGCAGCAGTGCGGCGGCCTCGCCGTCGAGCGTGATCTCGCCCGACTCCATCACGTAGCCGCGATGGCTGACCTCGAGCGCGAGCTTCGCGTTCTGCTCGATCAGCAAGATCGTGACGCCTTCTCCCGACACCGCGATGATCGTCTCGAACACCTTGTGCACCATCAGCGGAGCGAGGCCCATCGAAGGCTCGTCGAGCAGAAGGAGGCGTGGACGCGACATCAGCGCGCGTCCCATCGCGAGCATCTGCTGCTCGCCGCCGGAGAGGGTTCCCGCCGTCTGGCGGCGCCGTTCCTTCAGGCGCGGGAACAGCGTGAACACGCGCTCGACGTCGTCGCGGATGGCCGCGCGATCGTCGCGGATGTACGCGCCCATCGCGAGGTTCTCCTCGATCGTCAGCGCACCGAACATCCCCCGCCCCTCGGGCACCATGACGAGACCGCGGCGGACCAGCCTGAACGAGCGCATGCCGGTCACGTCGCGGCCATCGTAGCGGACGTGTCCCGACTTGAGCGGAAGCAGTCCGCATATGCCCTTCAGCGTCGTCGTCTTGCCGGCACCGTTGGCACCGATCAGGCACACGAGCTCGCCCTTTCTCACGACGACGTCGATGCCCTTGACCGCCTGGATGCCACCGTAGGAAACGGCAACGCGCTCGAGCGCGAGCAGCGGGGCCTCGTCTGCGCTCACGCGCTCATGCCCCCTTGAGGTTCAGCGACACGTCGCCGCCGAGATAGGCGGCGATCACGCGCTCGTTCTTCTGCACCTCGGCAGCGGGACCTTCGGCGAGCTTCCTCCCGTAGTCGAGCACGAGCACGCGGTCGCACACCGACATGACGAGCTTCATGTCGTGCTCGATCAGGAGAATCGTCGTGCCGTCCCCGCGGATGCTTTCGAGGAGGCTGCGCAGGCCGGCCGTCTCGGTCGCGTTCATCCCCGCGGCCGGCTCGTCGAGCGCGAGCAGCCGCGGCTCGGTGGCGAGTGCGCGCGCGATCTCGAGCCGGCGCTGGTCGCCGTAGGCGAGGTGCTTGGCGAGGTCGTTCGCGCGCCGCTTGACGCCGACGTAGTCGAGGAGCTCGATCGACCGGCGCCGGATCGCCCGCTCCTCGTCGCGCGTGCGCGGGCCGCGGAAGATCGCGCCGACGACCGTCGCCTTTGTGCGCACGTGGCGCCCGACCATGACGTTCTCGAGCGCGGAGAGGTTCGCGAACAGGCGGATGTTCTGGAACGTGCGGGCGATGCCGCGCTCGGCGACCTCGTTCGGCTTGAGATCGTCGAGCGGCGAGCCGTCGAAGACGAACGTGCCGCTGTCCTTCGTGTAGATGCCGGTCAGCACGTTGAAGAGAGAAGTCTTGCCCGCTCCGTTGGGGCCGATCAGGCCGTAGATCTCGCCGCGGCGGATTGAGAACGACACGTCAGTGAGCGCGGCGATCCCACCGAAGCGCTTGCCGATGTCGCGCGCGACGAGGAGCTCGCCCGCCGCACCCGTATCACCCGACATCGGCGGGTACCTGCTCGAGCTCGCGCTTGCGCAGGGCGGAAGGAACGATGCCTGCCGGACGGAACAGCATCATCAGCACCAGTGCGAGCCCGAACAGCAGCATGCGAAACACCTCGGGGTCGATCAGCGTGCGCCCGAACACCGCCATTTGCGCGGGCCCGACGGTGTAGCGGAGCACCTCGGGAATGTAGGAAAGCATCAGCGCGCCGACGACGACCCCGAATACGTTGCCCATCCCGCCCAGCACGACCATCGACAGCACCATGATCGATTCGACCAGCACGAAGCTCTCCGGGCTGATGAAGCCCTGCATCGCCGAGAACATGCCGCCGGCGATGCCGCCGAACGAGGCGCCCATCGCGTAGGCCAGGAGTTTCATGTTGCGCGTGTTGATTCCCATCGCGCGCGCAGCGACCTCGTCCTCGCGAATCGCCTCCCACGCGCGGCCGATACGCGAATTCTGCAGCCGGACGTTGACGACGATGACGAGGAGCAGCACGATGACCAGGAAGTAGTAGTACTTGATCGGGGAGGTCAGCGCCTGGCCGAACACGTGCTGCGTGCCTGCGAAGCTGAATCCGTCGAGTCGGAATGGGTCGATCAACGTGATCCCTTGCGGCCCGTTGGTAAGGTTGAACGGGGTCGACAGGTTGTTGAGGAAGATGCGGACGATCTCGCCGAAGCCGAGCGTGACGATCGCCAGGTAATCGCCGCGGAGCTTGAGCGTCGGTGCGCCGAGGAGCATGCCGAAGATGCACGCGAGGAGTGCGCCCAGCGGCAGGATCACCCAGAACGGCAGGTGGATGCCGAATTGCGGACTCGCGAGCAGTGCGTAGACGTACGCACCGACGCCGTAAAACGCGATGTAGCCGAGATCGAGGAGTCCGGCAAAGCCGACGACGATGTTGAGGCCGAGCGCGAGGAAGCAGTAGAGGACCGCCAGGTTGGTGATCCGCACCCAGGCGGTGCCGATACCGGCCAAAACCCATGGCAGCGCGATCAGTGCGGCGGCGACGAGCGCCAGTCCGGCCCAGACGAGCGCGGGGCGGCCGCGGGTGTCGAAGAACGCGTGCATCGGTCGGCGGTATTACGCGCGGTCCGAGACCCGCTCGCCGAGCAGTCCGGACGGGCGGAACACCAGCACCAGGATCAGGACGACGAACGCGAACACGTCCTGATAGTTGGAGCCGAACAGCGCAAGATGCGGATCGCTGACGCAGCGCAGCGCGAGCGCATGTGACCAGCCAGACAGATGACAGAGGTTGGTGAACTCGCCGACGTACCCGGCGCCGAGGGACTCGATGACTCCCAGCAGGAGGCCTCCCAGCATCGCGCCTCCCAGATTGCCGATGCCGCCCAGCACCGCTGCGGTGAACGCCTTGAGCCCGAGGATGAATCCCATCTGGTAGTGCGCGACACCGTAATAGCTGCCGTCCATCACGCCGGCGACGGCCGCGAGCCCGGAACCGATGATGAACGTGATCGAGATCACGCGGTTGACGTCGATTCCCATCAGACCCGCGACCTGCGCGTTCTGCGCGGTGGCGCGCATGGCGACGCCGATCTTCGTGCGGTAGATCAGGACCAGCAACCCGGCCATCATGACGATCGATATGCCGATGATGGCGACCTGCACGTTGGTGATCGTCGCGCCGTCGGGATGCGATGTCAGCCGGTAGGTAACCGTCTCGATGATCTGCGGGTACGGCAGCGGTGCCCGCCCCCAGATGATCAGCGCGATGTTCTCGAGGACGATCGACAGCCCGATCGCGGTGATCAGCGGCGCAAGGCGGGGCGCGTTGCGCAGCGGGCGGTAGGCGACTCGCTCGAGCGCGTAGCCGACGGCCATGCAGACCGGGATCGCGAACAACGTCGCGATGACGACGATCGCGAGCGGGGGCAGCGATACGTGGGCTCCGACCAGCACCGCGATGACCGAATAGGCGACCATCGCGCCGATCATCACGACGTCGCCGTGCGCGAAGTTGATCAGCTGGATGATCCCGTAGACCATCGTATAGCCGAGCGCGACGATCGCGTACACGCTTCCGAGCGTGACGCCATTGACCAGCTGCTGGATGAAGGTGTCCACGCGGGAGGGGGTGCGATCGACCCCGCGATTGTCCGGATTTGGCTCCCTGCCGGCAAGAGTCGCCGGGGCGTCAGGCGAGCGTGGGCTCGTGCACGAAAAGGGACGGCGCCCCGCGGGGCGCCGTCGTGTCGTGCGGGTGCTGCGAACGTGCCTACTTCTTCGGCTCTTCCTTCATCGACCCGGCAGGAGCTGCGGCAGCGGGCGCCGCCTCGGCGGGAGCCGATGCAGCGGCAAGTTTCATGAAGTCGGCAAACTTCACGCTCTTGCCGCCTTTCACGACCGCGATCGGGTCGAGCTTGTCGTTGACCATTCTGAAGATCGTGATTTCGGCGTTCTTGCGATCGCCCTTGTCGTCGAACTCGATGTGACCGGTTGCGCCGTCGTAGCTGATCTTCTGCAGGTCCGGCAGGTACTTCGCCGGATCGGTGGAGTCGGCCTTCACCATCGCGGCGATCAGCAGGTTCGCCGCGTCGTAGGTGAACGGCGCGTAGATGATCGGATCGACGTTGTACTTGGCCTTGTAGGCATCGAGGAAGCTCTTCGAGGCAGCCACCACCGGTAGCCCGGCCTGCGAGCAGATCATGCCCTCGACGTTCTTGTCGCCGCCGAGCTTCGGCATCGTGTCGGTGCACGCGCCGTCGCCAAACGCGAACACCGCCTTGATGCCCAGCTCGCGCGCCTGTCTCAGCATCGGGCCACCGGTCGCGTCCATGCCACCGTAGAACACCGCGTCGGGGGCGCGCCCCTTGATCTTGGTGAGGATCGCCTTGAAGTCGGTCGCCTTGTCGGTCGTTTTCTCGCGCGCGTCGACAGTGATGCCCTGGGCCTTGAGCGTGTCCGCGACCGCATTCGCGAGTCCTTCGCCGTACGCCGTCGCGTCATCGACGACCGCGACCTTCTTGACGTTGAGCGACTTCAGGTACTCGGCAACGGCGGGACCCTGCTGATCGTCGCGACCGACCACGCGGAAGATGTCGTTGAAGCCCTGCTCGGTCAGCTTCGGGTTGGTTGCCGAGCCCGAGATCATCGGGAGGCCGCATTGGTGATAAACGGCCGACGCGGGAATGGTCACGCCCGAATTCAGGTGACCGACGACGCCCGCCGCCTTCTCGTCACAGTACTTCTGGGCGATCGTGGGGCCGAGCTTGGGATCGGCCTGGTCGTCCTGGCTGTCCACGGTGAACTTGACCAGCTTGCCGCCGATCTTGAGGTGCTTGTCGTTGGCCTGGTCGATCGCGAGGCGGACGCCGTTGTCGTTGTCCTTGCCGAGGTGCGCGATTTCGCCGGTCAGGGGTCCCGCCGAGCCGATCGTGACGGTGACCGCTTCGTCCGCCGGGGCGGCCGGCGCTGCCGCGGGAGCAACCGCTTCGGCTGCTTTCTTCGGTTCTTCCTTCTGACCGCAACCGTACATTGCGACGACCGACGCTGCGATCAGCGTCAGGCCGATCCTGTGTCCAACACGCATTGGGTTCCTCCGGATGGAGTGACGGGAAAGGGAAACGGAGTATTATGATTCGTTTCTAAAAGATGTGTCAATCCGGGGTCAGCTTGACCCCGTTGAATCCGAGGTGCGGGCGCGCCGCATCCAATGCGCGTCCGGGTCCGCCGGGCGGCGCCCACCGGAGCCGTTTCGCGACCGATCGGGCATTTCGAGCGCGTCCTACCGGGCGCGGAGGGGGTTCGCGTGTTCAATCGGATTTCGCGCCGGCGCGTCGTGACGATCGTCGTCGTTGCGACCGTCGTCGCCGCGCTCGGCGGCACCGCGGCGCTGCGTGCTGCGCGCAAGGCGGCCGATGCGGCGCGCGACAAGGCGGCTTCTGCCGCCGTCGTGCTCGAATTCTCGCCCGCCGATCTCACGCACGTCGCGAACGCCCCGATCGCGCGCTGGCTGCAGGTCTCCGGATCACTCGAACCGGTCCGCCAGGCGGTGGTCAAGGCGAAGGTGACCGGTGACGTCGCGGCGTTCACGCTGCGCGAGGGTGACGCGGTGCGCGCCGGGCAGCTCCTGATGCGTATCGACTCGCCCGATCTCGCCGCGCGTGTCGCCGACCGTGAGGGCGCGCTCGAGAGCGCGCATGCGCAGCTCGCGCTCGCGACCAAGACGCGGGCGATGAACCTGCGCCTCTTGCGCGATAAGTTCATCTCGCAGAATGCGTTCGACAGCGCCGAGTCGACCTTCGACGTCGCGCGCGGGAACGTGCGCTCGGCCGAGGCCCAGGTGCAGCTCGCCCGCAACGCGCTGCGCGACGCCGAGGTGATCGCGCCGCTCGCCGGAATCGTCGCGAAGAAGAGCGTCGAGCCCGGCGAGAAGGTCGCCGTCGAGGCGCCGCTTCTCACCATCGTCGATCTCTCCGAACTCGAGGTGCAGGCGATGGTGCCCGCGCTCAACGTACCCGAGCTGGCCGCCGGCATGCCGGTCGACTGGACGGTCGACGGCTTCGGCGAGCGCCGCTTCCAGGGGCGCATCGACCGCATCAACCCGTCGACCGAGCCGGGAACCCGTGCGATCGTAGTCCACGTCGAGCTGCCCAACCGCGACGCGTCGCTGCGCGCCGGGATGTTCGCCGTCGGGCGGATCGCGCTCGCTGCCGCGTCCCCGGTTCCGACGCTGCCGATCGCCGCCGTGCGCAGCGATGCCGGCCAGGACTACGTGTGGACGATCGAGGACGGCAAGCTCGCCCGGCGCGTCGTCGTCACCGGCGCGCGCGACGAGGCGGCCGGGCGGATCGAGATCAAAACCTCGCTGTCGCCGCAGCTCCCGGTGCTGGCGACGCGCTTCGACAACCTGAAGGACGGCGCCGCAGCGCGTTTCGTCGGGGTCCCGTCCGCACTCGACGCGGCGACCGGCCGGCGCCCGCCTGCCGGCTGAGCGAACGGCGCAACGTCATGTGGATCACGCGCACGTCGATCGCCAACCCGGTGTTCGCCACCATGGTGATGATCGGCATCGCCGTGCTTGGCGTCTTCTCGTACGCTCGACTCGACGTCGAGCAGATGCCCGACGTGACGCTGCCCTACGCGCTCGTGCTGACCGCCTATCCCGGCGCGGCGCCGGAGGCCGTCGAGGCCGATGTCACCAAGCCGATCGAATACGCGGTGAACCAGGTCTCCGGGGTCAAGACGATCCGCTCGAACTCGCTCGAAGGCCAGAGCCAGGTGTTTGTCGAGTTCCGCCTGACGACCAACATCGCACAGGCGATCCAGGACGTCCGCGACAAGATCGCCCCGGTGCGCGCGTCGTTCCCGAAGGATGTCAAGGATCCGCAGGTGATCCGCGTCGAGGACGAGAACAGCCAGCCCGTCGTTTCGCTCGCCGTCACCTCGCCGACGATCGGACTGCGCGAGCTCACGTCGCTCACCGACCAGACGATCGTCAAGTCGCTCGAGAACCTGCCCGGCGTCGCGCGGCTCGACGTCAACGGCGAAGCCCAGCGCCAGGTGCTGATCCAGATCCGGCCCGAGGCGCTCGCCGCGCTCGGCATCGGCATCGACCAAGTCATCGATGCGATCCGCAACGCCAACCAGGATGTCCCGGCGGGGCGGATCACGCGCGGGCCCCGCGACTCGATCGTGCGCGTCGACGGCAAGCTGCGCGAGCCGTCGCAGTTCGGCCGCATCATCGTCGCGCAGCAGGGCGGCGGCCCCGTCTACCTCGCGCAGGTGGCCGACGTCATCGACGGCACCAAGGACCAGGATTCGATCTCGCGCGTCAACGGCCAGCCGGCGATCACCATCGACGTGCAGAAGGCACAGGACGCCAACATCGTCGACACCGGGCACAACATCCGCGACGCCGTCAGCGCGCTGAAGGCGAGGCTGCCAAAGGACGTCGACCTGCGGATCACGTACTCCGGCGCAGACCAGGTCGAGCGCTCGGTCGACCGGGTCAAGAGCACGATCGTCGAGGGGGCGCTTCTCACCGTGCTGATCGTGTTCTTCTTCCTCGGAAGCTGGCGCAGCACGATCATCACCGGTCTGACGCTGCCGATCGCCGTAGTCGCGACGTTCATCGCGCTCTATGCGTTCGGCTTCACGCTGAACTTCCTCACGCTGATGGCGCTGTCGCTCACCATCGGGCTCCTGATCGACGACGCGATCGTCGTGCGCGAGAACATCGTGCGGCACCTTGCACTCGGCAAGGATCACCGGAGCGCCGCGCGCGACGGTACCGACGAGATCGGCCTCGCGGTGATGGCGACGACCTTCGCGATCGTCGCGGTGTTCGTGCCGATCGCGTTCATGCAGGGAATCATCGGGCGCTTCTTCTTCCAGTTCGGCGTGACGGTCGCAGTGGCCGTGCTCGTGTCGCTGTTCGTGAGCTTCACGCTCGATCCGATGCTGTCTTCGGTGTGGCACGATCCGCCAGCCACGCGCTTCGCACGTCTGCCGTGGCTCGGACGCGTGATGTCCGGAGTCGAGCGCGGCATCGATCGGCTGCACACCATGTACGGTCGCGTGCTCGCCTGGGCGCTCGGTCATCGCAAGACGGTGCTCGGCGCAGCGCTCGCGACCTTCTTTGCGAGCTTCCTCGTGGTTCCGCTGGTGGGCACCGAATTCATCCCGGACGTCGACCAGGGATTCATTTCGCTGCGGCTCAACACGCCGGTCGGGTCGAGCCTCGAGTACACGAACACCAAGGTCGCCGAGGTCGAGCGGGTGCTGAAACGCTTTCCCGAGATCGATCTCGCGATGACGACGGTCGGAACCGACGAGGGACGCAACTACGCCCGCGTCAACCTGAAGCTCGTCGACCGCAGCCGCCGGGCGCGGTCGCAGAAGGAGATCGAGCGCGCAATCCGTGCAGCGCTGAAGCC
>JAICXH010000140.1 GCA_025981645.1 Burkholderiales bacterium
CGATCGCGAGCAGAAGGCGCGGCAGGAACGCTCCGATCTGATGCAGCGATTCGCGGATCGGCTCGACCAGCATGTTGACGTTATCCATGACGTTCTCCCATCGACGACGGCGTTAGCGCCTGTTCCACACCCCGTTCGCGCGCACGGCCACGCACCGCGAAGCTGGCGGCTTCCAATCACGGCGCATCGAGGATGTCGAGCAGGCCGTCGAGCGGAATGCCGAGCCAGTCGGGTCGATTGTCCGCCTCGTAGGCCAGCTCATACAGCGCCTTTTCGAGCACGAACAGCTCGAGCAGGGCGGCCGCCTCGCCACGTGGCGACGCAAGCTCCGCTGCGCGCGCGATCTCGTCGTAGCCGTCGACGAACGCGCGCGCCGCCTGCGCTCGCCAATGGCGCCCTGCCCCCTCGACGCGCTCGCGCACGTCGCCGCGCTCGGTCGCGAAGTTGAGGAGCGCCGCCGAGCGTGCGTAATCGAACGAGCGCAGCATCCCGGCGACGTCCTTCAACGGCGACTGCTTTCGCGCGCGCTCGGCGAGCGGACGCGACGGCTCGCCCTCGAAGTCGGTGATGACGAAATCGTTCTGCACGAGCAGCACCTGCCCCAGATGATAGTCGCCATGGATGCGCGTCCTCGGGCCGCCGGCCGCGTCGCTCGCGTGGCGGGCGATCCGCTCGAGCAATCGATCGCGCGCCGCGAGCAGCCGCTCCGCGGCGCCTCGCAGCGGTGGTGAGAGCGCATGGAGCCGGCGCGCGAGACGTTCGAGTGCCGACACCGCTTCATCACGCACGCGCTGCGACAACGCCGTGATGTCGGCAGGCGTCATCGGCTCGGGATCGAACGCCGGATTGCCGCGGCTTCGGGCGAATGCGGCGTGCAGCTCCGCGGTGCGTACGCCGAGCGTGCGCGCGAGCGTCATGTACGCGCCGTGCACGTCGGGCCCCGATGCCTGCGGCGCCTCGCGCGACGTGTCGTCGAAGAAGCGCTCGAGGTAGCTCTGCGTGTAGTCCCACCCGTCGCCCTGGTTCTGCACGTAGCCCTGGACGAGCGCGAGCGTGGCCGTGCGCCCGTCGTCCGCGACGTATTCGACGCTGCCGGCAACGGGCACCGCATGCGCGAAGCGAACGGCTTCGGTCAGGTAGCGGCCGATCTCGACTTCCGGATTCACGCCCACCTGCAGGCGCCGATAGCCCTTGACGAACAGCCGGTCGGCGAGCGCGACGACCGTGTTGCTGCTGTGCGCGCCCGGCGTCGATGCCGGAAGCGATTCGACGTCGGCGCCGGCCAGTTCCGCGAAGGCGGTGGTCGGGCGAAAGTGGATCGTGCCGCGCGCCGATTTCTGCCTCGCGCCCTCGCCGACGGCAACGACCAGCGCGCGGACGAACGTCTCGTCGCCGAACGCGTCCGCCAGAACGCCGACCTGCGCCTGCTGGCGCACCTTCGCCACCGCGAACGGCGACAGCGCGCGCATCAGCGGCTCGTCGAAATCCTCCCACGCGAGCGTGAGCGGCATGAAGTACGCCTGGCCCTCGGCTTCGGTCTCGACGCGCATGATCGCGACGAGCCACGTCCGATTGTGCGGCTTCCACTCGACGTGATCGGCGATCTCGACGCGGCGGATCGCCTGGCTCTTCGCGGCATACCAGCGCCTGCCGGCGACGAAGGCCGGCAGCGCGTCGGCCTCGAGCTGGTTGCGCACCTTCTCCGACATGCCGATCCGCCACGGCACGACGCGATCGCGGAAGAGGCTCGCCCACCCGTCGAACAGCACGAGCACCGGCAACTCCTGGTACGTGACCTGCTCGTTGTGACCCGGCAACTGCTGCGCCGATGCGAGGCGGAACCAGAGGAAGGCGTGGCCCGCGAGCGTCAGCAGGTAAGGTCGATCGGCGATCGGCGGAAACGGCGTGCGGCCGAGCAGCTCGATCGGCACGCGGCCCTGGTAAGCGGCAAGCTCGAGCTCGACCGGTTGCGCGGTGCGCGCAAGGTTGGCGACGCACAGGATCACCTCGTCGTCGTATTCGCGCAGGTACGCGAGGATCTTGCGGTTCTCCGGCCTCAGGAACGTGAGTGAGCCGCGGCCGAACGCGGCGAAGCCCTTGCGCACCTCGAGCATTCGCCGCGTCCAATGCAAAAGCGACGACGGCGCGCGCCACTGCGCCTCGACGTTCACCGCTTCGTAGCCGTAGACCGGGTCCATGATCGGCTGCAGGTAAAGCCGCTGGGGATCGGCGCGCGAGAAGCCGGCGTTGCGCTCGGGTGCCCATTGCATCGGCGTGCGCACCGCGTCGCGGTCGCCCAGGTAGATGTTGTCGCCCATGCCGATCTCGTCGCCGTAATACAGCGTCGGCGAGCCGGGCATCGACAGGAGCAGGCTGTTCATCAGCTTGATGCGGCCGAGGTCGTTTTCGAGCAGCGGCGCGAGCCGGCGGCGAATGCCGAGGTTGATGCGCGCCCGCTTGTCGGCCGCGTACATGTTGTACATGTAGTCGCGCTCGCGAGAGGTCACCATCTCGAGCGTCAGCTCGTCGTGGTTGCGCAGGAAGATCGCCCACTGGCAGATCGAAGGGATGTCGGGCGTCTGCGCCATGATTTCGGTGATCGGATGGCGCTCCTCCTGCGCGATCGCCATGTACATCCGCGGCATCAGCGGGAAGTGGTACGCCATGTGGCATTCGTCGGCGTCGCCGAAATACTCGCGCACGTCCTCGGGCCACTGGTTCGCTTCCGCGAGCAGCAGCACGTTCGGATACTGCGCATCGATCAGCGCGCGCAGCCGCTTCAGCACGACGTGCGTTTCCGGCAGGTTCTCGTTGTTCGTGCCCTCGCGCTCGCAAAGATACGGGATCGCGTCGAGCCGGAAGCCATCGACGCCCATCTCGAGCCAGAATTTCATCACGCGAAAGACGGCCTTCAGCACCTGCGGGTTGTCGAAGTTGAGATCCGGCTGATGGCTGAAGAAGCGATGCCAGTAATAGGCGTTCGCGACGTCGTCCCATGCCCAGTTCGAGCGCTCGGTGTCGGTGAAGATGATCCGCGTGCCGCTGTACTTCGTGGGGTCGTCGCTCCAGACGTAGTAGTTGCGCTTGTTCGAGCCCTTCGGCGCGCGGCGCGCCGCCTGGAACCACGGATGCTGGTCCGACGTGTGATTGACGATCAGCTCGGTGATGACGCGAAGGCCGTGGCGATGCGCCTCGCGGACGAAATGCTGGAAGTCGCTGCGCGTCCCGTAGAGCGGGTTCACGTTGCGATAATCGGCGACGTCGTAGCCGTCGTCGCGCAACGGCGACGGGTAGAACGGCAGCAGCCAGATCGTGTTGACGCCGAGATCGCGGATGTACTCGAGCTTCTCGGTCAGGCCCCGGAAGTCGCCGATCCCGTCGGCGTTCGAATCGTAGAACGCCTTGATGTGAAGCTGGTAGATGATCGCGTCCTTGTACCAGCGGGTGGGCTCGGGCGCATCGGCGGGAGCGGCAAGCGCAATGGTGGCAGGGTCGGCG
>JAICXH010000069.1 GCA_025981645.1 Burkholderiales bacterium
CTCCGGTCGTTCGTCGCAGTTGGGTGACGCGATGAATGTCGCGGGCGCAACGATGCCGCCCCGATCGACGATCAGCGAGCGCACTGGCCCCCGACGGAACTGGTGTTCTCGCATCGGCGGTATGAGGAAACGTCGAGCGTCCTTCGGGCGCGCAGCATCACTTCGAATTCGTTCGCCGACACCGGGCGGCTGAACAGGTATCCCTGGATCTCGTCGCATCCGGCCTCGTCGACGAAGCGGCACTGTTCGTCCGTCTCGATGCCTTCCGCAGTGACCTCGAGTCCGACGCTCTTCGCGAGCGACACGACCGCGCGGACGATCGCCGCATTGGCCTGGTCCGAGGGAACGTCGCGCACGAAGGACTGGTCGACCTTGACGCGATCGACGCGGAAGCGCTTCAGATATCCGAGACTCGAATAACCGGTCCCGAAGTCGTCGATGGCGAAACGCACGCCGATGGCACGGAGGTCGCCGATCGCCGTGCTCACCCGTTCCAGGTCTTTCGCGATGACCGACTCGGTGATCTCGAGCTCGAGCAGCTCCGGCTTCAGCCCGGTCAATTGGAGCGCGTCGAGGACCTGAGTCTCGAAGTTCGAATGCAGCAGTTGGTGCGCCGACACGTTCACCGCGATTGCGATCGCGGGAAGGCCACGTGCCTGCCAGGCGACCGCCTGGGCGCAGGCCTCGCGAAGCACCCACTGGCCGATCTCGACGATCAGGCCGGTCTCCTCGGCGACCGGCACGAACGCAGTCGGAGCGATCAGACCGCGTTCCGGGTGATGCCAGCGCAGCAGGGCCTCCGCACCGGCGATGCGCCCGTCCGACATACGGATCTTCGGCTGGTACTCGACAAAGAGCTGTTCGAGTCCGACTGCCCGCCGCAGGAGGGGGGCGAGATCGTTGTGCGCACCCCGTTCCAGCATCATCTCGGGTCCGTACAGCGCGTGCGCGCCGTTGCCGACGGACTTGGCGGTATACATCGCTCGGTCCGCCTTCCGCACCAATTCGTCGATTTCCGTACCGTGACTCGGAAAGAAGGCGACACCAACGCTCGCGCTGAGACGCAGCTCGGTCCCGAATGCCCATATCGGCGACGACAATGACTCGCCGATGCGTGCGAGCCAGGACTGGACATCGGGCGGTGCGCGCAGTCCCGTAAGCAGCATGACGAACTCGTCACCGCTCAGTCGCGCGATTGGATCACCGTCCGGCACCAGCGCGCGCAGGCGCTCGCCGACCAGGCGGAGCGCTTCGTCGCCGACGCGGTGTCCGTGCTCGTCGTTGACGAACTTCATCCGATCGAGATCCGCCAGAACGAGGGCGGCCACGGTGTTGGTCCGACGGCACTTGGCAATCGCCTGCGCCGCGAGGCTGTAGAACAGCCTGCGATTCGGCAGACCGGTGACGTTGTCGTGCGTGACGAAGTGCTCCTGGCTCGCTTCGTACATCTTGCGCTCGGTGATGTCGGTGATCACGGTGAGCATGCACGTCTCGTCGCCACATGTGATCAGCTTGGCGCTTATCGATACATCACGGAGGTGCCCTGACCGCGACCGCAATCTCGCTTCGTGGTCGCGAACCCGGTGATTTGCGCGCAATCGGGCGGCGTGCGTGGCGAGATCGAGCTCGTCGTAGCACCGCCGGGCCTCGATCTGAAAGGCGTCTGTCCCGCGGTCGTTCGGGTCCAGACCGAGCAGCACGCAAAACGAATCGTTCGCGTCGACCGGCCCTGCAGCGGATTCGCACCAGATTGCGGTCGCAGCAGGCGTGACGTCGAAGATCGTGCGGAAACGCTCGCGTCCTACCTCGGCCTCGCGTACCGCCTCGGCGCGCTCCCCCTCTCGATCGATGTTCTCCAGCGCGTAAGAGAGGTCATCCGCCATGGCCTGCAGCAACTCCACGACCGCAGCATCGAAGAAGCCCTTCCGCGTTACATGAAGACTCAGGGCGCCCACGACGCGGGTTCCCCGGTGAATCGGAAACGCTGCGGTGGCGTTGCTTCCGATGCTTATCGCGCGCGGTCGCCAGGGTGGCGTCGACGGATCGGCATGGAGATCGTTCGCGACATACGGCTGCCCACGCTGAATCGCGGTTGCAATCGGCCCCGGCTGGGCACCCGGCACCGGACGCAGCGGTATTTCGATGTCGGACAGAAATGCCTTTGCGGGTCCGGCCGACGCAACCGGACGCGCGTAACCGCCTTCATCCGCCATCGCGATGTACGCGACCTTCGCGATACCGTGGTCGACGCAAATGGCGCAAATCTCGTCGAACAGGGCCTGCGGATCCCGAATCCGGACGATTGCGCTATTTGTACGCGACAACGCGGCGAGGAAGTCGAACGACGGTCGGATGGTGCGCTGGGCAACGGATGGCATGGGTGCAACGTAGCGGGCGTCGGCCCTGTGATCGATCTCGGGGCGCTACGCGCAGAAACCGTGCCAGATCGCGGATCGACGGCACGGTGCGCTACTTGATGCCCAGCCGCTCCATCCGGTAGCGCATCGCGCGAAAGGTGATCCCGAGCAGCTTCGCTGCGGCAGTGCGGTTGAACCGGGTCTTCTCGAGCGCTTCGTTGATCGCCGCGCGCTCGACGCGGTCGAGATAGTCCTGCAGCGGCCATTTCTCGCCTGCCGGAATCGCCGTTTCCGCCTCCTCGGCGACCGGATTGAGGTGCAGGTCTTCGGCGCTGATGCGTTGCGGTTCCGCCGCGAGCGAAAGTCCGCGCTCGAGGACGTTTTCGAGCTCGCGCACGTTGCCCGGGAACGGATAGCGCTCGAGCGCGGCCATCGCCTCGGGCTCGAGCGCTGCCGGGTTGCCGCGAGCGAGCCGCGCCAGAATCGAATTGGCGATCGACGGAATGTCCTCGCGCATCTCGCGCAGGCTCGGCATCGCGAGTTCGATCACATGCAGCCGGTAATAGAGATCCTGGCGGAACTCCCCGCCTTCGACCAGCGCGGCGAGGTTCTTGTGCGTGGCGCTGATGAGCCTGGTATCGACGGGCTCCTCGGTCGTCGAGCCGACCTTCCGCACCTTCTTCTCCTGGATTGCGCGCAGGAGCTTGACTTGCATCGCAAGCGGAAGATCGGCGACTTCGTCGAGAAACAGCGTGCCGCCATTGGCCACTTGAAAGAAACCTTCCCGATCCGCCTCGGCGCCGGTGAAGGCGCCTTTGCGGTAGCCGAAGAACTCGCTCTCCATCAGGTTCTCCGGAATCGCACCGCAGTTGACGGCGATGAACGGCTGCTCGGCGCGCGGGCCCTTCAGGTGGATCATTCGCGCCGCGAGCTCCTTGCCGCTTCCCGATTCGCCGTTGACGAACACGGGCGCCTGGCTCTTTGCGAGCTTGTCGATGAGGCCGCGCACCTGCTGCATCGCCGGCGAGTCGCCGAGGAGCTGGTAGCTGTTGGCCGGCTGCGGCTTCTCGGGGACCTTGAGCGCCTGTTTGACCAGCGCACGCAACTGCTCCAGCGCAACCGGTTTGGCGAGGTAGTCGAACGCGCCGGCCTTCAGCGCGGCGACTGCATTCTCCGGGCGACCGAACGCGGTGATCACCGCCACCGGGACGTCGAGCGACTTCTGCGTGATGTGCTCGACGACCTTGAGCCCTTCGCCGTCCGGGAGATTCCAGTCGGTGAAGCACAGGTCGAACGGACCCGAATCGAGCAGACGCAGCGCCTCGGCAACCGATTCCGCGCGGATGGTGTCGAGACCCATCCGCGAAAGCGTGAGCTCGAGCAGTTCGAGGAGATCGGGCTCGTCGTCGACGACCAGCACTTTCGGTTGACCGCGAATTCGGCGTGACATGGAGGCCATCGTTGGTTGGAAAAGGGGCGCCGGCGCGGGGGATCTACGCGCTGGCCGCGACCGCTCGCAGCGCCGCGCGCCGGAACGTGATGCGGAACATCGCCCCGGGACTCTTCGGCAGGAGCTCGAGCGTCGCGCCGTTGGCGTCAGCGAGCTCGCGCGCGATGTAGAGGCCGAGGCCGGTTCCGCCGGGGCGCGTGGTGAAGAAGGGCTCGAAGATGTGCGCGCGGTTCTCCGCGGCGACCCCCGGGCCGTCGTCGGCGAGCTCGAAGATCACTGCGTCGCCGTTGTAGCCGGCGCGTGCGGCGACGGCGATGCTGGCGTCGCGCTTCTGGCAGTGCTGCCAGGCATTGCGCACGAGGTTCCAGGCGATCTGCGACAGGTGTCCGCGGTCGAACGTGATCGCGAGGGAATCCTCTACGTCGATGTGGATCGCTCGCCGCGGGATCGCCTCGGCCTGGACGATCTCGTCGACGATGGTGTGTATGAACTCCGCCAGGCGGACGGCCTCCGGCTGCTGGCGGTCGCGTCGGTTGAGCTGCAGCACCTCGCCGACGATACGATCGATCCGGCGTGCATTGTTGCGGATCATCGCGAGGAGCCTCGCGCCACCCGGCGCGACGACGCCGTCCTCCTCGAGGAGCTGGGCCGCCTGGTTGATCGCCGACAGCGGATTGCGCACTTCGTGCGCGATCGACGCCGTCAGCCGGCCCATCGCCGCGAGCTTCATCTGCTGCGCCTCGTTCTGCGCGCGGCCGAGGTCTTCGAGGTAGATGAGCGAGCCGCCGTTCAGCCCCGAGCCGATGCGCACCAGTCGCACGCGCAGCAAGCGCTGCGTCGCTTCGACCTTGAACGGCGGCAGCAGCTCGCTCTGGTCCTCGTCCCAGCGACGCCAATAATCGTGCAGTGTCGCGGAGAACTCGGCGAGGCGCATGCCACCGCGCATCCGCCCGAAACCGCCGAGCAGCCGCGTGACTTGCGCGTTGTGACCGCGCACGACTCCGTTCAGGTCAACCACCAGCACGCCGTCCTGCATGTCCTGGATGATCAGGCGGTTGACTTGCTCGAGATTGGCGACGTCGATTCCCCGCTGCGTCGCGAGGTCCTCGGAAGCTTTCGTATACCGTCCGATCACCACGGCGGTGCCGACCATCGCGAAGTAGCCGATGCACACGAGCGCGGTCTGGAATACCTGTGGGCCACCGATGTCGCCGCCGATCGCGCGCCAGCCGACGAGCAGCAGCAGCATCAGTGCGGCGAACGCAGCGTGGAAGAACGCGATGCGCGTGCGCAGCAGCCAGCCGGTCGCGGCGAGCTGCGGGAACAGCAGGATCGGCAGCGGCGCGCCGGTGCTGCCGCCGGCGATCATCGCGAGGCCGAGGAAGAAGATGTCGCCGGCGAGGAGCGCGAGCAGCGTCTGCGCAAGCGGCAGCGGCAGGCGCTCCTGCTGGATCCACCCGAACGCGGCGAGGCCGAAAATGAAGTAGAGCGACGCCGCGATGACGAACGAACCCGGCGCCGCGACGTCGAAGCTGCGCAAGTCGAGGAGCAGCGCGAGCCCGAGCAGCAGTGCGCCGCTCGCCGCGCGGAACAGCCCGACGATCCACAGGATGCGCCGCGTCGAGCCGGTGATCGAGGCAGGCAGCGACGCCGGGTCGTAGACCGGTGCGGCGGACGAGCGATGCACGGTGGTGCTCACGCGGCGTCGCGCTGTCCGAGGCGCAGGCAGCGCGCGTCGCCGCAAGTCGGTCCGCGCGGGGCATCAATTGCATCGGCGCGCGGCACGAAAACGCCGCAGCCGACGCAGCGGACCATCGCCCGATCGCGGCCGCGTGAGCGCGAGGCGCGTCCGGTCGTCGCGTCCCGGCGCGAACCGGCATTGGCGACGTTCAGAAGGCGCAGCGCGAGGAGCACGCCGAACGCGATCACCAGCCAGAAGATGATTCGTCCCATGGTCACGCCCGCACAGCGTCGGCGAGGACCTTCCCGGGGTTGAAGATGCCTTGGGGGTCGAGCGCGTCCTTGACGCGCCGCATCAGCTCGAGTTCGAGCGGACCGCGATATCGCGCCAATGCTTCGCGCTTCAACTGGCCGATGCCGTGCTCGGCGCTGATGGTCCCGCCTCGCACGGTGACTTCGTCGTAGACGATGCGATTGATGTCCGCCGCGCGCCGCATCAGCGTCTCCGCCGGGACGCCTGGCGCCGCAGCCACGTTGTAGTGCAGATTGCCGTCGCCGAGGTGCCCGAAGACGACGAGGCGCGCATCCGGAAAGGCCGCCGCGAGTGCGCCGCCGCAGGAAGCGACGAACGCGGGGATCGCCGACGCTGGAAGAGCGATGTCGTGCTTCACGTTCGGCCCCTCGCGGCGCTGGGCTTCGCTGATGTTCTCGCGCAGCGCCCAGAGCCGTCTCGCCTGTTCCGCGGAAGCGGCGACCGTCGCGTCGCCGGCGACCCCCACTGAAACCGCTTCGGCAAGCGCGCCCTCGACGTCCGCGGCGAGCGCCGGACCGGCCACGCTCGAGTCGGCCTGGATCAACGCGTACCACGGGCATCCCGGGAGGGGGTCGGGAAGATCCGGATGGTGCTTGCGCGAGAGGCCAACTGCGACGTCGCTCATCAGTTCGAAACCGGTCAACCGGCTCCCGAGAGCGTCCTTCAACCGGGAAAGCAGGAGCACAGCCTGTGCCAGCCCCGGGACCGCGGCGAGGGCGGTCGCGCGCTCGCGCGGCGGGGGCACGAGGGCGAGCACCGCTGCGGTGACGATACCGAGCGTGCCCTCGCTGCCGATGAAGAGTTGCTTCATATCGTAGCCGGTGTTGTCCTTGCGCAGCGCGCGCAGGCCGTTCCAGACGCGCCCGTCGGCGAGCACGACCTCGAGGCCGAGCACCTGTGCGCGCGTGTTGCCGTAGCGCAGGACGGCCGTACCTCCTGCATTGGTCGCGATGTTGCCGCCGATCGTGCAGCTTCCCTCGGAGGCGAGCGAAAGCGGGAATCGAAGTCCCGCCGCGTCGGCGGCAGCCTGCACTGCGGCGAGCGTGACGCCGCCCTCGACCGTGAGCGTCGCGTTGGCCGCATCGACTTCGCGCACGCGCCGCATGCGGGCGAGCGAAATGACGATGCTGCGCCCTGACGCGTCCGGCGTCGCACCTCCGCAGAGGCCCGTGTTGCCACCCTGGACGACGACCGTAATGCCGGCACGGGCGCATGCGCGAACCACCGCCGCGACTTCGTCGGTGCTCCCCGGGCGCACTACCGCTGATGCGCGGCCGCGAAAGCGCTGGCGCGCATCGACGAGGTAGGGCGCCACGGCATCTTCATCGACGAGAACCTGCGCGTCGCCGACAATCGTGGAGAGGGTCTCGCGCAGGGTTGCGGCAGTTGCGGCCATGGCGCAGGATATTAGCGCACGGCCCCTCTACGAGACGACGACGATGAGCGACACCCAGGACAAGCCGGCACCCGGCGCAGCCGCGTTCACCGCCGAGGACGCGATGGCATTCATGCAGCGGATGTGGAACCCGTTCGCGATGCCTGCGCCGATACCAAGCGCGGGACCGGATCGTTCGTCGACTGCGGCGCGACCTTCGACGGCTGGCACCAGCGCGCCCGGCGCGACCGGCGAGTCGGCTCGGCCCGCTGAAGCTCCGGCGGGGTTCGGCACTGTTCCGCCGATGCTTCCCGGCATGCTGCCGTTCCCGAATCCCGCGGCAATGTTCGCCGCGCTCGATCCGACCGAGATCGAGCGCAAGATCGGTGAGCTCAAAGTGATCGAAGGTTGGCTCGCGATGAGCCTCAACCTGATCCAGATGAGCATCAAGACCTTCGAGCTGCAACTCGCGTCGCTCGAGGCGCTGCGGGGCGCGCACGCGCCGGCGCCGCGCAAGAGCGGTCGCCGCACGCCGGGCGGCTGACAGCCTGCCGGTCTTCCGCGCGCCAGCGCCGCCGGTCACGTCACCGGCCAGGCGCCGAGCCAGGCGCGGCGAAGTGCACTCGTGTGCCCGCTTTGCTCGTCGCGCACGGAGAGCCAGACGGTATCCTGCGGTGCGGCGGCGAGCTCGACCGTCCGAGTCTGCAGTTCCTCGCGCCGGAACACGTGCACGTCGATGCGCTCGCCAGGAGCGCGCCGCGATGCCAGCGCCGCGAACGATTCGGGCGTCGCCTTGATGCCGTCGAATGCCACCAGCACGTCGCCGGGCGCGAGTCCCGCGCGTTCCGCCGGGGCCCCGCTGAACACGTGACGAAGCGCGAGATTCGCCTCGACCGTTGCGCCGAACCAGCAACGGGCCGGCGGCCCCGACGCCGGGGTGCCGCCCTTGTCGGTCGCGCCGGCGGCACTGCGCAGGTGAAGCTCGATCCCCAATGCATCGAGGAGCCCGGCGAGCGGCAGCTCGGCCGTACCATCGACGTAATCGCGAAAGAACGGCGCCAGCGACCGTCCGGCGAGCTCCTCGGCGACCGCGCGGAAGCCATCCTCGGGCACCCCGGTCGCCTGATCGCCGTAGCGGCGCCACACCGCGCGCATCACGTCGTCGAGCGATGTGCGGCCTTCGCGCCGCAGTGTGAGGTCGAGCGCCAGCGCAACCAGCGAGCCCTTGAGGTAATAGCTGACTGCGGCATTCGGTGTGTCGACATCGGGACGGTAATGCTTGATCCAGGCATCGAAGCTCGAGTCGCCGAGCGACTGCGCGGCACGGCCCGGGGTGCGCAGCAGCGTCGTGATGCTTCGCGCGACGAGTTCGAGGTAGCGCGACGCGTCGATCAAGCCGCAGCGTACGAGGGCGAGGTCGTCGTAGTACGACGTGACACCCTCGAAGATCCACAGCTGGCGCGTATACGCCTCGTGCGCGAGGTCGTAGCGGACGAATGCGGCCGGCTTGACGCGCTTCACGTTCCACGCGTGGAAGTACTCATGGCTGGCAAGCCCGAGGAAGCGCAGATAGTCGTCGTCGATCGCCGGCGCGGCCGGCTCGGGTTCCGGGCTCGCGCGGGGAAGCTCGCTGCGCGAGCAGATGAGGCTCGTCGAGGAGCGGTGTTCGAGGCCGCCGTGCCCGTGGTCGGTTGCGCGGACGAGAAAGAGATAGCGCTCGAACGGGGGCTTCGCGCCGGTGCCGCCGAAGAACTCGATCTGCCATCGGCACACGCGCGCGATATCGTCGGTCAGGCGGCCGACGGCGATGCAGCGCGCTCCGCTGATCGCGATCGCGTGCGGCACGTGTCCCGCCTCGAAGTGCGCGAGCTCGAAGCGGCCCATTTCGACCGGATGATCGATCAGCTCATCGTAATTCACCGCGCGGTAGCGCCCGAAGCCTCGCTCCGTCGCGTCGCTCCGCGCGAGCGTCGTCGCGACCCGCCAGTCGGCTGCGGCGGGGTCGTCCGGAGGCATGATATCGAGCGTGCACGGCGACGATTCGAGACCCTCG
Organism: Burkholderiales bacterium; assembly: GCA_025981645.1. Classification (GTDB taxonomy): domain Bacteria; phylum Pseudomonadota; class Gammaproteobacteria; order Burkholderiales; family Casimicrobiaceae; genus VBCG01. Next base: position 9,229 of record JAICXH010000069.1, read on the forward strand.
GGACAGAGGAACACGCATGCCCCGTTGAAGAAACCGCGCTCGGTGTCGACGTAGGCACCGCGCACCGAGAGGTCGAATGCGAACACCTCGATCGTCACGGTGATCGGCCCTGTCCCGGGAGCGACACGCCAGACGTCCTTCGCCTCCTTCGCGATCGCCACCGGGTTGCCTTCGCGCTCCGCGCGAATGGCGATTACGTGGCGTGCGAACTCGCGGATCAGATAGCTCCCGGGGATCCAGGTCGGCAGACGCCATCGTTGGCCCGCAGGGTCGGGTCGTGCGACCGTGCAGGAGACTTCGAAGCGGTGCGCGTGAAGGTGCGCCGCGGCAATCCGATAGTGGATCGAATCGGAGGCGGAGCCCGCTGGTGTAAGCGATTCCGGCTGCGCGCGGTCGCCGGAGTGGGATTCGGGGATCATCGAAACAAGTTCGACAACAGATGACACGGCGCCGCGTTTACGCGCATGATGGCGCCCCCGGCACGAATCGAACGTGCGACCCCATTCTTAGGAGGAATGTGCTCTATCCACTGAGCTACGGGGGCGGCGCCCGCCGATTCTATCCTCCCGGCGCACACTGGCCGCCGGCGTTCCGGCATTGATCGCGTGGCTGCGAATTGGCGACGCCTTTCCTCCGCTCGAACAGGCGCTCGCCGAGCCGAACGGCCTCCTCGCGGCGAGCCGCGACGTCACTCCGGAACGGGTGATCGACGCATACCGGCAGGGTATCTTCCCGTGGTACAGCGACGGTCAGCCCGTGCTGTGGTGGAGTCCGGATCCCAGGATGGTGCTCTATCCCGGCGAGTTTCGCTGTGCGCGCTCGCTCGCGCGCCGGATCCGTCGGCGCGAGTTCGATGTCCGCATCGACACGGCGTTCGACGCGGTGATCGAAGCTTGCGCGACATTGCCGCGCGGCGACAGCGATCGGGCGGACACCTGGATCACGCCGGCGATGCAGGATGCCTATCGTGCGCTGCATCGCCTCGGTTACGCGCACTCGGTGGAAGCGTGGCAGGGCGGTGAACTCGTCGGCGGTCTCTACGGTCTCGCAATGGGAAGGGTGTTCTTCGGCGAATCGATGTTCACACGGGTCAGCGACGCTTCGAAGGTCGCGCTCGCGGCGCTGGTGAGTGTCGCGCGACGCCGCGACATCCCGCTGATCGATTGCCAGCAGCAGACGCGGCATCTCGCGTCGCTCGGCGCACGGCCGCTGCCGCGCGAACGTTTTGCGCGCGAACTCGGCCAGTTGATACACTCGACGGCAGCCCCCGGGGGCTGGACGCCGGGAGCGTTACCGGAGTACGCGTGAGCAGGCTCAACGATCTTCCGCTGGCGACGCTGCAGTTCTACGCCACGGCGCCGTATCCATGCAGCTACCTGCCCGATCGTGCGGCGCGCTCGCAGGTCGCGACGCCGAGTCACCTCATCGATTCGCGCGTGTACAGCGAGCTCGTGCGCCTCGGCTTCCGGCGCAGCGGCGCGTTCACCTATCGGCCGTACTGCGACCACTGCCACGCTTGCGTTCCGGTGCGCGTCCCCGTTGCGCGCTACGCGCCGAACCGCAGCCAGCGCCGCGCCTGGCGCCGGAACTCGGGCCTCGTCGCCGTGCGGCGCGAGCTCGTCTACGATCCGGCGCATTACGCGCTGTATCTCAAGTACCAGCGCTCGCGTCACGCCGGCGGCGGCATGGACCAGGACAGCCGTGAGCAATACCAGCACTTCCTGCTGCACAGCAATGTCGCCACCGAGCTCTATGAGTTCCGCGACGGGCCGGCGCTGCGCGTCGTGAGCCTCGTCGACCGGCTGGCGGACGGACTTTCGTCGGTCTATACGTTCTTCGACCCCGAGCCGCCCAGTGCCGGCTACGGCACGTCCAGCATCCTCTGGCAGATCGAGCGCTGCCGCGACCTCGACCTGCCGTACCTGTACCTCGGGTACTGGATCAGGGAAAGCCCGAAGATGGCCTACAAGGCGAGTTTTCGGCCGATCGAGGGCCTCGTCGGCGGTCACTGGGCGCCGCTCGCCTAGCGGTCGCCCAGTCTTACCGCGACGCAACGCATTGTGGTCGCTGGGGCCGTCGGTCGCGAGACTTAGCGGTTTTCCTCGTGGTCTATTGTGGTCTACGTATATGTATGCCACAACGTGCTGGAAACATCGATGGTTGCCGTCCACCGACAACTCGGAATTGGATACGCTGCCGTCGCTAACTCGCTGCACCGTTGCCGGATTGGCAAAAACGCAACGCAAGCACGCCCGCGCGGACGATCGGGATTCCGTTCCTGATGTAACTTGATGTAGAGTACACGCGTGCCGCAGGACGGCAATTCTTGCCGCCCTGCGTTCAACGCGCGCGAGAGGTGACGTTCTGCGTCATAAGCCGAACGCGCCGCTCCGGCCGATTTGTCGCAACGCGAGCTTTTCTTCGGGGGTGTTTCGATGAACGCAGTGACCGAATTTCCGACCGTCGCCAATACATCGCATTTGCGTCAGATCGAGGTCGAGTACGACATCGACTCGTCGACGATGTATTGGTGGATGAAGCCCGCTCCGCGCCCATCGTTCAACCTGGCGTTTCTTGAGGAGACGGCTCACTTCGAGCGTGCGCTCGAGCAACATCAGGGATGGATGCATCACGAGGGCCGGCAGTGCAAGGTCGAATTCGCGGTGTTCGGCAGCCGCCTTCCTGGGGTGTTCAATCTCGGCGGCGACCTGTCGATGTTCGTGCAGGCGATCCTGCGCAAGGACCGCGAGTCGCTCACGCACTACGGCAATCTGTGCGTTGACAACATGTTCCGGCGCATCACCGGTTTTCGGTCGGATATCCAGACATTTTCGCTCGTGCAGGGCAAGGCTTTCGGCGGCGGATTCGAGTGCGCGCTGTCGAGCGACGTCCTCGTCGCGGAGCGCGGCGCGACGTTCTCCTTTCCCGAGGTGCTGTTCAACATGTTCCCGGGGATGGGGGCGCTCTCGCTGCTCGCGCGCAAGATTGGCATGCGCGGGGCCGAGGACATCATCATGAGTGGACGCGTCTACGGTGCGAAGGAGATGCACGACCTCGGAGTCGTCGATGTGCTCGCCGAGGACGGCGCCGGGCTCGATACGACGCGCGCAATGATCCAGGCGCGCCAGCGCAAGCGCAACAGCTTCCGTGCGATGTCGCTTGCGAAGCGCGAGTTCCTGCCGGTGGGCCACGCCGAGATGCGCAACGTCGTTGCTGTCTGGGTCGACGCGGCGCTGCGTCTGGAGAACCGCGATCTGCGGATGATGGCGCGGCTCGTGCGCGCCCAGGATCGGCTCGAATCGCGTTCACAGGACGAGGCGATCATCGACGCCATCTGCGCCCCGCGCGAGGAGGCGATTAACTGGTAGGAGCGCTCCGCGCGCCCGTGCGCAGCGGACGCTGGCGCGTATCGGCGAAGGAGTCGCCCTCAGATCGACGCGTGATGCTGGACGCGCAGGTATTCGCGCAGCGACGAGGCGGTCGCGTCGAAGCACGCGCGGAGCTCGGCGTATGCGACCTGTGTTTCCTGCACGCTCCCGGCGTCGACGTGCGCATCGAATTCGCGCGTGAGCGCCGCGAGACGCACGGCGCCGACGCTGACCGCAGCCCCCTTCAACGTATGCATCAGATCCGGCAGCGCCTCGACGTCGCCCGCATCGAGCGCGTCGCTCGTTCGCACGAGGAGGCTCTCGACGTCGCTCGTGAAGCCGCGGATGAGCTCGGCGAGAAAGCCCGGATCGCGCGCGATGTCCTCGAGCTGGGCGACGCGGCTCGCGTCGATCAGCGCCGGGTCGAAGTTCGCAGCAGGCGTAGCGCGCGGTGCGGGCTGCGCGACGACCTTTGGAGCGATCGGCACGCGGTGTCCCGCCGCCAGCCGGTCGATCTGCTGGATCAGCGCCACCGCGTCGAACGGCTTTCCGATGTAGCCGTCGGCGCCAGCCGACTCGGCGAGGCGTCGCGACTCGGCGGTCACCGACGCGGAGAGGATGACGACCGGAGTCCGTTCCCCGGGAGGCTCCATGATGCGGATTGCGCGGACGACTTCGACGCCGCTCCGGTGGGGCATGTTGAAGTCGAGGATCGCGAGGTCCGGCCGCTGCCGCTCGTAGAGGTCGAGGGCCTGCTCACCGTCAGCGGCGAGCAGAACCTTGTGACCCGCGCGCTCGAGGAGCTGGCGAATGATCGCCTGGTTGGTCGCGTTGTCCTCGGCGACGAGGATGGTGAGCGCCTTGCGTCGGCTCTCGAGCACACGAGCGAGGTCGGGACGCGCAGGATCGTCGATCTCTGCGCCGGCGGTTGCGGCATGGATCGCGTTGGCGAGCAGGCGCGCCGACGGATAGTCGAGCGCGTAGGCGCCGCGAATACTGGTGATTCGCGCGCGGTCGACGACCGAGATACCGTCGTCGGCGATGTAGACGAGCGCGATCGGCCGCTCGCCGACGCGCTGGGTCGCGGCGCTGAAGGCGGCGCAGGCCTGCTCGACCGGACACGCCGCGACCACGGCACGGATCACGACGCCGGCGGCCGCGAGTTCGTCGAGCCGCGCTCCCATCGAAATCGAAAGAGGAACCGTTTCGCAGTGCTCGCCGATCGACTCGAGGGTCGACACGAGCTGCGGCGACCGCGCGCCGCCGTAGACGAGTGTGAGACCACCGGGAACCGGTTCGGGTGTTGCCTGCGGCTGGCTGTCGGCGACGGTGGCGGGAACCGGGTCGTCGTGCAGGAACGGCAGCTCGATCCAGAACGTGCTTCCCTCGCCGAGCGTGCTCGTCACGCCGATGTTGCCGCCCATCAACTCGGTGAGCTGCTTGGCGATCGTCGTGCCGAGCCCGGTGCCGCCGTATTTGCGCGTCGTCGACTGGTCCGCCTGCACGAAGCGATCGAAGATTCGGCTGATGGCCCCGGGGGCAATCCCGATGCCGGTATCCCTCACTTCGAATCGCGCGGTGACGCCCTCGGGCGTCTCCCGCTTCAACGACACCGCGAGGCTGACCTCGCCGCGTTCGGTGAATTTGATGGCGTTGCCGAGCAGATTGAGCAGCACCTGGCGCAGATGATGCGGATCGCCCTTCACCCGATACTCGAGGGCGGGATCCATCATCGCCGAGAGCGCGAGGCCCTTTGCCTGCGCATGCGGGCGCAGCAGGTTGACGAGGCCGTTGATGCAGGTGTGCAGATCGAACGCCGCGACCTCGATCGTCAAATGCCCCGCCTCGATCTTGCTGATGTCGAGCACATCGTCGACGAGCGAGCGCAGCACCGTAATCGAGTGGCGCAGCAGTCCGACGAGCTCGGTTTGCTGGACCGACAGCGCCGTCGTCCTCATGAGGTCGACGACGCCGACGATGCCGTTCAGCGGCGTCCGCATCTCGTGACTCATGTTGGCGAGGAACGTCGTCTTCGCGAGGTTCGCTTCCTCGGCCCGTGCCCGCGCCTCCTGGATCCGCTTGAGGAGCGTCGAGACGTAGAGCGGCAGCAC
>JAICXH010000143.1 GCA_025981645.1 Burkholderiales bacterium
CTCCCGATCTGCTGGAACATGCCCTGGATCTGCGCGGTGAGATCCTCCATGCCGGGCGGCGCCAAGATGTCCATCTGCGGCACCGCCGAGGCGACCTCGAGCTCGACCTCCTTGTCGTCGAGGCGCCCTTCGCGCAGCATCTTGCGGAACTTCTGCCGCGTCGCCGAATCGGCGGGCTTCATGTCGTCGAAATTGATCTCGCGCCCCGGCGGCAGCAGCACGTCGAGCACGCGTTCCTCGGCGGCGTCGACGGCGCGGCCGCGCACGTCGCGCATCGCCGTTTCGCGGGTCTGCTTGACGGCGACCTCGACGAGGTCGCGCACGATCGTATCGACGTCGCGGCCGACGTAGCCTACCTCGGTGAACTTGGTCGCCTCGCCCTTGACGAACGGCGCATCGGCAAGGCGTGCGAGCCGGCGCGCGATCTCGGTCTTGCCGACGCCAGTCGGCCCGATCAGCAGGATGTTCTTCGGCGTGATCTCCTGGCGCAGCGGCTCGGGCACCTGCTGCCTGCGCCAGCGGTTGCGCAGCGCGATCGCGACGGCGCGCTTCGCCGCACCCTGCCCGACGATGTGCTTGTCGAGCTCGGCGACGATCTCTTCGGGCAGCATGGGCAGCGACATGATCTCGGGGCGCAACGCACACCGCGCAACGCGGACGCGGCGGTCCGCATTCTACGCTGCGGGGTGCGTACGCAGCGGGGCGTCGCGCCTCGACCCACGAGCTACCCGCGCGATCCCGTATCATCGCGGCATGCGCACCGATTCGACGGCATCGCAGCCCGCCCCGGGCATCCGCCGGCTCGCCGTCGCCGCACTCGTGTCGGTGCTGGTGTCGGTGCAGGTCGCAGGCTGCGCTTCGCGCGGCGCGGGAACCGACGCCGAACAGAAGACCATGGCGGCCGCCAATGCGAAGAGCCTCGGCCAGGTCGCCGAGCTCCGTGCGATCGGTGGCTCGGCGGTCACCGGGAAGGTGAAAGTCGTCGATCGCGGCGACGGCGCCACGCTCACCGTCGCGGCGTTCAACATTCCGACCGGTCCGTACCGCGTCACGATCAATCGCAACGGCAACTGCACGTCACCGAACGGCTTCTCGGCAGGGCCCGCGTGGTCTCCGCCGGAGTCGAAGCGCGCACCGGCCGACCTCGTCGGCGAGCTGCACAGCGGCGAGGCTGGCAACACCAACGCGACGGTGCACGTCCCGGGTTTGCGCGCGACCGGCCCCGACGGCGTGGCCGGTCGCAGCGTCATCGTCTATGCCGGGCGCAAGGTGACCGCGGCGGTGCCCGACGTTCCCAATGAGCTCATCGCCTGCGGCGTGTTCGAGCCGGCGCAGACCCTTCAGTTCTGACCGCAGGGCGCATCGTCATGGGCCTTCTCGCCGAGCGCAGGCTGCTGATCACCGGTGTGCTGTCCAATCGCTCGATCGCCTACGGGGTCGCGAAGGCGTGCCACCGCGAGGGTGCGACGCTCGCGTTCACTTACGCGAGCGACGAGCTGAAGGAGCGCGTCGTCCGGCTCGCCGCCGAGTTCGGGCCGTGCCCGGTGCTGGCCTGCGACGTAGCATCGGACGACCAGATCGCCGCGCTGTTCGCGCGCCTCGCGGGCGAATGGGGCGGGCTCGACGGCATGCTGCACTCGATTGCGTTCGCGCCGCGTGAAGCGCTCTCCGGCGATTTTCTCGACGGCGTGTCGCGCGCGGCGTTTGCCACGGCGCACGATATCTCGAGCTACAGCCTCGCAGCGCTCGCTCGCGGCGCGAGGCCGCTGATGGCGGGGCGCAATGCGTCGATCTTGACGCTGACCTATCTCGGCGCGGCGCGCGCCGTCGTCAATTACAACGTGATGGGTCTCGCGAAGGCGAGCCTCGAGGCGAACGTCCGCTATCTCGCCGCGACGCTCGGCCCGGAGGGCACGCGCGTCAACGCGATCTCGGCCGGGCCGATCAAGACGCTCGCCGCGGCGGGCATCGGCGGCTTCTCGAAGATCCTGCACTTCGTCGCCGAGAACGCGCCGTTGCGGCGCAACGTGACGATCGACGAGGTCGGCAACGTCGCGATGTTCTATTTCTCTTCGCTGTCGTCGGCGATTACCGGCGAAATTACCTACGTCGACGGCGGCTTCTCGACGGTCGCGGCGGGGCTCGCCGGTTGACCACCGCCGGCAGCGCAACGGAACGCGCGATCGGTCGCTGAGGTGAGCGGCACCCGCTACGATGCGGTCGTCATCGGCGCCGGGCACAACGGCCTCGTCTGCGCCGCCTATCTTGCCGCCGCGGGCCTCGCGGTCGCCATCGTCGAGCGGCGCGGCGTGGTCGGCGGCGCCGCGGTGACCGAAGAGTTCCATCCCGGGTTCCGCAATTCGACGGCGAGCTACACGATAAGCCTGCTCGCGCGCGAGGTGATCGACGAGCTCGGACTCGCGGCGCAGGGGCTCACGATCGTCAGGCGCCCGCTCGCCAACTTCCTCCCGCTTCCCGGCGGACGCCACTTGAGCATCGGCGGCGGGATCGAAGCGACGCAGGCCGAAGTCGCCCGGTTCTCGCATGACGATGCCGAGCGCTTGCCGGCGTATTACGCGATGCTCGAGCGCGCGGCCGACGTGCTGCGCGACCTCCTGCGCGTGACGCCGCCGGTGCCGGGTCGCGACCGGCGCGAGCGCATCGCGCAGGCACTCTCGCTGTGGAAGACGACGCGGGCGTTTCGCGCGCTCGACCGCGCCGGACAGCGCGACGTGATCGAGCTGTTCACCAAGAGTGCCGGCGAGATCCTCGACCGCTGGTTCGAGTCGGATCCGCTCAAGGCGGCGTTCGGCTTCGACGCCGTCGTCGGCAACTTCCAGAGCCCGTACGCGCCGGGTACGGCCTACGTGCTGCTCCACCACGTGTTCGGCGAAGTCAACGGCGAGCGCGGGCAGTGGGGGCACGCGATCGGCGGCATGGGCGCGATCACTCAGGCGATGATGCGCACGTGCGTCGCGCGCGGCGTCACGATCCGCACGTCGGCTCCCGTGCGGCGCGTGCTTGTCGAGGACGGACGCGCCGCCGGTGTCGAGCTCGACGGCGGCGAGACCATTCGCGCAGCGCGCGTCGTCGCAAACGTGAACCCGAAGCTGCTCTTCGGCACACTCGTCGACCGCTCGGCCGTCGACGCCGATTTCCTCACCCGGATCGACGGCTGGCGTTGCGGCTCCGGAACGTTCCGGATGAACGTCGCGCTCGCGCGATTGCCGCGCTTTGCGTGCCTCCCCGC
>JAICXH010000021.1 GCA_025981645.1 Burkholderiales bacterium
AGGTCGGGCGCTGCAAATTCATGGCTGCGCGCGTGCAGGTCGGCGAACGACGGTGGAGACGCCGTGTTGTCGGCGACGACGCGCAACAGCGGCCGATCCTTCGTCCGCGATTCGGGAGGCACGCCGATGTCGATCGTCTCGGCGACAGACTCCCCGAGGCCCGCGACGACCGGCGCATGATTCGCCGGGACCGGCGCGCCGACTTCGGGCAGATCGATCGGCGGCGGCAACGCGTGCGGGTCGAGCGACACCGGCGGCTCGTCTGCGGCGGCGGCGTCGAGCGCGTGCGCATCGTACGTCTCGGTCTGCGCCTCGGACTGTTCGGGCGCTTCGGGCCCTTCGCGCACGTCGGCCATCGACGCCACTTCGGCCGCGGGCGCGGACGTCTGCGCCGTTGCGGGAACCGGCCGAGCCGGGCTCGGCTGGACCGGCGGGAGCTCGGTCTCGACCGCCGCGACCGCGCGGTCGAGCGCGGTGGGCTCGGTGGCAATGCGGCCGGTCGCACGCAGCTCGGAAACCCATTTGCCAAACGAAAGCTGCGCGATCCTGATCAGCTCGAGGATCGTCGGAGTGACGCGCCGGTCGTCTTCGAGTACGCGGTTCAACACTCGCTCGACGCCCCACGCCTGCTCGCCAAGCTCGGTCAGGCCGACCATGCGGCCGCTGCCCTTCAGCGTGTGGAACTGGCGCCGCACGCTCACCAGCGCGTCGCGGTCGGCGCTATTGTGGGCAAGCGCGCGGTGACCGTCGTCGACGGTTCCGAGGACCTCGACCGCTTCGGTGAGGTAGATGTCGAGAAGCTCGGCGTCGAGGCTGCCCGCGTCGGTTGCGAGGAGGCGCTGCGTTTCCTCGGAAATCTCAGGCGTCGGAGCGGCGGCAGCATCGGCGATCCGTTCGACGCTCGCCGGAACCGCCGCCTCGGCGGGCCCGGCATCGAGGTCACGCAGGGCGGCGCGCACCTCGACTGCGAGGTCGGCGTCGCCGATGAGCTCGGCGTCATCGCGCAGGCTCGCGAACTTCGCTCGCAGCGCGGCGCGCGCGACGGGATCGGCCGGCGCTGCGCGCACTTCGTCGACGAGGTGCGGCAGCGCCGCACGCAGCTCGGAGATCGAATGCTCGACCGAGGCGCGCTCGACGGGCGCCGCCTCCGGTGCGGTGCCGAGCCGCTTCGCGATCAGTGGCGCGATCATCTGCGCGGCACCGGGGCGCTGCTGCAGCACGGCGTCGACGTAGAAGCCCAGACCCGAAAGCGATTCGGCAAGGAGCTCGAGCTCGTCGTTGCCAATCGGCGCGTCCTGCTGCGTCAATGCATCGATCTCCTTCTCGCAGAGCGCGAGCAGATGCTCGGCGTCGTCGAGGTCGAGCATCCGCAGCGCGCCGCGAACCTGCTGGCTGTCGCGGGCGAGCCCGGCGAGGTCGGTGCGCTTCGAGCGATCGCGGAAGAACGCGTCGAGGACCTGCTCCATGCGGCGCAGGTTGACCTGCACCTCGTGCATCACCTGCGTCAGCAGCGCGCGGTCCTGCGCGCGCTTCGACATCTCGTCGAGCATCGCAGCACCGCCGGCGGCGACTTCACGTCCCGCACGGGCAGCGTCGAGCCGCGCGATCATCGTATCGACCTGCGCAGTGAAGTCCGGCGCGAGGTGGCTGCGGTTTTCGAGCGCGTTTTCGACGAGCAGCAGCGCAGTCGCGAATTCGATCGCGACGGTCTCCGGCACGCCGCTATCGGGGATCTCGTCAAGCCGCAGCGAGAGCGCGGCGGTCAGCGTAACGAGCGCAGGTGGTCCGACCTCGGTCGACTTGGCGTTGATCGAAGCGACGAGCTGGCGCAACCGCGCGAGCAGGTCGGGACGGCCCGAAGCCGCCTTCAACCATGCGTCCTTGGCGGAGGCGATCTGCTCGCGTGCTTCGCGCAGGATCGGCTGCAGCCGCACGACGTCGGCGCCCTGCGCAGCGCGCGACGGAATCAGCTCGCGCAGGCGAAACGCGCGCTGCACGGCATCGATCCCGGGGGCCCCGGGATGGGCGATCGCGACGTGATAGAGAACTTCGCGACGCAGCCGATCGGACACCTTCGCGCCGCCCTCGGCGACCCGCCTGATCTGCATGTCGATGCGCGCCACCAGCTGCTTGGCGCCGAAGCTCGCCTCGATGGCACCGCTTTCGAGACCCTCGAGGAACGCGCTCACGGTCCACCAGAACGCATGCAGCGCGGGCGGCGTCGCGATTTCGTCGATCCCGCCGATCGCTCGGCGCATCGTGCCGAGGCCCGCTGCGTTGCCGCGCAGCCAGTCGAGCAGGCCGTGCTGGTAATCGCGTCGCTGCTGCAGGAGCTGCGGGAGGAGGCTCGCCGCGGGAGCGATCTCGTGTGCGCCCAGGCGCGGCGCGCGCACGTCGAGATCTGGATAGAAGAGCTCGGCCGGCGACACCACGGTGACGCCGCGGCCGCGTTGCATCGCCTCGAACTCGGGGAAGAGCTCGAGCGGCACCGGGGCGGCGCCGTTGGCCACCTCGTCGAGAAATACCTGCAGCCTGCGGCACGCGCGATCGACGCGCTCGATCAGTTCGGGGGCGTCGACCACCGGGCGCTCGTCTATCGACGCGAGCTGGCGCTCGATCTCGTCGGTGTAGGCGGTGACCGCGTCGAGACCAACCATCTGCAGCGCGCCCGCCGCCTGGTGCACGTGTGCGCGCGCGTGCTTGAGCGACGCAGGGTCCGAGAAATCGGCGCGGAACGCGGCGAGCGCCTCGAGGCCGCGCGTCAGCGACTGGTCGATCTCGCCCTGCACCCACGACAACGGGCCGACGTCGAATTCGCGTGTGGACTCGGTAAGCACGATGCGCCCGCTCGGCAATCCTGCGCGCTAAACCTTGAAGCCCGCGACCGAGCTCCGCAGCTCGGCGGCGAGGCGCGTCAACTGGCCGATCGACACGTTGGTCTGCTTCGATCCTTCGGTCGCCTCCTCGGACACGCGCAGGATCGCCTGCATGCCGCGCGTCACCTCGGAGACGGATTCGGCCTGCGTCTGCGTGCGCGCCGAGATCTGGCCGATCAGCTCGGCGAGCTCGCGCGACACGCGCTGGATGTCGGTAAGCGCCTGGCCCGCCGCGTCGGAGAGCTTTGCGCCCTCGACGACACCGACGGTCGACTTCTCCATCGCCGCCACCGCATCCTGGGTGTCGGCCTGGATGGTCTTCACGATCGCCTCGATCTGCTTCGTCGCCTCGCCCGAGCGCTCGGCGAGCCGCTGCACTTCCTCGGCGACGACGGTGAAGCCGCGTCCGGCCTCGCCTGCCGAGGCCGCCTGGATCGCGGCGTTCAGCGCGAGTACGTTGGTCTGCTCGGTGATGTCCGAGATGAGCTCGACGATCTCGCCGATTTCGAGCGACGATTCGCCGAGCCGTTTGATCCGCTTCGAGGTGTCCTGGATCTGCGTGCGGATGTCGTTCATGCCGGCGATCTGGTTCTGCACCGCGCGACCGCCCTGTTCCGCGGCGCCGAGCTGCGTCTGCGCGACCTTCGCCGACTGGTTCGCATGCGTCGCGACTTCGCTGATCGAGTGCGCCATCGAAAGCACCGAAGCCGACGCCTGCTGGATCTCACGATTCTGGTGCTGCGAGGCCTCGTACAGGCGGTTGGAGATCGCCTGCGTCTCCTGCGTCGCCTTGGTCACCTGGTCGGTCGCCGAATTGATCCCGCGCACCAGCGTGCGCAGTTCGTCGATCGTAAAGTTGATCGAGTCGGCGATTGCGCCGGTGACGTCCTCGGTGACCGAAGCCTGGACGGTGAGATCGCCGTCGGCGAGGTTGCCCATCTCGTTCAGGAGCCGCAGGATCGCCTCCTGGTTGCGCTTGTTCTCGTGCTCGCTCTCCTGCGAGCGCGTACGCGCCTCGGCGAGCAGCACCTTCGCGGAGAGCGCGAGGCACCCGAGCGAGACCAGGGCAAGCACGGCAGCCAGCACGAGGTTCGGCAGGCGCCAATGAGCGCCGGCTTCGTACAGGCCGGCGAGCGCCGCAGCGTCGCCGAGCAGCGGCTCCGCCTCGGCGTCGATGCTGCGTGCGAGCCCGGTCATCACCGTGCGCGCCGCGAGGCCGGCGTCGGGTGCGACCCCTGCGGCCGCGGGCGCAGCCGCCGCTGGAGCAGCGTCGCGCTCATGGCCGAGAAGCTGGGCCGTCGCCGCATCGATCTTCTGCCAGCGCGTTTTCACTTCAGCGAGCTTCGCAACCATCGCCGCCGAGGGCACGGCGGCAAGCCAACTCGGTCCGGTGGCAACCGCCTCAGGCAGCGTGCCGAGATCGGCAGCGAAGCGCTGCCGGCTGTCGCGTACGACCGCGAATGCCTGCCGCTCGCCCTGGGCGGCCTGCGCGGCCGCGCGTGCGAGGCGCTGCGACATCGTCTGCATGTCGGACACCGTCCGCACGCTCTGCGCGAAGCGGGTGGCCGCACCGTTGTCGAAATAGACGACGAGCACGGCGAGCACGACGAACAGCAGCGCGAGCGCACCGAGGGTCTGGAACTGCCGCAGGACCGGGAGTCCGCCGATGAGCGGGAGGCGCGACGGCACCGGAGCGGCGTTCGCGGCGACGCGGATCTGCTCGATCCCCGACGCCGGCGTCAACGGATCGAACGGCTCCGCGGGGCTCGCGACCATGCGCACCTGAGTCGTCGGCGGGTCGAAATCGATGCTCTCGCCAGCGGATGCATCCGCACCGCGCATCTTCGACATTCTCAGTGCCATGCTTCCTCCGGATTCCGGCGCATCACGCAAGCGGGGCGCGCGCACCGTCTCATGTTCCCACCTGCAGGAACGACGGATCGCGCGTGAGGGCGACGAGGTCGATCTCCTGCCACGTATTGCCGTCGGCGTCGGAACAGCGCTGGGCGTACCAGTCAGGCGCACCCGGGGGTGGCGCGTGCCCGGCGAGCTCGGCGATGTTGCGCAGCCCGGTGACCCGCTCGACGACCAGCCCCGCGTTGAGGTCGCCCGAGCGCGACGCGAAGAGCAGCAGCCTTGCCGCGGGTCCGCCAGGGACCGGCGCCGCACCGGTGAACGCGGCGAAATCGACGATGCTGTACAGATTGCCGCGGATGTTGGCGAGCCCGAGAAACCAGTCCCGGGTGAGCGGCACGCGCGCGATCGGCGGCACCGCGATCACCTCGCCGGCGTCGGCGAGGCGAACGAGCCACTGCGTGCCCGCGCAGACGAACGACAGCCGCGACGATTCGACCTGCGCCGCCGTGCGCGTGGCGAGGCGCGCCGCGAGCTCCTGCTGGAACGAGCGCAGATCGAGGCGCGCGGCGCGCGTCATGGCGCCGCCTCGAGCGACTGGATCTTCGCGAGCAGTTCGGCACGCACGACGGGCTTCACGACGTAATCGCGTGCACCCTGGCGCAGCCCCCAGATGCGGTCGGTTTCCTGGCTCTTCGACGTGCACATGATCACGGGAATCGCCCGCGTCTCCGGGTCGCGGCTGATCGCGCGCGTCGCCTGGAAGCCGTTCAGGCCCGGCATGACGACGTCCATCAGGATGAGGTCGGGACGCAGCGCCCGCGCCTTCGCGATCGCATCCTCGCCGCTGTCGCTCTCCACCACCTCGTAGCCGGCGCGCGAAAGCAGGTCGTGCAGCACGTGCCGCTCGGTCGGCGAATCATCGACGACAAGAATCCTGCGGATCGAATTCATGTGGGCCGCCTTGCGCTCCGCCTCCGAGCGAACCTGCGCGACGACGGCGCGTGCGGTCGGATGTCCGCTACCGCTCATCAGGCCGCCTCGGCGCGCGTGTGTGCGGCGACGGCCTTCAGCAGACTGTCCTTGGTGAACGGCTTGGTCAGGTACTGGTCCGAGCCGACCATGCGACCGCGCGCGCGGTCGAACAGGCCATCCTTCGACGACAGCATTACCACCGGCGTCCGGCGAAAGCGCGGATTGCGCTTGATCAGCGCGCAGGTCTGGTAGCCGTCGAGGCGAGGCATCATGATGTCGACGAAGACGAGGTCAGGCTGATGGTCGGCAACCTTGGCTAGCGCATCGAAGCCGTCTTCGGCGAGGATCACCGTGCACCCGGCCTGCAGCAGGAAGATTTCCGCGCTGCGGCGAATGGTGTTCGAATCGTCGATCACCATCACCTTCGCGCCGTGCAACGGGCTTCGCCCCTGCGTCTCGGTTGCCATCTGTTCCTCGTGGCCGAATCGGGCGGCAGCACTCCGCCGCCGGACAGCACGGTCCAGTCTGCCACGGACCGCGCGGGTTGACCAGAGCATAAAGCTTGCCGGAATCGGCCGCGAAAGCCGATTCTGACGCCAATGCAACAGGAAGGACAAATATCCCCGCCGGAACTGCCGCGGCGCGGCAGGGACTGCCGTCTGGGGAAGCACCACAGACCGGCACCGACCCCATTTCACGGATGCGCGGCGCCGGGTCGAGCGGTCGGGATTCTGCGGGGCGCTCTACAGCGACCGTGGAGGCAGGGAGGGGATAACGTGACGCGCGAGTTCGGCCGCGAAACGCGGCCGGTGTAGAGCGCGTCACGGTATCCCCTCCCTGCCTCCGCGGTCGAACTCGCGCGCCCGAGCCTCCCCCACCGCTACCCGGCGCCGCGCGTCCGTGAAATCGGGCCCTTCGCGCCCTTGCAGAGCTTCCCCAGCGGTCAGCGGCCGAGAAAGAGGCGGTAGGCGGGATTGGCCGACTCGTCGACGCAGTCGTAGCCGAGGCGATCGAGAAAGCGCTTGAATTGCGCCTTGTCCTGCGGCGGGACCTGCATCCCGACCAGCACGCGACCGTAGTCGGCGCCGTGGTTGCGGTAATGAAAGAGGCTGATGTTCCAACCCGCGCTCATGCTCGACAGGAAGCGCATCAGCGCCCCCGGCCGCTCGGGAAACTCGAAGCGATAGAGGATTTCGTGCTCGGCGCTCGGCGCGTGGCCGCCGACGAGGTGACGCACGTGGAGCTTCGCCATCTCGTTGTCGGAGAGATCGAGCGCGCGGATGCGCCGGCGCGCGAGCGCGGCCAGCAGCCGGTCGGTCTCGCGCCGGTCGGCGACTTCGACGCCGACGAAGAGGTGCGCGACCTTCGGGTCGGCGTAGCGGTAATTGAATTCGGTGACAGAGCGCTTGCCGAGCAGCGCGCAGAACTCGCGGAAGCTCCCCGGGCGCTCGGGAATCGACACGGCGAGAATCGCTTCGCGCTGCTCGCCGAGCTCGGCACGCTCGGCGACGAAGCGCAAGCGATCGAAGTTCATGTTGGCGCCGCAGGCGACCGCTGCCACCGTGCGCCCCTTCGCGTTCTCGCGCGCCGCCCAGACCTTGACGCCCGCGACCGAGAGCGCGCCCGAGGGCTCGAGAATCGCCCGCGTATCCTCGAACACGTCCTTCAGCGCCGCGCAAATCGCGTCGGTGTCGACGCGGATCACCTCGTCGACGAAACGGCGCGCGAGGCGGAACGTCTCGCGCCCGACCTGGCGGACGGCGACGCCGTCGGCGAACAGTCCGACGTGCGGCAGCAGCACCCTGCGCCCGGCCGCAAGCGAGCGCGCCATCGCGTCGGAGTCCTCCGGCTGCACACCGATGATGCGAACCTCGGGGCGCACACGCTTCACATAGGCGGCAATGCCTCCGATGAGACCTCCGCCGCCGATCGCGACGAAGATCGCGTCGAGCGGACCCTGCCACTGGCGCAGGATCTCCATGCCGATCGTGCCCTGCCCCGCGATGACGTCGGGGTCGTCGTACGGGTGGACGAAGGTCGCCCCGCTGCGCTTCTGCCGCGCGAGCGCGTACGCGTAGGCGTCGGAATAGGAATCGCCGTGGAGCACGACCTTCGCGCCGCGCGCCTCGACCGCGGCGATCTTGATGTGCGGCGTCGTCACCGGCATCACGATCGTCGCGCGGCAGCGAAGGCGCTGCGCGGCGAGCGCGACGCCCTGCGCATGGTTTCCGGCCGATGCGGCGATCACTCCGCGCGCGCGCGCAGCCGCGGACAGATGCACCATCTTGTTGTAGGCACCGCGAAGCTTGAACGAGAACACGCTCTGCTGGTCCTCGCGCTTCAGCAGCACGCGGCTGCCGAGGCGGCGCGACAGCGCCGGCGCGAGCTCGAGCGGCGTTTCGACCGCGACGTCGTAGACCTTCGCGGTCAGGATTTTCTTGAGGTAATCGACCGCCATCGCCGGCCGCGGACCCGCGCAAAAAAGTGTCAAGCCTAGCAGAGCCAGAGGACGTTCAGACGAAGTCGGGCGCCAACACCGCCTTCACGACGACCGCCGCACCCGAGTCCTGCGCGCCCGACGCGAGCCACCATACGGCGCCCTTCTTCACCGCCCAGAAAGCCTCGCGGCCGGTGAGGAGCGTCGACACCACTTCGCCGAGGGTCGGCTGGTGGGCGACGACCAGCACCGCCTCGCGCGATTCCGGCCAACACGCTGCCGCCAGCACGGCGCGCGGCGAGGCGCCCGGAGCGAGGTCGGCGACGGTGGAAAAGCGCCGATTCAATGTCTGCGCCGTCTGCTGGCAGCGCTCGGCCGGCGACACCAGGACGCGGCAGGTCGCCGGCACGCGCCGGTCGAGCCACAGCGCCATCCGCTCGGCCTGGCGAACGCCTTTCGCGGTGAGCCGTCGGGCAACGTCGGGTTCGCCCGGCTCGGCGTCGCAATGCCGCCAGAGGATCAGGTCCACGCGCCCGCGTCGATCGTCGCCGCGACGGAGCGGCGCTGGCGGCGGATCACGGCGCCTCGGCTTCGAGCGCCAGCCAGACGCTGCCGAACTTCGACTCGCGGGCGAGCGCTTCGAGGTATGCGCGGTGCGCCGCTGTCTCCTCGTCGCTGACCGTCACCGCGACCGCGGCGCGCTCGGAAAGATCGTCGCGGCTCCCGCCCGCGGCACGCCGCTTCGGCGCCGGATCGACGATGTCGATCGTCAGCGTCTCCTGACCGCGCGTCATCCGCAGGTACACCTCAGCGAGCAGGTTCGCGTCGAGCAGCGCCCCGTGTCGCGTGCGCTCCGCGTTCGACACGCCCAGGCGCTCGCAGAGCGCGTCGAGGTTGTTGCGCTTGCCCGGAAAGGCGTCGCGCGCGAGCAGCAGCGTGTCGGTCAGGCGCGCGTACAGCGACGCGCAGGGCGCGAGCCCGGCACGTTCGAGTTCCGCATCGAGGAAGCCGATGTCGAACGGCGCGTTGTGAATAATCCATTCGGCACCGCGAGCGAACTCGACGAAGCGCGCGGCAATGTCGGCGAAACGCGGCTCGCCGGCGAGGTCGTCGCGGGTCATCCCGTGGACCTCGGTCGCGCCGGCGTCGATGTCTCGCTCGGGGTCGATCCTGACGTGCAGATCGCGCCCGGTGACGCGCCGATCGACGATCTCGACTGCGGCGAGCTCGATGATCCGATGGTCCTGGCGCCAATCGAGTCCGGTGGTCTCGGTGTCGAGGATGATCTGGCGCATCGGTGAGCTTCAGGGACGAGGAGCGATCCTACTTCCTGAATTTCTGAATCGTCGACTGGATCTCCGCGATCGCCCGCTCGATTTCGTCCTCGGTGAGATCGCGCGCGGCGCTGCTGCGGTCGCTGAGCGACACCGTGTCCTCGAGGCCGGTGCCGAATTCGCCGGCCCCGAGCTCGTCGGTGATCGTGCTGGGCTCGTCGGCGAGGCCCTCGGGGCCCCAGCGCACGATGATCGTCGAAACGTTGTCGCCGTCGGGTCCGCCGCGCTCTTCGGCTTCGCGCATGATACGCGGCCCGACGTCGAGGATCGGCGTTGACGTGAGCATCGTCGCGAGTTCGGTCTGCGGATAGACGCTCCACAGGCCGTCGGTGCACAGGATGAGCAGGTCGCCGTTCTTGAGCGGCGTACGCCGCGAGAGGTCGATGACCGGATCGACGGCGCCCCCGAGACAGCTGAAGATGCGGTTGCGGTCGGGATGCGACGCGGCCTCGGCCGGCGTAATCAGCTTCTGGTCGACGAGGTACTGGACCTTCGAGTGGTCGCGCGTCGTGCCGATCAACCGGCCCTGGCGCAGCAGCATGAAGCGCGAGTCGCCGACGTGCGCCCAGCACACGCTGCCCCCCTGCACGATCGCCGCGACGCAGGTCGTGCGGGGCGTCTCGAGCATCGCGAAGCGACTCGCGTACGACCCCAGCGCCTCATGCGCGCGGAGCATCGTGTCCTGCATGAACCCGAGCGGATTCCGGAGTATCGGCTTTGCCTGCTGCTGGAAGCGCTCGACGAAGAGACGCACGGCAATCTGCGCCGCGATCTCGCCACCGAGATGTCCGCCCATTCCGTCGGCGATGACGAGCAGCAGTGCCTCGCGGCTGTACGTATAGGCGATGCGGTCCTCGTTGACCTCGCGACCGCAGCGACGCGTGTCCTGGAAGATGGTGAAGCGCACGGCAGGCCCGATGTCGTGATTCCGGAATGCGCTCGCTCGCGCCGAGGGCGCTCAGACGCCGATTTCGGAGAACAGCACCCGCTTCAGATTGCCGAAGAAGGTGAGCTTGCGCTTCGGCGGCGGAATGTCGCGGATCGCGCGCTGCAGTGCGAACACGCTTTGCGGGCGCTCGAGCGGATCGAGCCTCAGACACCAGTCGATCACCTCGAGCACGTTGTCCGAGTACTGCCCCGACCAGATCTTCTTCGCCGAGACGAGATGATCCTCGACAAGCCGCGCGTCGGCCGCCTGCGGCGCGAACGCGGCGAGACAGGCGAACATCGACGCGCCGGTGCCATAGACGTCGGTCCACGGCCCCAGGCGGTCGTGGTCGCGGTACTGCTCGGGCGCCGCGAAGCCCGGCGTGTACATCGGGGCGAGCCGCGGCCGGTTGGCCGTGAGCGTCTGGCGGGCGGCGCCGAAGTCGAGCAGGACCGGGCTGCCATCGTTGTGCAGGTAGATGTTCGCCGGCTTGATGTCGAGGTGCAGGATCTTGTGCGTGTGCACTTCGCGCAGACCGTTCAAGAGGTGCATGAACACCTGCCGCACGAAGCGCTCCGACATCTGGTCCTGGCGCATCTGGATGTGCTGCTGCAGCGTGCGCCCGCGCTCGTAGCGCATCACCATGTAGACGGTCTCGTTGGCGCGGAAGAAATTCAGCACCCGCACGACGTTCGGATGGTTGATCTTGGCGAGCGCGCGCCCCTCCTCGAAGAAGCACTTCATGCCGTAGCGGAACGACGTCAGGTTTTCCGCCGAGCTCGCGTTGACGATGTCGCCTTCGGTGCGCAGCACCAGCGACGACGGCAGATACTCCTTGATCGCGACGGCCGTTCCCGTCTCGTCGTAGGCGCGATAGACGATCGAGAAGCCGCCGCGGCTGATCTGCCGGTCGACCCGGTAGTTGAGGAGCTGGTAGCCGCCCGGCAGCGCTTGATTGGAGGTAGGCATCGAACGTCGGATCGTGGCCGCGAGGCTGAAAGGATTGGCTCGCAAATCGCGTGCCAAGACTGCCGACTTGCCTTGCGCGCGAGCCCGATAACGCATACATTCCGGCGATGCGCGAAGTCGCTGCGACACAGGAAAAGTTTGCAAAACCGGCTCCTGCGGCCGAAATGTGCTCATGATTCTCAGCATGACCGGTTTCGCGGCGGTCGCGGCCGAGCTCACCGGCATCTCGCTTGCAGTCGAGCTGCGCTCGGTCAATCACCGTTACCTCGACGTCACCGTCAAGCTTCCGGACGAGCTGCGGCCGTTCGAGCCGCGCATCCGCGAGCGACTCTCCGCGGCCCAGCGCCGCGGCAAGCTCGAATGCCGGATCGCGCTCGCCCGCACGACCGGTGGCGGCAGTGGCATCACCGTCGACGAGGCGCGCGTACGCGACCTCGCCGACGCGGCGGCGCAGGTTGCGCGTCTCGTTCCCGGCACGCCTGCGCTCGCCACCTCCGACATTTTGCGCTGGCCAGGCGTGCTGATCGAAGCGTCGCTGCCGCAGGATGCGCTCGCCGACGAAGTCGAAGCGCTGGTCGGCACCGCCGTCGCGGAACTCAACGACGCGCGGGCGCGCGAGGGCGCGAAGCTCGCCGGCGTCCTCTCGGCGCGCTGCCAGGACATCGAGGCGGAGGTCGCGCGCGTGGCGCCGCGCGTTCCGGCGCTGCATGCCGCATTCGTCGAAAAGCTCGGCGCCCGCCTGCGCGAGGCTGGGCTCGATCCGGGCAACGATCGGCTCACGCAGGAGCTGGCGCTCTTCGCGACACGCATCGACGTCGCCGAGGAGGTCGAGCGTCTGTCGGCGCACGTGGCCGAATTCCGGCGCGTTCTGGCGCACGGCGGCAGTGTCGGCAAGCGGCTCGATTTCCTCGCGCAGGAATTGCATCGCGAGGCGAACACGCTGGGATCGAAATCGGTCGATGCAGAGCTCTCGCGCGTTTCGCTCGAGCTCAAGGTCGCGATCGAGCAGATCCGCGAGCAGGTGCAGAACATCGAGTAGACCTGCGATGACGATCACCACGCAAAGCCCCGGCGCCGCGGGATGCCTGTTCGTGATCGCCGCCCCTTCGGGAGGCGGCAAGAGCAGCATGGTGAACGCGCTGCTCGAGCGCGAGCCGGGAATCAGGCTGTCGATCTCCTACACGACGCGCGCGCCGCGCCCCGGCGAGCACGAGGGACACCACTACCACTTCGTCGACGTGGCGACGTTCCGCGCGATGCAGCAGCGCGGCGAGTTCCTCGAACACGCGCAGGTCCACGGCAACTGGTACGCGACGTCGGCGACCTGGCTCAACACTCAGGTCGAATCGGGCCAGGACGTACTGCTCGAGATCGACTGGCAGGGCGCCGCGCAGGTGCGCCGCCTCGTTCCGGGCTCGGTGCACATCTTCATCCTGCCGCCGTCGCTCGAAGCGCTCGAGGAGCGGCTGAAGCATCGCGCGCAGGATCCGCCCGAGGTCATCCGCGAGCGGCTCGACGCGGCGCGCGAGGAGATGCGCCACGTCGCCGATTTCGATTATGTTATTATGAATCAGGAGTTTGCACGAGCTGTCGACGACCTGTCGGTGATCGTGCGCGCCGCGCGCCTGACCACGTCGCGGCAACAACTGCGGCACGCGCAGACGCTCGCGCGGCTCCTCGCCCCCGCATCGAAAGGCTGACCATGGCTCGCATCACGATCGAAGACTGTCTTGCCCGCATTCCGAACCGCTTCGAGCTGACGCTCGCTGCCACCAATCGCGCGCGCCAGATCACCTCCGGCTCGGCGCCGCTCGTCGAGCCCGATCGCGACAAGCCGACGGTCATCGCGCTGCGCGAGGTCGCCACCGGGAAAGTCGGCATCGAAATGCTGCACAAGAACGCGCCGACGGTCACCTTGTAGCGCACAGCGGGCGAAGCGGCATGTCGCAGATTGCCGAATTCGCCCGGCACCTAGGCCACTACCTGCCGCCGCCCGACGTCGCGCTCGTCGAGCGCGCGTTCGAGTTCTCCGATTCGGCGCACCGCGGCCAGTTCCGCAAGTCCGGCGAGCCCTTCATCACGCACCCGCTCGCGGTGGCGAGCATCCTGTCCGAGTGGCGCCTCGACGCCGAAGGACTCGCAGCAGCCCTCCTCCACGACGTGATGGAGGACACGCCAGTCTCGCGCTCGGAGCTCGAAACCACGTTCGGCCGTCCGGTGGCGGCGATGGTCGACGGCCTCTCCAAGCTCGACCAGATCGAGTTCGCGAGCCGCGAGGACGCGCAGGCGGAAAGCTTCCGCAAGATGCTGCTCGCGATGGCGCGCGACGTCCGCGTGGTGCTGATCAAGCTCGCCGACCGGCTGCACAACATGCGCACGCTCGACGCGATGGCGCCGGCGCACCGCAAGCGCATCGCGCGCGAGACCATCGACATCTACGCGCCGATCGCCAACCGGCTCGGCCTCAACGCGCTCTTCCTCGAGCTGCAGGACCTGTCGTTCAAGCACCTCTACCCGCTGCGCTACCGCATCCTCGCACAGGCGATCAAGACCGCGCGAGGCAACCGGCGCGAGGTGATGAACCGCATCCTCGACGTGATCCGCGAGGGCTTCGCGCGCGCCAGCGTCAACGCGACGGTGTCGGGGCGCGAGAAGACGATCTACTCGGTTTACCGGAAGATGCGCGAGAAGCACTACACGTTCTCGCAGGTGTTCGACATCTACGGCGTGCGCGTGCTCGTGAACGACGCGACGACGTGCTACGCCGCGCTGGGCGTGCTGCACGAGCTTTACAAGCCGATCCCCGGCAAGTTCAAGGACTACATCGCGATCCCGAAAGCAAACGGTTACCAGTCGCTGCACACGACGCTGTTCGGGCCATTCGGCACGCCGCTCGAGGCGCAGATCCGCACGCAGGACATGCACCGGGTCGCCGAGGCCGGCGTCGCCGCGCACTGGCTGTACAAGTCGGGCGGACAGCTCAATCTCGCCGAGGCACAGCGCGAGACCGACCGCTGGCTGCAGGGCCTGCTCGAGATCCAGTCCGAATCGCGCGATTCGAAGGAGTTCCTCGAGCACGTCAAGGGCGACCTCTTCCCCGACGAAATCTACCTGTTCACGCCGAAAGGCAGGATCATGGCGCTGCCGCGTGGGGCGACCGCGGTCGACTTCGCTTACGGCGTGCACACCGACATCGGCCACCACTGCGTCGCCG
Source organism: Burkholderiales bacterium (assembly GCA_025981645.1). Lineage (GTDB taxonomy): Bacteria > Pseudomonadota > Gammaproteobacteria > Burkholderiales > Casimicrobiaceae > VBCG01. The sequence goes on from JAICXH010000021.1 coordinate 14,588, forward strand.
CGCGGATCAACTACGAGCTCCTGCCGCTGCGCACCGAGCTGAAGAATGGCGACCACGTCGAGATCCTCACGTCGCCGACCGCACGACCCAATCCGTCGTGGCTGTCGTTCGTGACGACCGGCAAGGCGCGCTCGCGCATCCGGCACTACCTCAAGGGCCAGCAGCAGCAGGAGTCGGCCGCGCTCGGCGAGCGATTGCTGAATCAGGCGCTCGCGACGCTCAAGGTCGAGCCCGAGACGATCACCTGGGAGCGCTGGGAGGCGCTCGCCAGGGAGTACGCCGCGAAGAGCCAGATCGAGATCCTCGCCGACATCGGCCTCGGCAAGCGATTGTCGTTCGTCGTCGCGCAGGCGCTGACGCGCCCGCCGGGGAAGGCCGACGACGCCTCGACCACGCAGGCGGGCAACAGCGCGAAGCCGGGAGCCCTGACGCTGCGCGGCGTCGAGGGTGTGGCGATCCAGTATGCAAAGTGCTGTCGGCCGATTCCCGGTGACACCGTCATCGGCCAGTTCCGCCGCGGCCAGGGCCTGATCGTGCACGTGCGCGACTGTCCGACGATGCGCAAGCAGCGCGTCGACGGCACCGAGTTCGTCGACGTCGAGTGGGCGTCCGACCCGCAGGGCACGTTCGAAGCCGGCGTGCGGGTGCTGGTCGCGAATCGGCGCGGCATGCTCGCCGAGGTCGCGACGACGATCGGCGACGCCGACGCAAACATCGACACGGTGTCGATGGAACGCCCCGACGGCAACGACGTCGCGATGTTCTTCAGCCTGCAGGTTCGCGACCGGCGCCACCTCGCGCACATCATGCGCGCGCTGCGCCGGGTGCCCGATGTGCGCCGCGTCGCGCGCGCGCGCACCTAAGCGGGATCAGGTCTTGGTGAGGAGCTTCTGCAGTTCGCCCGACTGGTACATCTCGCGCATGATGTCGCAGCCACCGACGAACTGTCCGTCGACGTAGAGCTGCGGAACCGTCGGCCAGTTCGAGAACGACTTGATGCCCTGGCGCAGGTCGTCGTCCTGCAGGACGTTGAACGACGCGTAGCTGTCGACGCCGCAGCGCTTCAGGATCTCGGTGGCGGTGGCGGAGAAGCCGCACTGCGGGAACTGCGGCGTTCCCTTCATGTACAGGACGACGCGGTTCTTCTTCACCTGGTCGGTAATGGTGTCGCGGATGGTGCTCATCGAAGGGCTCCGGAAGCGGAAACTGCAGGGATTTTACTCCTTCACCGCGCCGGTCAGCCCCGACACGTAGTACTCGACGAAGAACGAGTAGAGGATCGCGACCGGAAGCGAGCCCAGCAGCGCGCCCGCCATCAGCGCGCCCCACTGGTAGACGTCGCCCGAGACGAGCTCGGTGACCACGGCGACCGGTGCCGTCTTCACCTCCGACGACGAGATGAAGGTCAGCGCGTAGATGAACTCGTTCCACGACAGCGTGAACGCGAAAATGCCTGCCGAAATCAGCCCCGGCACGGCGAGCGGCAGCACGATCCGCGTGAGGATCTGCAGCCGCGTTGCGCCGTCGATCAGCGCGCACTCCTCGAGCTCGAATGGAATGGTCTTGAAGTAGCCCATCAGCAGCCACGTGCAGAAGGGGATCAGAAACGTCGGGTAGATGAGGATCAGCGCGAGGCGGGTGTCGAAGAGGCCGAGCTGGAACACGACGTCGGCAAGCGGGATGAACAGGATCGACGGCGGCACCAGATAGGCGAGGAAGATCGCCATGCCGACGTAGCGCGAGCCCCTGAAGCGCAGGCGCTCGATCGAGTAGGCGGCGAGCACGCTGCAGCTGAGCGACAGGAAGGTCGCCACGACCGACACCAGCAGCGTGTTCCACAGCCAGCGCGGGTATTGCGTCTCGAACAGCAGATGGCGGAAGTGGGCGAACGTCGGATGGACGACCCAGAAGGGATTCGACTTCACGTCGAGGAGCTCGGCATCGGGTTTCACCGACGTCGTCACCATCCAGTAGAACGGGAACAGCAGCACGATCAGGAACACGACGAGCGGCAGATAGACCGTCACCAGCCGCCGCGGCAGCGACGCGAGGTAGTTCATCCCCGCTGTGTCGACGACGTCGGCGGCGGTAGCGGCGCGCGAGCCGATCACGAGGCAGCCCCCGGCGCCGCGAGTCGAAGCCGCGTTCTCACGAATCGGCCCCCTGCTGCCACGCGCGGCGCTGCAGGCCGAAGTACGAGAACAGGATCGCCGCCAGCAGGAACGGGATCATCGCGACCGCGAGCGCCGCCCCCTCGCCGAGCGCGCCGCCCGGAATCGCGCGCTGGAACGAAAGCGTCGCCATCAGGTGCGTCGCGTTCGCCGGGCCGCCGCGGGTCAGCACGTAGATGAGCTGGAAGTCGGTGAAGGTGAACAGCACCGAGAAGGTCATCACCACTGCGATGATCGGCGTCAGCAGCGGCATCGTCACGTAGCGGAACTTCTGCCACGACGAGGCTCCGTCGAGGCTCGCCGCCTCGTAGTACGACGGCGAGATCGTCTGCAGCCCGGCGAGCAGGCAGATGGCGACGAACGGCACGCCGCGCCAGATGTTGGCGATGATCGTCGACATTCGCGCGAGCCACGGGTCGCCGAGGAAATCGATGTACTGGTGGATCCATCCGAGGCGTACCAGCATCCAGCTGATGACCGAGAACTGCGCGTCGTAGATCCACCAGAAGGCGATCGCGGACAGCGCCGTCGGCACGATGAACGGCAGCAGCACGATCGCGCGCAGGATCGACTTGAACGGCAGCTTTTCGTTCAGCAGGAGTGCCAGCCACAGCCCCAGCGCGAACTTGAACGTGCTCGCGACGACCGTGTAGACGATCGTGTTGAACACCGACAGCCGCGCGACCGCGTCGCCGGCGAGGTAGAGGTAGTTGGCGAGGCCGACCCAGTGGCCGCCTCGCCCGATCCTGGTGTCGGTGAATCCGAGCCAGATGCCGAGGCCGAGCGGATAGGTAAGGAAGACGAGCAGCAGCGCCGCCGCGGGCAGCATGAACAGCAGCCCGAGCAGGTTCCGGTTGTCGAGCGCGCGGTTGAGGCGGCCCGCGCGCCCGGTGCGGGCGGGACCGCCGGCGGTCGTGGCGCCGGCGGTCACGGGTGTGGCGATGTCACACCTTGTAGTAGCGCAGCGCCTGCTTCTCGGCGAGCGCCGCGGCGTCCTTCGGACTCTTCGCCCCCGACACCACGCTCGCGAACATGTCGACGACGACGTAGTCGGCCATCACTGCCGCCGACGCGTACCCGAGCGTTCCCGCGTAGCCGTCGTCGAGTGTCACCGCGGCAACGTCGCGGTATGGCGTCGCTTTCGGATCGGCGGTCCACATCGGGTTCGAAGCGTAGGCCTTCAGCGGCTGGCTGACGTAGCCGATCGCAGCCTTCATCCACGGGTTGAACTGGTCGCCCTCCATCATGAAGCGCAGGTATTCCTTCGCCGCGTTCGGGTACTTGGAATACTTGAAGATCATCATCTGCGTGAACAGGTTGAACTCGGTCGGCTTGCCGGCGGGCCCGATCGGGAAGCGCGCGTGCTGGATGTCCTGCGCCATCGCCTTCATCGCCGGATCGGTCGAGTCCTTCGCCACGTAGTAGATCGAGATGCCGTTCGCGGTCAGGCTGATCTGGCCGCCGAGGAACGCCTTGTTGTTGCTCGGATCACCCCACGACAGCGTGCCGGGGATGAACGTGTCGTAGAGTTCCTTCGCGTACTCGAGCGCGGCGATTGTCTCGGGGCTGTTGATGACGACGTTGTTGTGCGCGTCGACCAGCTTGCCACCCTGCTGCCACAAGAGCCAATTGCACCAGGTGTTGCCGTCGCCGACCGCATGGCCGAACGCGAATCCCGCAGGCGTTCCCTTCGCCTTCAGCGCCTTGCAGAGCTTGAGGAAGTTCGCCGAGTCCTTCGGAATGCCATCGAAGCCCGCCGCCTTCACTTGGCTGTCGCGGTAGACGATCGCGTTGCCGACGATGCCGACCGGGATCGACTGCCAACGCTTGCCGTGCATGCCGTAGGTGCGGCAGATGTCGTACCAGCCGCCGTATTTGGCACCGAGGTAGTTGGCGAGGTCGGTCACGTCGACGAGCTTGTCGCTGTACTGGAACGGGTCGTCGAGCCAGCCGAGGATGAGATCGGGGCCGCTGCCGATGTTCGCGGCCACCGCGGCCTTCGGGCGCACGTCTTCCCAACTCTCGTTGTCGACCTGCACCGTGATGCCGGTCTTCTCGGTGAACTTCTTCGTGTTCTCCATCCACAGCGTCTCGTCACCCTGGACGAAGCGCTTCCAGCGCAGGAGCCGCAGCTTCGCGCCCTTCTCGGGCGTGATCTTGTATTCCGCGGCGCCGGCGTCGATCGGGAACAGCACCGATCCGCCGCCGAGCGCGGCACCAGCGGCAACTCCAGCAGTGGTCTTGAGAAATTCGCGTCGCTTGCTGTCGCTCATGACTCCTCCTCGTACTCGTTGGACTTCGACGAACCTGCTTCGCGTCACGGCTCCCGCGCGCCAAGGCGCGCTCCGGTTGCCGCGTCGAACACGTGCACGCGCGCGGGGTCGGGCGCGAGCCGGATGCGGTCGCCCGGGCGGCACGAAACGCGTTCGCGCACGAGCGACGAGATGTCCCGCCCATTGAAGCGGCAGAACAGCTGTGTGTCGGCGCCGGTCGGCTCGACGACGACGACCTCCGCCGGAAGGCCGGCAGCGTCCGACGGCGCGCAGTGCTCGGGGCGCATCCCGTACAGCACCGCCTGGCCGTCGCTCGCCTGCGCCGCGTGCGGCAGCGGAAGCCGCAGGCCGCCCTCGAATTCGACGCTGGGCCGCGTCCCGTTGACGCGCGCGGTGCCGGGGACAAGATTCATCGCCGGCGAGCCGATGAAGCCCGCCACGAAGATGTTCGCCGGCGTGTCGTAGAGCTCGAGCGGGTCGCCGATCTGCTCGACGCGGCCGTCGCGCATGACCACGATCCGGTCGGCCATCGTCATCGCCTCGATCTGATCGTGTGTCACGTAGATCGACGTCGTCTTCAGGCGCTGATGCAACTCCTTGATCTCGGTGCGCATCGCGACGCGCAGCTTCGCGTCGAGATTCGACAGCGGCTCGTCGAACAGGAACACCTGCGGGTCGCGCACGATCGCGCGCCCCATCGCGACGCGCTGACGCTGTCCGCCGGAGAGCTGGCGCGGATAGCGGTCGAGGTAGGACGCGAGGCCGAGGATTTCCGCGGCGCGCGCGACGCGTCCCTCGACCTCGGCGCGCGGCTGCTTCGCGAGCTTCAGCGCGAACGACATGTTGTCGCGCACCGTCATGTGCGGATAGAGCGCGTAGTTCTGGAACACCATCGCGATGTCGCGCTGTTTCGGCGGCACGCGGTTGACGACGACGCCGCCGATCGCGATTTCGCCGTCGGTGATCTCCTCGAGGCCGGCGATCATCCGCAGCAGCGTCGACTTGCCGCAGCCGGACGGCCCGACCAGAACGCAGAACTCGCCGTCGCCGATCGCTACGTCGACACCGCTGATCACTTCGGTACCGCCGAATCGCTTGCGGACAGCCGTGATCGTCACCGCCGCCATCGCGTGCTTTCTTCGACAACAGCGGCGCCGCCGCTGTGAAGGTAGACAGTGGACATGGTGAGCCGGAAGCGTGCACGGTACGCGGCGATTCCCCACCGGGTCAAGGGGCGCGCACCGCGCGCGCTCGACGCGGCGCAGGAATAGAATGTCCCTCATGACGACACTCCTTCCGACGACCCTCGCAGGCAGCCTCCCCAAACCGTCGTGGCTCGCCGAGCCCGAAGCGCTGTGGGCGGCGTGGAAACCCGACGGCAATGCCCTCGACGAGGCCAAGCGCGATGCGGTCCGGCTCGCCCTGCGCATGCAGGAGAACGCGGGGATCGATATCGTCACCGACGGCGAGCAGACGCGGCGCCACTTCGTGACGACCTTCATCGAGGGGCTCGACGGCGTCGATTTCGAGCACCGGCGGACCGTGCACATCCGCAACCGCTACGATGCCGACGTGCCGGTGGTGACGGGCCCGGTCGCGCGCCGCCACCCGGTCTTCGCGGGCGATGCCGCATTCCTGCGCGCCGAGACCACGCATCGGATCAAGTACACGCTCCCCGGCCCGATGACGATGGTCGACACGCTCTACGATGCGCACTACAAGAGCCGCGAGAAGCTCGCCCTCGCGTTCGCCGCGATCCTGAACGAGGAGGCGAAGGAGATCGCCGCGGCGGGCATCGACGTGATCCAGTTCGACGAGCCGGCGTTCAACGTCTATTTCGACGAGGTGCGCGACTGGGGGATTGCCGCCCTCGAGCGCGCCGCGCAGGGGCTCGGCTGCAAGACAGCCGTGCACATCTGCTACGGCTACGGCATCAAGGCCAACATCGACTGGAAAAAAACGCTCGGGGCCGAATGGCGCCAGTACGAGCAGACCTTCCCGCTCCTCGCGCACTCGTCGATCGACCAGGTCTCGCTCGAATGCGCGCATTCGCACGTGCCGATCGACCTGATCGGCCTCCTGCCTGGCAAGGAGGTCATGGTCGGCGCGATCGACGTCGCGACGAGCGAGGTCGAGACCCCGGAAGATGTCGCGGCGGTGATCCGCTCGGCACTGCGATTCGTGCCGGCGGAACGTTTGCTGCCGTGCACAAATTGCGGGATGGTCCCGCTCGCACGCCCGATTGCACAAGCGAAGCTCGAAGCGCTCGCCCGTGGCACCGCTTTGGTGCGCCGGGAAATCGCCTCCTGACCGCCGGTCAGTTAATGGAGCCCAATCGACCGAACCCGGCGTCGGGCATGGGTTTCCGCGCAACACTCGCCGGGCCCCGCACGCGATAGTTATCGATTTATTGCCGGATTTCCCGTATAGTGCCGCCCGTGTTTTGTTCCAAGCAGTAAAGTGCTTGCTCTGTACGACCGCCACGCAGTCGTTCGATCGCCGTACTTTCCTTGAGATCGAAACATCGCCCGGGCAACGTCCCGTTTAACTCGTACTTGAGGAATCAACAGCAATGGCAACCGGAACTGTGAAGTGGTTCAACGACGCGAAGGGCTTCGGGTTCATCACGCCGGATGGTGGTGGTGAAGACCTGTTCGCTCACTTCTCGGCGATCAACATGCAGGGCTTCAAGACGCTCAAGGAAGGCCAGAAGGTCAGCTTCGAAGTGACCCAGGGCCCCAAGGGCAAGCAGGCTTCGAACATCCAAGCCGTCTGAGCGCTGGATCGACGTACGGAAGGCCGGGCGCTGCCCGGCCTTTTTTTTGCGTTCTTTTTTGCCGCCGGTCGGAAGCCATCGACCGCGAGCGCCGGACGACTCGCCACGCCGACGCAGCGGCGCTACGATGACCACGCTCGCCGAACGGAGACCACACATGGCAGGCACCTCTCGCGACAACGACACCGGCGCGTTCGAATTCGAGAAGGTATCGATCGACGACGCGCGCAAGGCAATCGAGGACGGCGGACCGGCAGGGCACGCGCCGGGACCGCGGAAAGCCGAGAGCTGGCACACGAAGCGTCACGCGGCCGCCGACGAGTCGCTTTCGGCCGAAGCGACGGCGTGGCTCGCCGAGCTGCCCGCCACGACCCGGCCGAACCAGCTCGCGCTGCGCTACCCACGGCTCGCCAACCGGATCTGCGAGACCTGGAAGGCGCCGCTGCCATGCCTGCGCCTGCTCGACGAGCTGATGACGGACGATCGCGGTGGACGGCGCGGCTTTCCGCTGCCGGTCGCGACCGAGCTCGCGTCGCTGCGCGACTACTATTATCGGAAGCACCACAAGGGCAAGGAAGCCTGGGAACACGTCGAGATGGGGCGCTGAGCGTCAGAACGCGAACAGCCCCATCAGGTCGCCAATCGCCGGCCGGTTCGCGGGGACATAGCGATCTTCCTTCCCCAGCAGGGGGTTGGGCAGGTTGTCGCGGCTGCGGGCCGACAGCCGCGGCACGCTCCAGTTGCGCTCGATGAATTTCAGGATCGACACGTGATCGTAGTAGGTGTGATCGACGTGGCCCTTTTTCGCCCACGGTGACACCGCGATCAGCGGAATGCGCGTGCCGTCGCCGAAGAAGTCGAGGGTCTGGATGGTGCCGCTGTCCCAGTTGCCGCCGCTCTCGTCGGTCGTGACGAGGATCGCCGTCGACTTCCACAGCGCGGGATGCGCCTCGACCTTCGTCACGACGTCCCGGACGAACGCCTCGAACTCGGCCACGGTCGAGTACGCCGGATGGCCCGATTCCGCGTTCGGAGGTACCACGAACGACACCGCCGGAAACGTCGCGGCATCGGCGAGGTCCCGATCGAACGCGTCGAGCCCGACGAGGTTCGCGCGAAGCCCGGTCGTCATGACCGACGTAAACCGCGCCAGCGGATCGCAGATCGGGCAATAGCGCGCCCTGTCGATGCCACTGCCGACGCGCCCGCCGCTGTACCACTTCCACGGCACGCCCGCCGCCGCGAGCTGGGTGCCGACGTTCGGCATCGTCTGCGGCGGCAGTACGGGGCTGTGCAGCGTCTTCCAGCGCAGCGTGCCGTCGAACGTATAGGCCGGGGGATAGTTGTTGACGAGGTAGTACGCACCGGGCGCGCAGTTGCCGTCGCGCCACGCCTTGTACGGCAGCTTGTCGAGGTAATCGCGGATCGCCCCCACGCCCGGCTGCGACCGGTCGGCGCAACCGGTGTAGGACCCGGCGCGCCCCGGCTGCGTGTACCAGTTCGCCGTGCCCGCGACGGGCTCCGGATTCTCGATCCGGTTGTCGGGCGGGCGGGCGAGCTTGCCGTCGTCGAGGAACACCGCGACGTCGCCGGTCGCGAGCGCGAAGTAGTTGGCGCCGGTTCCGCCCATGATCGGCTGATGATCGTTGTCGGCGAGCGCGTAGTTCCGCGCGAGCTTCGCGAAATATGGCGCGTCGCCGTTCGCCATGTCGTAGTAGCCCATGGCGACGCCGCCCTGGCCGGTGCCCGCGGCCGGATTGCCGCGCTCGATCGCGCCGTAGCCCGAAGTCATCGCGACCCAGGTGAAGAGGTCGCGCCTGCCGCCGTCGAACTGCTGCCACATCTGGAAGAAGCGGTGCACCGGATCGCCGACCGGTGCCGTGTACGGAACGTAGCGCGTGATCCGGTACGGACCGTTAGGCAGGTCGTCGGGAAAGCGCATGTCGGGCTGGTTGCGCGGCAGGCCGCGCGCGTAGGTCGTTCCAGGCCGAGGCAGCGTCCTGTAGGCGCCGGCGATCGCCGGAGTCACTTCGTAATGCGCGCTCGCTGCGCCGATCTTCTGCGCCCCAAGCGCGTAATGCGGACCCGGTGCACCGTCTTTCGCGACGATGCCGCGCGAGAGCAGGTTGGCGACCGTCTGGCCCGCGGGGGGCTCCCAGGTCGCGAAGAGATTATCGAAGCTCAGGTTCTCGCCGACGACGACGATCAAATGCTCGATCGGCGTGGTCGGACGCGGGTGCGCGTTGGGCGCGGCTTGCGCCAGCGCCGCGTCGGCCAGCGCGGCGAGGCCGGCGGCGACGAGCCCGGCGACGATGCAGCCGAGCGCGCTTCGGAGGGGAGCCGCGGTGCACATTGCGCGATGGTAACGACTCACTTATCTGGGCCCGGCACTACCAGTTCGCGCTCGAGTACGGCGTCATCGCCGTCGAGGCGGGTGGGGCCTTGGCGCTCGGCGCAAACGACCCGCTCGGGCGGACGCTGTGGCAGACGATCGACGCCTCGGTCGGAAGCGCGCTCGTCGCGCAGGCGGCGAAGTATGCGTTCTCGCGCGAGCGCCCCGGCCAGAGCAACGACCCGAACGCGTGGTTCAAGGGCCGCTGCTGCCAGAGCTTCCCGAGCGGCGAGGTGACGCTGCAAGCGGCCTTCGTGACGCCGATCATCGCGAACGAGCACGCGGAGCACCCGTGGGTGTGGGCGCTCGAGGCGCTCCCCGTGTATGACGCGATCGCGAGGATGAAGGTCCAGGCCCACTGGCAGACCGACGTTCTCGCGGGGTTTGCGCTCGGCACCGGCTTCGGCATCCTCGCGACGAAGCGCGAAACGCCGTTCTTCGTCTCGATCCTTCCCGGCGGGGTGACCGCCGGGATTCACGAGACGTTCTGAGCGGTCGCCGCTCCCGCGGCTCGATCAGTACGCGATCGCCGCCTCGATTTCGGCGAACGTCTTCGCGATGTCGTGGGCCGGCTGCGGCGGAATGCCGAGCTGCCTCGCGATCTGGGTAAGCGAGAACATTCCGCGCACCGTGTGCTCGCCCGATTCCGACGACATTCCAGTCACCTCGGCGACCAGCGCATGCTGGCGTCCGGCGGCCCGCAGGGTTGCGACGATGTCGCCCACGCGCGCCTGCTGGACCTCGCGCAGGTCGAGGACCTCGAGACGGTCGGCGCGGGTCATGAGCTCGCGCACCGTGAGCTCATCGCGGCGCATCGCACGCGCGAGCGCGATCTGCATCGGCTTTTCGCCCTGGATGTCGGTGAAGGTGACGATGCCAGCGAGCTTCTGCGCATCTTCGACGACGAACAGCGCGCGCACTCCGCGCTCGATCATCGCCGTATTGGCCTCGCCGATCGTCGCACGCGAATCGATCGTCGCTGCGCCGACGCGACGCAGGTCGGTCATCACGTCGAGCGCCGGCGATTCCGGCGTGACCGACGCCGTCGCGCTCGGACGCGGCAGGCTGAAGCGCTCGCCCGGCCGCGCCCGCGCCTGTCGCAGCGGGACGAAGCCACCGGTCGCGTGAACCGGCTGCGACTCGTGCAGCTCACCGGATTCGCGGCTCGCACGGAAGAACATCAGTTGCAGAAAGTGATCCCTGTGCGGCTGCTCGCGATGTCCGTGCTCGTGCTGGCTTCCGGCGGTGGCACCACCACCTGCTGCCTGCTCTGCTGCCTTGCGCTCGCTCATGAAACCCGACCTTCCGATGCGACCGTCGAGCGGCCGAAGCATCGCATTTTAGGCGCATACAGGCGCTCACGCCCGTTGCATCGTTTGACAACGCCCGCGTGCAGCGGTTTGCTTGGCGCCGCGCCGCCTCCACCCGATGGGCTCACGATCGCCAGTCCGAGCAGTCCCAGCCCAGCATCCGCTCGACCTCGCCGATGTCCGCGGCGAGCTCGGCGTGGACGAACTTTCGCGCGGCCTCGGTGATCGGCGCGTCGTACGGGAGCACGAACACGTCGCGCTTGGCGGTGCGCGGAAACGGACCGACACCGAGGAACGACGCGATCTTCACGAGCGCGGATGCCGGCTCGGCGTGGAAGGCCTCGCTCTTCAGCACGAGCACCTGCGACGGAGGAAAGTGCTCGGCGATCCGGCGCAACTGGACGCTGTAGCGGCCGCGATCGACGTACGACCAGCGTCGGTGCTGCAGCGGGCCCGCCGCCGCGCAGCGCGCGCGCTCGATGCGCACCGCTTCGTCGAACGGAAGCGTCTCGCGCCCCTGCTTGACCTCCATGTTCCACTGCGAATAGGCGCGCGCGACCGGGTCGCGCAGCAGGAGGACCCATTTCATCGCCGGGTTGTACGCGGCGATGCGTCGCGGTGCCTCCATCCAGTACATGTAGATCGGCGTGCGGTCGCCGAGCAGATGCTGCCCGGGCCGCGGCGCGTACAGCGCGTGGTAGGGCGCATAGTCGACCGCCTCGCCGCCGAAGTGCTCGTCGGTGTCGAAGAAATGCGGCTCCTTCACCGTCGAGAGCGCGATCTCCGGATGCTCGAGGAGATAGGTCGCGAGTGCGGTCGTGCCGCCTTTCTGGGTGCCTGCCGCGACGAAAGCGATGCGCGGCATGAAAGGGTTGGTGGCCAAGGGCGGAATTGAACCACCGACACAAGGATTTTCAGTCCTCTGCTCTACCAACTGAGCTACTTGGCCGTCGTGAAATCAGCCACTTACAACGGCTGACTTGCACATACCCACTGCACAGAATGCGTCCGCGTGCAGGAGCGAGTCCTCATTCTACCGTATGCTTGCACCGCTTTCCCCGAGGTCCGCGCACGGTCGAAGGTTCCTTGTCGATGGAAGCGATCGTGTCAGCGTGCTTGCAGCATCGTGGTTTCCGCCCAGTACATAAGGGGCAATGCTGGACTCGCCGAGTATCGACAGGGTTGAAGCGTCCGCGAAACTGAGTCAACTCCAATTCCAGTCATTGACGTTTGCGGATCAGCGAGACCTTGAGCCGCGTAGTACCGCCAGCGGCGACGCACGGCGAATGGGACGCCCTCGCGGCGGCGCGCCGCGCGAACCTGACGCGAGCCGTTTGCCGATCGGCGCGGGACCGCGCGTTACGCGGCGAGGAGCGGGCGCAATTCCTCTTCGGGAAGCGGTCGACTGATCAGGAAGCCTTGCATCTCGTCGCACTTCAGCAAGCGCAGAATGCGCGCCTGCTCCTCGGTTTCCACGCCCTCAGCCACGACTTTCAGACGCAGCGCGTGCGCGAGCGAAACGATCGTCGAGACCAGCGTCATGGTATCGGGATCGGTGGAGAGCGCGGCGATGAACGAGCGGTCGATCTTCAGTGCGTGAGCCGGCACGCGCGCGAGATACGCCAGCGACGAATAGCCGGTGCCAAAATCGTCGATCGCGATTTGCACGCCCCAGCGGCGTATGTCCGCCAGCCTCGCCATCGTCTCGTCGACGCTGTCCATGAGCATGCTTTCGGTGATCTCGATGCTGACCGCCGCCGCATGTCCGTGGCCAGCGACGACCTCCCGGAGGGTTTCCATGAACCGTGCGCTGCGCAACTGAACCGCCGAGACATTGACGGCAATGTTCGGAGCCGGCAGCTTGAGGCGCCGCCAGCGACGATGATCGGCGCGTGCCTGGCGGAGCGCCCACGCTCCGGCTTCCAGGATCAACCCGGTCTCCTCCAGCGTCGGAATGAATTCCTGCGGCGGCACCAAACCCGTGTCCGGATCGTTCCAGCGCAGCAATGCCTCGACGCCGGTGATCGCGCGTGTATCGACATCCACCTTCAGCTGATAGTGCAGGATCAACTCGTCGCGCTCGAGCGCGCGACGCAGCTTGTTCTCCAGCACCAGCCGCTCGGTGACGCGATCGGTCATCTTCTGCGTGTAGAAGAGGAATCGATCGAGCCCGGTTTTGGCGCGATACAGCGCGGATTCCGCATCCTTGAGCAGCGAGTCGGCGTCAACCGCATCGGCTGGATAGATTGCAATCCCGAATTTCGCCGCGACCCGAACCTCGGCGCCGAACAGGCTGAACGGCGCGTCGAAGATGTGCGCGTTGTACTGCTCGATCGCCTTGACGACGTCGTCCTCGGTGCTGACGTTCAGGAGCAGGATCCCGAATTGATCCCCGACCAAACGGCAGGCCGTACCGGTATCGTCGGTCAACGTGCGATAACGGGCCGCGATCTGTCGCAGCAGATCATCGCCGCCCTCCTGGCCGAGGGTGTTGTTGATGGTGTGGAAGCGCACGATGTCGAACACCACGACCGCCGCCATCGCTTGGTCGCGCGGCGTGAGCCGGACGTATTGGTCGATTCGGTCGCGGAAGGCGTCGCGATTCCACAGTCCCGTGAGCGGGTCGTAACGTGCGAGATACTGGAGACGCTCGTCACGGGTGATGTGCCCGATCGTGAAGCCGATGTCGTTCGCCAACTCGTCGAGCAAACGCATCTCGGTCGCATCGAAGAAGGCCACTTCGGACGAGTACAGCGCGAATACGCCGATTACCTCGTGCGCGTCTCGTATCGGCAACAGTGCCGCCGACCGCAGTCCACGCGCCCGCGCCTCGTCCGCAAGCACAACGCGCGCATCATCGAGCAGATCGTCCACGACGATCGCACGGCCATCCTTGAGCACCTCTGCGGGCAGGCTTGCACGCCTCTTGCCGGACTCGCCGAGATCGCGCGGAAGCCGCTCCAGGAACCCCTGGTCGGCTCCGGCGGATGCGACGACGTCGATGCGCCGCACCGAAGCGTCGACGACGCCGAACCACGCCAGTTGCAGACCGCCCACCTCGATCGCGATGCGGCAGCTTTCCTGATACAGCGTCGGACGGTCGCGTACGCGCACGATCAGCGCGTTGATGCCGCTCAGCACCGCGTAAACGCGGTTGAGCCGTCTGATGCTGAGTTCCGCCGACTTGCGCTCGGTCACATCCTGCAGCGTGCTGAACCAGCGCCGGCGGGCGCCGCGGCGGGACGCCACGGGTTCGACCGCATGCCGCAGATGGATCCACGTTCCGTCGCCCCGCAGCATGCGGTACTCCGCGTCCATACGCTTGCCGGTGCGTGCGGCCTGGATGACCAGCGCTCGAAACACCCTCCGGTCGTCGGCGACGATCCGCTGCATCCAGGCTCGTGCGCTTTTCGGCATGGACCGCTCCGTGAGCCCGAGCAGGCTGGGCAGAGTGTCGGACCAGCTTTCGAACGAGCCGTCGGAGCATGTCACGACATGTGCGAGTCTCGCCATTGTCTGCGCGTAGTGCAGGCTTCGCTCGCGTTCCTGCAGCCGGTCGGTGAGCTGTCGCTGCGCCTCCTCCGCCTGCACGCGCTCGGTGATGTCCATCGGGCAGACGAACAGGGCGGGACGGCCGCGCACGTTGATCGGATGGGAAAAGACTTCCACCCAGATGGTCGTTCCATCCTTCCTGCAGTGGCGCCAGACCCCGCTACGGGGACCGCCGGCCCCCATGCTCTTGATCGTGGCTCTCAGCTTGCCGATATCCTTCCTGGGTCGAATGTCGACGATCGAGAGCCGGAGAAACTCCTCACGAGAATATCCGTAGCTGCGACATGCGGCGCCGTTGACCGTCAGGAAGCGTAGCGTCGCGCGATCGTAGATCCACAGCGGGAGCGGGTGCTCCTCGAACAGAGTGGCGAACATCCCAACGTCGATCGCCCCGTGCGCGACGTCGGCGCGTCGGTCGGTGGTTGATGACCCCTTTGCGGATCCATCTCGCAGCATTGCCGCCTATCCTTGCTTCACCTGGTCCAGCCTGATCGAGTTGACCTCGCGCACCATAGGGCACTGCGGCGCCATTGATCCGATCGCGCCGACAAGTTGTGCAGTGCATCCCCTGGGGTGTAACGCAAGCTCTATGCCAGTCATGGAAAGACTGGGCTGCCGCGTCCTGCACCCGCCACGTGCCGAACGCGTTATTCTGATCGACCCTACACCCGCAAGGAGGATTCCGAATGGCCGCGTACATCGTGCTCGGGAACTTCACCGAGCAGGGAATTCACACCTTCAAGGACACGACGAAGCGCGCCGAGGCCGTCAAGGCCGCGGCGAAGAAGCACGGCGTCACGATGACCGGCATCCACTGGACGATCGGGCGCCACGACCTCGTCGCCACATTCGATGCCCCGAACGACGAAACGATGACGGCAGTCTGCCTCACCATCGGCGCTGCGGGCAACGTGCGTACCGAGACGATGCGCGCGTTCTCGAGCACCGAGATGGCGGAGATCATTGCGAAGGTGAAGTAGAACCGGCAACGGGTCAGGTATTGCCTCGGCTGAGGCAGAAGGCAAGACCTGACCCTTCTAGAAGAACGCTCTCAGCTCGGCGAGCGTCTCGTCGGGCACTTCCTCGGCGAGGTAGTGCCCGGCAGGAAGCGCGCGGCCACGCACGTCGTCGGCGACCGCGCGCCAGTCGTCGAGTGGCTTGCACAGCCGATTGACGACACCGCGCTCGCCCCACAGCACGAGGAGCGGGCAGCGGATCCTGTTCACGTCGTTCGACGCGTCGTGCTCGAGATCGATCGACGCCGACGCGCGGTAATCCTCGCAAGTAGCATGGATCGTCGCGGGATCGGCGAAGCAGCGCTCGTACTCGGCGAGCGCGCGCGGGTCGAAATGCTGCAGCCCGGTGCCCCAGCCGCCAAGCTTGCGGCGCAGATAGTAGGCCGGATCGGCACCGATCAGCCGCTCGGGCAGATCGAACGGCTGGATCAGGAAGAACCAGTGGTAGTACGCGGTGGCGAACGCGAGGTCGGTGCGAAGGTACATCGTGCGCGTCGGCGAGATGTCGAGAAGAGCGACCCGCGACACCGCATCCGGGTGGTCAAGGCAGAGCCGGTGCGACACCCGCGCGCCGCGGTCGTGCCCGACGAGGCGAAAGCGCGTGAAGCCGAGATCGCGCATCAGCTCGACCATGTCGGCCGCCATCGCACGCTTCGAGTAGGCGGCGTGCGTCGCATCCGATTCGGGCTTCCCGGAGTCGCCGTAGCCGCGAAGGTCCGGGCAGACCACCGTGTGGTCGTGCGCGAGGACCGGCGCCACGCGGTGCCACATCGCGTGCGTCTGCGGGTAGCCGTGCAGCATCAGGAGCGGCGGGCCGTTGCCGCCGGTGACGCAGCGGATCTCGGTCCCCGACGTGCCGATGCGGTGCGTGGTGAAGCCGGGAAAGAGGGGGATGTCGGCCATCGCGTTCCCCGACAGACTACATCAGTTGCCGGCGGCCGCGTCGCAATGCCGGGGTACAGACTCAACGGTGTTGGTATATTGTGCTGGTGAAGGCTACGGCATACTTCCTCGCGATGCGAAAGCGTGCCGATCGTGCAGCTATCCGCGACGAATGGATCGAGCGGGCGGTTCGATCCCCGCTCCGCGAACAGATCCAATCCGACGGTCGAATTCGGCGGTGGACGGCGAAAACGTTGGAGCAGTAGCGTGCAAGTTCTGTTCCTCGACGAATCCGGCGACCACAACCTGTCGGTGATCGACGGCTCGTATCCGCTGTTCGTACTTGGCGGCATCATCGTGGATCAGGCCTACGCCGCGAACCCGATGGAAGACGCCGTCCGCGCGTTCAAGCGGAACCTGTTTGACCGCGACGATCTGGTTCTGCACACCGCAAACATCACGCGCAATCGCAACGGGTTCGAACGGCTGAAAGAGCGGGTGTTTCGGGAGCGGTTTTATCGCGAGCTCAATTCCTTGCTACGCGGACTGCGATTTCAGGTCGTTGCCTGCGCAATCCGTAAGGAGGACCATCTGGCACGGTACGGCGTAGCGGCCCTTGATCCTTACATGCTGAGTCTTGACGTACTGGTCGAGCGCTTCTGCATGGAAATCGGTGAACGGGAGGGTGGCGGCGTGATTGTCGCGGAGAAACGCGACCCCACGCTTGACCGCCAACTGGAGATCGCATGGCTGAACCTGAAAGTGCAGGGTACCCGCTACATTCGGGCAAGTACGATTGAGCACAGGATTGCTGGGCTTAATCTGCGCAGCAAGTCGGCAAATATTGCTGCCCTCCAACTCGCGGACCTCGTGCTGACGCCCATCGGGCGCAAGATCTTGGGGAAGCCCGTGAAGGAGGATTATCGAGTAATCGAGGAGAAATTCCGTCGGAGCCCGAACGGCCGTGTAGATGGTTACGGCTTGGTCGTGCTGCCCAAATGAAAAGAGCCGGCCCCCGCTACGCAGTGACCAGCCCATGCAAGCATTATGAGGGCGCGTCCGCCTGGACACAAGCACGAAACGATGAAAGGCCACTCGTGATGCGGGTCGTTGAGTGGCGTCTGCCGGATGCCAACAGCCAAACGCTCCGCTAACCGATTGAAACGACGCCAGTTTGTTGCATTTTCCTCGATCCGGCCGATGCCTGAGCTAGCGTTCAGCCGACCCTTCAACGCATTGCTCTGCCGGGCGGCGTGATGGCGTCCCGCGAACGACCATGTGCATCGGATCCAGAAATGGAGGGGCGATATCTGCGCGTCATACTGCTGGCTGACGGTTAACCAGTTCGCAATGCGTTTCCCGACCGACGATTCGTGCCATGAAAATCCGGTATTTCGCTGCCACGGACACTCTGTTGATCGAGTTTCGCGAAGCTGCGGTCATCGAAACACGCGATCTCGACGAGAATACGCTGCTCGACCTGGATGTAGCTGGGAATATTTGCGCAATCACGATCGAACACGCGTCGCAGCGCGCGGATCGAAATGCCCGAAGCTCGAGCCCCGGCAGACGAGGTTGCGGCGCAGGTTCGGGCGCGTCGGATTCGGGCTTTCCTGAGTCGCCGTACCCGCGACAGTCCGGGCAGACCACCGCGTAGTCATGCGCGAAGACAGGCGCCACCCGGAGCCACATTGCGTGTGTCTGCGGGTAGCCGTGCAGCATCAACAGTGGCGGGCCATTGCCGCCGACGACGCAGCGGATCTCGGTTCCCGGCGTGCCGATGCCGTGTGCCTTGAAGCCCGGAAAGACGAGCGTGTCGGCTATCGCGTTCCCCGAAAAATTACATCGCTCACCCGAGATCCGTGGAGTATAATCCGGCCTGTAATCTAGCCTGTTGGAGGTTCACTATGCGCGAAGTCGGAGCCTTCGAGGCCAAGAATAAGTTCGGGACCCTGCTCGATTGGGTCGAAAGCGGCGAAGAAGTCATCATCACACGGCGAGGCAGGGTGGTCGCCCGGCTCGTTCCCGGGGTGTCTGGCGTCGACCACGATCGAGCCGCCCGCGCCGCAGCGGACATCCTGGCGCGTCGCGTCGGGGTGAAGCTAGGCGGCCTCAAGATCAAGGACCTGGTCAACGAAGGCCGGCAGTGAGCGTCGTCATCGACAGTTCCGTCACGCTCGCCTGGTTCTTCGAAGACGAACGGAGCGACGAAACCGACAACGTGCTGGATCACGTTGCGACGGCCGGCGCGATCGTGCCCTCGCTCTGGAGGCTCGAGATTGCGAATGGATTCCAGTCTGCGTTGAGGCGCAAGCGCATCACGGTCGCGTTCCGCGATGCGTCGCTCGCGAACCTGCGCGCCTTCCCCATTGTCGTGGACACCGAAACCGATCGACACGCCTGGGGAAGTACGCTGACGCTTTCCGAGCGCTTCGGACTGACATTGTGCGATGCATCCTACCTTGAACTCGCACAGCGCCTGCGCCTGCCGCTCGCGTCGCTCGACCGCGAGTTGCGTACCGCATGCCGCGCGCTGCGCGTATCGTTGAAGCCGTGAGTGGTGATGTACTGCTCGCTCATCAGGCAGCCCGGCCAGCGCACGATCGAGGTGATCGATCAGCGGCAGCTTCCGCACGCGCTGGTCAGCGTGACGATCGCCGACGCTGCCGCAGCCGCGGCCGCGATCCGCGACATGACGATCCGCGGCGCACCCTTGATCGGCGCCGTCGGCGCCTACGGGCTCGCGATGGCGCTCGACCGCGACGCCGGCGACACGGCGCTCGAGGGGGCCCATGCGACGCTCGACCGGACGCGCCCGACCGCGGTCAACCTGCGCTGGGCGCTCGACCGCGTGCGCGCCGCGGTGCGAGCGCTCCCCGTCGCCGCGCGCGCCGATGCGGCGTGGCGCGAGGCCGACGCGATCGTCGCCGAGGACATCGCGATCAACCGTGCGATCGGCGTCCACGGACTCGCACTCCTGCGCGAGCTTGGCGCCGGGCGCCTGCGTGTATTCAACGCGATGACCCATTGCAATGCCGGGGCGCTCGCGACCTGCGGCTTCGGCACCGCCACCGCACCGCTCTTCCTCGCGAAGGCGGAAGGGCTGCCGATCCACGTGTGGGTGAGTGAGACGCGGCCGCGAATGCAGGGTGCGAGCCTGACCGCCTGGGAGCTCGCGCAACGCGGCATCGCGCATACGCTCTTCGTCGACAGCGCGAGCGGGCTCCTGATGCGCCGAGGCGAGGTCAACGCGGTGCTGGTCGGCGCGGACCGGGTCGCCGCGAACGGCGACGTCTGCAACAAGATCGGCACCTACGAGAAGGCGCTCGCCGCGAAGGACAACGGCGTGCCATTCTACGTGGCGCTGCCGTCGCCGACGATCGACTGGACCCTTGCGTCGGGAGACTCGATTCCAATCGAGTCGAGATCGGCCGACGAGGTGCTGCGCGTGAGCGGACGTGCAATCGCCGGACGTGAAGGCAGCGCCGACACCGTATCGGCCGAGATCGCGCCGGCGCGGACGCGCGCGGTCAATTACGCGTTCGACGTGACCCCGGCCAGGCTCGTCACCGGGTACATCACCGAGCGCGGCATCGCGCGCAATGCGCACGAGCTCGCGACGATGCATCCCGAGCGCGCACGCAGGCGGGGAAGCTGACGGATGCCCGCGCGAACCGGAAGACGCACGCAATCGATGGAGCGCACGCGCTCCGCGCAACAAATGCAACCGCGGCTTCGCGCCGCGATCGTGGTGACCGCCCGGAAGATGAACGCGCTCGGCATCAACCGCGGCACCGCCGGCAACGTCAGCGCACGTACGAAGCAAGGATTCCTGATCACGCCGAGCGCGATGCCCTACGACGC
>JAICXH010000043.1 GCA_025981645.1 Burkholderiales bacterium
GCGGGAATCGAGATCAGCAGGTCGTAGGGCGTCTCGCTGCCTTCTTCGCTTTTCACGACGCCGGCCTTGCCGTCGACTTCCTTCATGTTGAATAGCGTCTCGCTGGTGATCCCGAGCCGCTCGAATTCGGGAAGCGCCCACTTGGCGACATTCTCGAGCGAATGGATGCGCCCGATCGGGTAGGTGTAGTGGAGCTTCACCTTGTCGGCGATCCCGCGATCCTTGAAATAGTCGTACAGCATGAACGTGATCTCGAGCGGGGCCATCGGGCATTTGTGCGGCACACCGATCGCGATGACGACGCGGCCGCCCTGGAACGCCTGCAGGCGGGTCATCATGTGGAGCGCGGTCTCTTCGGTGTAGAACGTTTCGCTGTTCTCGGCGAGACCGGGGACGAGCTCGCGCACCGGCCGCGAGCCGGTCGCGATCGCGAGGATGTCGTAGTCGTGCGCGCTGCCGCTCTTCGTCTTCACCCGGTTGCTGTCGAGCTGGAATTCCTCGACCGGGTCGACGACGAAGTTGATGCCCGGCTCGAGCAGGCTCGCCTCCTCGCGGTAGAGCTCATCGCGCGTCATCCGCCCGAACGCGAGGTAGAGGAGCCCCGGCTGATACATGTGGCGCTCCGACGCCGACAGGAGCGTCAGCCGGGTCTTGCCCGACTTGAGCTCGGGCGCGAGCCTCCTCGCGAGGTTGTTCGCGAGGATCGTCCCGCCCATGCCCCCACCCACGATCACGATCTTCATCCGGGCCTCCTTATTTGGTCTTGCGGACGGCGATGTGCCACACACCCGCCTCTTCGCGGGAGCCGAGGAACTCGTGTCCGACCTTTTTCACCCATTCGGGTATGTCGCTCGCCGACCCTTTGTCGGTCGAGAGCACCTCGAGCTCGTCGCCGACGTTGGCGAGCTTGATCCAGCCGATCAGCTCCATCAGCGGACCTGGGCAGAAACTGCCGCGGGCGTCGATGATCTTATGTTCCGGCATGGTGAAATCCTTGCGCTGGATCAGGGAATTCGTGGTTGGACGGTGCGGCCCCGATTCAGAACGTCACGAGCGTCCCTTCCAGGGCGTCGGCGAGAAAGCGGGTGAGTCCGAGCGGCTCGGCGAGCCAGTCCACGAGATCCCCGGGCTCCAGACGCAGCACGTCCATCGCCATCGAGCACGGATGCACCTTCGCGCCGCCGAGGCTCACCGCCTGCTCGAAGAGCTGCCGGAACGGCGGAACGTTGGTGCTCGCCATCGTCGCGCCGAAGCTTCCTTCGGCTGGCGGTGCGCGATCGCCGTCGCGGACGAAGTACTGCAGCGCATTCATCGACAGGAACACGGTGACGTCGCTTCCGCTCACCGCCGCGACCGAGGCCACCATGCCCGCCATCTGCAGCCGTTCGTGAAAGCCGGTCACGACGAGCACGCCTACGCGATTCGATGGCACGGAAGTCTCCGCGGAGAGCGGCGTCGCGCCGTCACGGCTTGCGATGCGGCGGACGCGCTTGCCGAAAGCTTACAGCGTGAACTGCATCGCGGACAAGAGCGCACCCGGGAGCGAAACGCTGGCGAGATTGCGTCCGCCGTAAGTGTCGGAGTCGAGAATGAGCTCGCGCTCGGCGGTGAGCGCCTCGAGGTTGCTGCCGAGCATGCGATAGACGGTGTCGTCGAAGCGCATCACTTCGACCGGCGCGACGACCTTGCCGTGCTCGACCCAGAACGTCGCGAAGCGCGTCATGCCGGTCATCCGGCCGGCGGGGCGGTCGGAATAATTGAGGTACCACAGATTGCCGATCGCGAGCCCGGTGTCGAGTGCATCGAGCGCATCTTTCTGCGCGAGCGCGCCCGGTTGCATCGCGAGCGCTTCCGGCGATTCTGCTCCGTTGGCGCCGTTCTCGTCGAGCTTGAACTCGCGCGCCGTGCGCGGCGACACCATCGCACCGACCAGTCGGCCCGCATCGATCAGCGGCACGCGCGGGGGACGAGCGAAACCCTCACCCTGGAATGCCGGCGCAACACCGCCTTCGATATCCTCGGAAAAGCCGACGCGTTGATCGAGCCGCGCGTCACCCTTCATGCGCGCGAGCGGGCTCTGCTCGGTGGCGAGCGCCCGTCCCGAGAAGCCGCCCCAGCAGAGGAGACCCGCGACTTCCTGCATCGCCGTCGGCGTGAGGAAGGCGCGATAGGTACCGGGGGCGAGCGTCTTCACCGGGCGCGCGATCAGCGCGAGATTGTCGATCGCACCCGCCATCCGTGCACGAAGTTCCGCGTCGCTCCACTCGAAACCCGCCCACGACGATTTCACTGCCTTGTCGGCGCGGTGGTAGAGACTCCATTGCAGGTTGAACGCCGTGCTCGCGTGCCAGTTGCGCTGTCCTTCCGAACTGCAGAAGCCACGATAGACCGGTCCGGTTGCGAGGATGCCGACGAGGTCATTCCCGGCAGCGGCGTCGAGAAGGCTTTCGACCATTGTCTCTGGTGCAGGGAGCGCACCCTCGCGCACCGCGCGGCTCGAAGCCACGACGTCCGGCAGCAGCAGATACGGATCGTCCTCGACGTGCGCGAGCGACTCGCGCAAGCCCTTGACCGCGTCGCCGATCGCCTGCCGGTCGTCGACGAGGTTGCCGGAGAGCGACAGCGTATGGCTCGCGTGGCGCGCGCCGCGGATCAGCCGGACGCGGAGGTAGCGCTGCTCGACGTGGCCGGGCTGGCGCACCTTGCCGCGGTTCATCCGCACGAAATCGGTCGCCTCGGCGGAGAATGAGCTCGCATGGCGCTCGCCGGGCGCGAGCGCCGCGTCGAGAATGCCGGCGAGGTTGCCGAACCAAGCTTCCATCGCCCCATCGCTCCCACTGCGGTCGCCCATCACCCTTCGCCTCCGAACACGTCGACGCCCTTGAATACGCACGCGGGCGACGCGTGCCCGACGCGGATCACCTGCGACGGCTCACCCTTGCCGCAGTAGGGGCTGCCGAGCACGCGCAGCGTGTCGTCGTTGCCGACGAGCGCGAGGCTGCGCCAGAAGTTCGCGCTGATGCCGCGGTAATTCGGGTTCTTGACAACGTGACCGAGCTTGCCGTTGCTGATCACGCGCCCGCGCTCGCAGCCGAACTGGAACTTGTTGCGCGAGTCGTCGATCGACCACGAGCTGTTGGTCTCCATCAGCACGCCGTCGTCGATCGACGCGACGAGCTCGTTCATGTCGGAGTTCCCGGGCTCGAGGTTGAGGTTCGCCATGCGGTCGATCGGCGGGCGGTTCCAGTTGTCGGCGCGCGAGTTGGCGACACCCGGAAGGCCCGCACGGACCTGTGAGATCGCGCTGCCGAGCGGGCGCTCGAGAATGCCTTTGCGGATCAGGTACGTGCGTTCGGCGCGTGTGCCGTCGTCGTCGAAGCCGTAGCTCGCAAGCTCCTCAGGGCGCGTGGGGTCGAAGGTGATGTTGAGAAGCTCGGAGCCGTAGCGATAGGTGCCAAACATCTCCGGCGTCACGAAGCTCGTCCCGGCGAAATTGCGCTCGTCGCCGAGAATCCGATCGAGCTCGAGCGGGTGTCCGATCGACTCGTGGATCTGCAGGATCATCTGGTCGGGCATCAGCAGCACGTCCATCGTGCCGGACGGACAGTTCGGCGAAGCGAGGAGCTCCAATGCCTCCTCGGCGACGCGGCGTCCGCTCCCGGCGTAGCCGAAGCGCTCGAGGATTTCCGTTCCGCCCTGCTGGCAGATACCGCGCTGACCGTTCAGCGAGCGCTGCTGGGTGATCCCGTCCGCGTGTGCGGTGACGCCGACCGAAGGGATCACCATGCGAAAGCGCTGGACGATGTCGCCGCCCGTGCTCGTCACGAGGCGTTGCGTCGAGTGGACGACGTCGACCGACGCCTCCCAGTCGACAATCCGCGGATCGCAGCCGGCGTCCTTCGAGAGGCCGTGTAGCAGATCGAACCAGCCGCGCGTGTCGGGCAGCGTGGTCGCCAGCGACGGCGAGGCGTAGCTCCCGCGCGGCGCCGGGCGCGGCAGCGTGCGCGAGTCGGTGATTGCAAGCGTGGCACTCGCCCGAGCCCACGCGGCGGCGCGCTCGAGCGCGGCTCGCAACCCAGAAGGCGACGTATCCGCGGTCGCCGCGTACCCGTAGCCGCCGTCGACGTACACCGACGCCATCGCGCCGCGATCGGTCGCGCGGGCAAGCGGTTGCGCGACGTTCCGGCGAACGCAGAACGCTTCCGAGGTCTCGTCGACGAAGCGCAACGACCAGAAGTCGGCTTTGATGTCGAAGGAGGGGAGGAGGGAGTCGAGAGGCGGCATGGCGAGCTCGGGCTATTCAACATCCGTAAACGAATCGACCATTCTCACACGCTCATCGATCGTAGCCGTCGCGTGGCATCCGGCACGACGATTGTGGGTACCGATCAGGCAATTGGAGAAGTCGGTGTGATTGTCGCGCCAGACCACGAGCGCTTCTTCGAGTGCCGGCTCGTCTTCGAATGCGACCTCGACGGTGTCGAGAAGAGCCGAGAAGGTCTCGATGATCCGGGGTTTGGTCAGGCGATAACGGCTGCGAAGCACCCACTCGGTTTCCTGCACGACGAGCAGGCTGACAAACAGCGCCTCATCGCCTTCGGTCGAACGTTCGATCAGGCGCCGCACCCGTGCAAATTGCGCCTCGTCGTCGCCAGTCAGATAGCGAACGAGCACATTGGTGTCGACGCCCAACATCAGCGCGTCATCTGCTCGACGGCAACGGGTTTACGTCCTCTGCGGCGAAGGATGCCGGCGAGCTCCGCGATGCTCCTGCGTTTGACCCGCACGAGCATCGTGCCGTTCGGCATCAGCGTGAACGTCATCCGGTCACCTGGCTTCATGCCAAGGCGATCCCGAATGCCCTTCGGGATCGTCGTCTGTCCCTTGCTTGTCAGGGTCGCGGTTGGCTCCATGTCGCTCATCGCCTTACGATCGTAATTGTAGTAAGGAGCCGCGCCGGAGGTCAACGAGATCGGCACGCGAGATCGGCGCAGCGGTCATTACGCTCCATGATCTCGAGACGCGTCGCGTGCTGCGATGCAGCGCCCATTTCGTCGAAGTCATCCGGAACGCGTACACGGGCCGCCAAGAACCCGAGTTGCCGCGGGTGGCCGCCCGGCGAGCCTCGCCAGCGCCTCGCCAGTGAGCCGCGCGACCCGCCAGTCGGGGAGCACGCTCGCGCCGAGCGACTCGTAGAAGCGGATCGCCGGCTGGTTCCAGTCGAGTACCGCCCACTCAAAGCGCCCGCAGCCCCGGTCGCGCGCGATGACGGCGAGCTCCGTGAGAAATTGGCGCCCGAGGCCGCGGCCGCGGTGTGTGGGGCGTACGAAGACATCCTCCAGCCACAGGCTCGGCCGGCCGAGGAATGTCGAGTAAGTATGAAAAAACAAGGCGAAACCTGCAATAACCTCAGATTTATCGTTAAGACGACCGATCAGCGCTTCGGCAACCGGCCTCGGTCCGAATAGCGCTTGTCCGAGATCGCCGGCAGTCGAGACGCAAAGGTGGGCGAGATGTTCGAATTCGGCGAGTTCGCGCACCATCCGGTGCAGTTCGTCGACGTCCGCTTCGGTGGCGCGGTCGATCGAGAAGGACGGGAAACCGGCGTCAGGCGCTTTGTCTACCACAACGTGTCCGATTCAGACCGAATCGTAATGCGACCGATCTCGGGCGCTGGACTCGCGACGCCGCGCCCGAGTATGACGAGGTCACGCACTTGGTCGTCGAGGCGCGCGACGCCGGGCAGCAAGCCCCAGCGGACGAAGCCCTCCGTTTCGAAGAGCGCGAGGCTCGGCGCGTTGTGGCCGAATACGTAGGCGAGGAACGTCGCGATGCCGAGCGCCGGCGCGGCGACCACGGCGTGTCTCAGCAGGCCACGGGAAAGCCCTTGGCGCCGGTGATCCGGCGCGCAGTAGACGCTCACTTCGACCGTCGCAGCGTACGCCGGCCGGCCGTAGAACGAGTGCAGCGACAGCCACGCGACGGGGAGCCCGCCGACGGCTTCCGAGGCGACCCACAATGGCCGGTGCTCGGGCGAAAATTCCTCGAACCACGCTCGCCGGCTCTCGACGGTGACCGGCTCGACGTCGGCGGTCGCCATCCGGCCGGAGACCGATGCGTTGTAGATGGCCACAATCGCGGTGAGGTCACGCGGCTCTGCGTAACGAATTGCCGTCATGGGCGAAATTGCAACAAAAGTCGGCTCCGGCGAACCTCGGGCGGGGAGTTTGATTGCTGCGGCGAATGCCGGTGCGGTACCTTTGCCGGTGTGTGCCGAAAGGCCAAGGTTTTGTCCGTCTAAGTACCATTTTTCTTCGGGGGATTCCAGATGAACTTCAAGCGCAGCAAGGTCGCGACGGCGCTCGCCGCGATGGCGGGGGTGGGTGGAGCGCTCGCGATGACCGCGGTCAACGCCCAGCAGGCCCCCGCGACGACGACGACGGCCCAGCAGGGCACGCCCGAGATCAAGATCGAGGTCACGGGCTCGAACATCCGCCGCGTGCAGGGCGAGGGCTCGCTGCCGGTGCAGGTGATCACCCGCAAGGAGATCGAGCAGACGGGCGCCACGACGGTTCCCGAGTTGCTGCAGAAGATCTCGGCGAACAGCAGCCAGAACTCGACGACCCTCGCGAACAGCGTCGGCGCGGCGACGTTCTCGGCGCAGACGGCATCGCTGCGCGGTCTCGGCGGCCAGTTCACGCTCGTGCTGCTGAACGGCCACCGGATCGAGGGGTTCCCGGGTGAGATCCAGGGCGTCGCGGGCGTCAACCTTGCAGGCATTCCTTTCGACGCGATCGAGCGCGTCGAAATCCTGAAGGACGGTGCGTCCGCAATCTACGGCTCCGACGCGATCGCCGGGGTCATCAACTTCATCACCCGCGACGACTACACCGGGGCCGAAGTGACCGGCCAATACGGCACGCCGACACGCAGCGGCGGCGGCGACCAGTACTCGGGCAGCGGTTCGTTCGGGATCGGCAACCTCGACAAGGACAAATACAACTTCTTTGGAACGGTTTCGTACCGCGAGCAGAAGCCGCTCGACATGCGCGACCGCGATTTCTCGAATTCCAGCTTCCGCAACTTCGGCGTGTTCTCGCTTTCGAGCAACACCAATCCCGGCTACATCACGACCGGTGGCATCGGCCCGGTCCTGAACGGCAAGCTCTGCGGGCCCGGCAATACCGGGCACAACACGTATTTCAACGATCCGAACTTCGGGCTCGTCGGCTGTTACTACGATCCGTCGCGCACCCCGGGCGTCGAGATGGTTCCGGACGACAAGCTGACGAACGCGTTCGCGAAGGCAACGTTCCAGTTGAGCGACAACTGGCAGGCCTACGTCACCGGCCTCTACGCGCACGACGAGACCAAGCTCGCCATTCAGCCTTCGCCGGTCTCGAGCGTCTTTCCGTGGGGACCGGGAAAGAGCCAGTCCGGTGCGATCACGCTTCAACCGGATAGCCCCTACTACCCGCACGACATCGCCGCCCAGTTCGGCGTCGACGGCGAGCCGCTCGACGTCCGTTACCGGCCGTTCGACACCGGATTTCGGACCAAGACCGACACCAACGATCAGGGGAGCGTCTACGCAGGGCTCAAGGGGTCGATCGGAGACTGGGACGTCGAAGGTTCCGGGTACTACAACGAAGGCAAGACGGTCGAGCATCTCGACGACGGTTACTTCGATTACCGGATCATGCAGCCGCTGCTGAACAGCGGCACGATCAACTTCTTCGGCCCCAACACGCCGGCGACGATTGCGGCGGAGCGCGCCAGCGTCGTCAACATCGACGCGGTCACCGACAAGGCGAAGAGCTACGGCGCGGACGTCAAGGCCTCCGGCGAGATCTTCAAGCTCCCGGCGGGTTCGGTCGCGCTCGCGGTCGGTGCCGGCGCCCGCAAGGAGACGCTCGACCAGAACTTCCCGCCGATCATCCAGGGCGCGTACGTGTCGGGCTTCGGCGGCAGCTTCGCGGATGTGTCAGCGACGCGCAAGCAATACGACGGCTTCGCGGAAATCAACGTCCCGATCGTCAAGACCCTCGAAGCCGATGCCGCAGTCCGCTACGACCACTACAGCGACTTCGGCGGCACGACGAACCCGAAGGTGAGCCTGCGCTGGCAGCCGACCAAGGAGCTGCTGTTCCGCGGTTCCTACGGCCACGGCTTCGTGGCGCCGTCGCTGTTCCAGTTGTATCAGCCCCCCATCACCGGCGTCTCGCAGACTGGCTTGTCAGACCCGATTCGCTGCCCCGTCACCGGCAATACCGGCATCGACTGCAAGACGCAGTTCGGCGTCCTTTTCGGCGGCAATCCAAACCTGAAGCCGCAGCGCTCCGAGCAGATCGGGGCAGGCGTCGTGTACGAGCCGGCTCCGGGGGCATCGATCAGCGTCGACTACTTCAAGATCAACGTCTCCGACTTCATTCTCGACGGTATCGGCCCCGCGATCGTGCTCGGCGACCTCGCGAAGTACGGCAACCTCGTCAATCGCGGTCCGGTGGATCCCAATTTCCCCAGTCTCCCGGGGCCGATCCAGTCCATCGATTCGTTCCAGTTGAACCTTGCCGGCGTCCACATCCAGGGCCTCGACATCGATCTGCGCTACCGCGCCCCCGAGCAGAGCTGGGGCCGCCTGACGTTCGAGATCAACGGAACGTATTACCTGCGCTACGACACGTCGAACCCGGACGGCAGCTTCACCGGAGGCGTTTCGAACATCTATGGAACACCGAGCATCGGGGTCGTTCCGCGCTGGAAGCACTACGCGACGCTGACCTGGGACAAGGGCCCGTGGTCGACGACGCTGGCGCAGACCTTCCAGGATTCGTACACCGACGCGGGCGTCGATTTCAGCAATTACCTGCAGCGTACTGTCGGAACGATGTCGCTGTGGGACCTCAACACGACGTATTCGGGCTTCAAGAATACGAAGATCACGCTCGGGGTCAAGAACCTCCTCGACACCAATCCACCTCAGTCGAACGTCTCGGGTGCCTTCACCAGCGGCTTCGATGCTTCGTACTACGATCCGCTGGCCCGCTTCGTCTACCTGAGCGTCAACTACAAGTTCAAGTAATCGAAGGCAGTCAGTCAGTCGTTGCGGGGGGCTTCGGCCCCCCGTGACTTTTTCAGCGCCCGTCGATGATCGATCGAAACCAGCCGTGTCCCTGCGGCAGCGGGAAGCGGTTCAAGCATTGTCACGGCAGTCTCACCGGCCCCGCGAACACGGTTCTCGCCGAAGCGCTCGCGGCCTACCGGGCCGGGGCGCTCCGCCGGGCCGAGGCGCTCTATCGGCAGGCGATCGCAGAGCGCCCGGACGACGTTGACGCGCTGAACGGGTTGTCCGCCGTGCTGTTCGAGCGCCTGCGCTACGGAGAAGCGCTGGGTCCGTTCCGGGACGCCGCCGAGCGGACCGGATGGGCGGTCGCCTTCCATCGCAAGAATCTGGGTCTTGCGCTCGCGAAGCTCCTCGAGCCCGAAGCGAATGCGCGCCGTGGGTTACTCGTCGCGCGGTACTACGAGCGGGAGCGATTGCGCAGGGCGGCGCCCGCGCGCCCGGCGACGGTAAGCGTCGTGCTCGTTGCGCGTGGCCCGGTGGATTCCATCCAGCGCTCGATCGAATCGGTCGCACGCCAGCGCGTTCGGGTGGATGAACTGATCGTGGTCCTCGAAGGGCACGATGGGCGCGATACGCGAGATCCGAACGACGCCGCCGCGACCCCGGGCGCGCTTCGCCGTGCGCAGATTGCGGCGCAGGGCGCCGGAGCGGCGGGCAAGATCTCGATCATCGGTGCCGGTCCGCTATCGGGACCCGCGACCACACCCGGGCCCGCGACCACACCCGGGCCCGCGACCACACTCGGGTCCGCGACCGCATCCGGGCCCGCGCCGACACCCGACGTCGACTACGCGCACTATGCGAATCGCGGGGCGGCGCGCGCACACGGCGATTTTCTTGCGTTTCTCGATGCCGGCGATCGGTACGCCGCTGATTTCGCCGGACGTATGGTCGCGGAGGTCGCGGGGGACGGTGACTCTGCCTGGGGTTTTGCGCAGGTCGAATACGGCGGGAGCGGTCCGGGCGCCGACGTCGAGCCCGATCCCGCCGTGCTCGGGGCGACCGGCGAAGCGAAGATCGGCCCGCAGGGACCGGTGGAGACCGATACCCGTGTCTGGGATGCCCCGGTCGGTGAACTGCCGAGCTTCGTGATCGGCCAGCGCGACCTCGCGGGCGCAAACGGAAACCTGTTCATTGCACGGTCGCTCTTCCGGACCCTGGGTGGCTACCGCGACGTCCATCACCCAGGGTGGGACCTGTGCGTGCGCGCATCGCGGATCGCCGAGCCGGTCGTCGTCGAGCGGCGCCTCTATCACGTGGGCGGCATCGACGCCGGCCGAGTCACCCGCGGCCATGAACCCCAGACCCGGCAGTTGATCGAGGGGCGGCGCGACGAGATTCTCGCCGAAGCACTTTCCGGCGACGCGCCAGCGACCAATGAATTTGCCCCGCAGTTTCCGGCCAATCGCACGCTCCTCCTCCACGCCGAATTCCGTAGCGAACGAGGCGATCACGTTCCGATCGCGGTCCTTCGCTCGCTGACCGAACAATGGCGCCGGCGCATTGCGCTTCGCGCGTCCGAGACGGCTGCCCGGGTTGCGGAAAAATCGTCGCAGCGAACAACCCCGTTGTCCGCGGTCGTCGTACTCGGCGTCTATCGAAGCGGAACCTCTGCGCTGACTCGGGTGCTCAACCTCTGCGGCGCGACGCTTCCCGGCAACCTGATGGCGGCGCGGCTCGATTTCAACCGCAAGGGTTTCTGGGAGTCCGAGGCGATCGTCGACCTCGATGCGCGCTTGCTGAAGCGTCTCGGCGCCGAATGGGACACGCCAGACGTAGCGGTTCCGCGCGACGGAACGATTACCGACGAGTTCGTCGCTACGACTGCAGAGGTTCTCGCCGACGAATTCGGCGACGCCGGGTTCATCCTGATCAAAGACCCGCGTGTCTGCGTGCTTGCGCCGCTTTGGCACCGGGCGCTGATCGCGAGCGGATATCGACCCGCCTACGTCGTTTCGCTGCGCCATCCGCTCGAGGTCGCCGGCTCCTTTGCGCGGTCGCTCCGCTCGTATGGCGGCCTGCCGCTTCCGCGCGGACTCGCGTTGTGGCGCGGGTACATGGAGCGCGTCGAGGCTTTCGTCGCGGAAACCGAAGCTCGCGTCATTCACGTACGCTATGACGAACTGCTCGACGACTGGCGTCGCGTCGTGGCACGGATCGCGCAAGGCCTCGATCTCCCCCTGGACCCGCACGAACACGCTGACGAGATCGATCGCTTCCTCGAGCGCGACATGCGCAGCCAGCGGGCGGAAGGCGGGTCGCTTGCCGCCATCGTCGGCGAGACCGAGGCTGCGGCGATCGACGCGCTGTATCGGCGATTCGTCGAACGCTGCGAGCGTGACGCCGTCGGGATGCGGGTATCGTAGCGGCGACAGGCCGAAGATGGTCGCGGACATCGGCCGTAACGACCCCTGCCCATGTGGCAGCGGCAGGCGCTACAAGTACTGCCACGGGAGGATTGGCACCGACCCATCGCCGATCCCGATGGAAACACCGCCGCGAGGCAGCGGCGGGCAACGCGGGCAGCAGGCTTCACCCCGCGGGCCGCACCCGCTTCTTCTCGAGGCGCTCACCGCGCATCGCACCGGTCTGCTCTCGCGCGCGGAAGCGCTCTACCGGCAGGCGCTTGCCGAGCACCCGGAAGATGTCGAGGGGCTGCAGATGCTCGGCATGCTCGAGTTCGAGCGGGCGCATTACCGCGAGGCCCTCGGCCTCGTCATCGACGCAAGCGAACGCGTCGGATGGACCGATCCGGTCATCCGCGACAATCTCGGGCTCGTGCTCGCGAAGCTCGTCGGGCCGCGTGCCGACGCGCGCCAGCAGGCGCTCGTCGAGCGCTATCTGGAGCGTGAGCGCGCGCGCAGGACGGCGCCCGTGTCCGCGCGGCGGGTCAGCGTGGTGCTCCTTGCCGATGGCGGCATCGACGCGATCGGAAGCTCTCTCGAATCGATTGCGGTGCAGACTGCCGCCGACATCGAACTCGTCGTCGCCGGAGGCGAGTGGGCAGGCGTCGAGCGCGCGCTCGCCGTCTGGCGCGGCAAGGCTCCTCCCGTCGTCGTCGACGCCAGAGGGCTCGCACTGGCGGCCAACCGCGGAGCTGCGAGGGCGAGCGGCGCCTGGGTCGCGTTCATCGAGGCGGGTGACCGCTATGCGCCGATGCGTATCGAACGGATGAAGGCAGAGATCGCGCGTGCCGAGCCGCTGTGGGGGTTCTCGAGGATCGGCAGCATTCGCGAAATGGCCGGCACCGGCGATGCCGGGCCCCGATCCGGGGATCACCGCGGCGACGAGCCGGCGAGCTTCGCGCTCCTTCGCAGCGATCTCGTCCACAGCGTTGGCAATCTGTTCGTCGAACGCGATCTCTTCCTCGGTCTCGGTGGTCTTCGCGACACCGACGATCCCGCGTGGGAGTTCGCGCTTCGTGCGTCGCGCGTCATCGAGCCGGTTCCCGTCGCGGAACGCCTCTACTTCCGCGAGCAGGCGTCCGGCGTACCTGGCGCGCTGGCGACTCCAAGGCATCGAAGCAGCGGTGCCGCCCTTCAAGGTGGCGCCGAGGCGCGCGTCGCCGAGGCATTGCGGGACGATTCAACCGTCGCGAACATTTTCTGCCCGCAGCATCCGGTGAATCGCGAGCTCCTCCTGCGCGGCGAGCTTCGCGCCGGGCGGGGAAGCCGCATCCCGGTCGACGTTCTGCGCGCGGCCGCTTCCGAGTGGCACGCGCGCTCGGCGTCTCCGTCCACGGCGATCGCGTCGACCGTGGCCAGGCCGGCGAGCGCGGCGAGTACGGCGGGTGCCGTGCATGCCACGAGGGTCGCGCTCGTGATCCTCGGCGTCTACCGCAGCGGCACGTCGGCGGCCGCGCGCGCGCTCAACCTCTGCGGCGCAGCGCTGCCAGAGCGGGTCATTGCGCCGCGCCTCGGGATCAACCCGAAAGGCTTCTGGGAGGCCGAAGCGGTCACGGATCTCGACGTGCGCCTCATGCACCAGCTCGGCGCAGACTGGAACACGATCGACGTCGCCGTGCCGCGCGACGGCCCGCTTGTCGACGAATTCGTCGGCCAGGCGCGCGAGCTTCTCGCTCGCGAGTACGGCGATGCGGGGCTCATCCTGATCAAGGATCCGCGAATTTCGATGCTGGCGCCGCTGTGGCATCGCACGCTCGTCGCGAGCGGCTACCGTCCCGCCTATCTCGTCGCGGTACGGCATCCGCTCGAAGTCGCGCGATCGTTCGAAGGACAGGGGGACATGCCGCTCGCAGCCGGTTTCGTGCTGTGGCATGCGTACATGCAGCGCGTCGAGACGTTCGCCGCCGGCGTCGATGCCGATGTCGCGTGGCTCCGCTACACGGCGCTGCTCAACGATTGGCGGCAGGCATTGCGGCGCATCGGAGCGCGCCTCGGCGTGACGCTCGACACGACGTCGCGCGCACACGACGTCGACGCGTTTCTCGAGCCTGGCATGCGCAACTACCGCGCCGACGACACTGCCCTGGACAGCGATCGCGCAACAACGCTGCGGAATGGCTCGTTGACCGACGCGCAGTGGCGCGAGATACGCGAGCTCTACCGCCGCCTCGTCGAACGCTGTGACGCGGATGCACCGAATCCGCTGGCGCGCTGAGTGCGGCCGGCGTCCGATGCTACATTCACGCCGTGGGTGAAGCCGACATCCGCCAGCTTCTCGAACGCGGCCTCGAGCTTCACCGGGCGGGGCGGCGTCCCGAGGCAGACGAGCATTACCGGCGCGTACTCGCGGCGGTCCCGAACCATCCCGACGCGCTTCACCTGCTCGGCCTTCTCGCCCATGAGGAAGGGCGTGCGATCGCCGCGCTCGAGCTCATCGATCGCGCAAGCGCAGCCGAGCCGATGCGCGCTGCGTACCACAGGCACGCGGGCCTCGCGCTTCTCGCCCTCGGACGCATCGACGCAGCGGTTGCGCGACTGCGACGGGCAATCCGGTTGCGCCCCGACGACGCTGAGGCGCACAACCACCTTGGAACCGCGCTGCACGAACTCGGCCGTTCGGCGGAAGCGTTCGCGAGCTTCAAGGAGGCGTTGCGTCTCGCCCCGCATTACGCGCCGGCGGCGCTCAATCTCGGCAACGTGCTTGCCGAACAGGGTCGTAATGACGAAGCACTGAACTGCTACCTGCGTGCGCGCGCGCTCGAAGCGACGCCACAGTTCGGGCGCGCTTTCGCGCTCGCGATCCAGGGCGCGACATTCGACGAATCGCTCGGAAGTTCCGCGGGATCGATCGCCTCCGAGCCGGCCCTCTTCGAGCTTGTACTGCGCGCACTGACCGTTCCGTGGGCAAGACCCGTCGATCTTTCGGCCGGGACCGTCAGGCTGCTGATGACGCGCCCGGCGATCCGAATGGGTGTCGAGGTGGCGCGCAACGCGTGGCCGCGACGGCCCGGACTGGCGGAGCTCTTCGGCGACGCCGGCCTCGCCGCACTCGCCCGCGAGCCGCTGCTCACCGAGTTGATGGAGCGCGCACCTGTTGCCGACATCGGGCTCGAGCGACTGCTGACTGCCGTTCGGCGCGCGCTGCTCGAAGGTGCATTCGTTGACGCTGGTGTCGACGCGGGCATGGACGCGGGTGCGTCGATCGCATTTCGCTGCGCGCTCGCGCGGCAGTGTTTCCTCAACGGCTACGTCTTCGACGTTAGCGATGACGAGCTCGCACGTGCCGCGCAGGTCGGCGACATGATCGACGCGCGGCTTCGCGACGGCACGCCGATTCCGCCGGAGTGGCTCGCGGCGGCCGGCGCGTACGCTCCGCTCGCCACGATCATTGGCGCCGAGCGGTTGCCGGACATGCCGTCGCCCGCGCCGGTCGCCCTGCTCGTCCTGCAGCAGGTCGCCGATCCCAGACGCGAACGCGAATTGCGCGAAACGCTGCCGCGGTTGACGCCGATCGATCCCGCATCGGCGGCGGTGCGCGCCCAGTATGAGGAAGATCCGTATCCGCGCTGGGCCAGCATCGCACGGCCGCAGGCGGGCGCGACTGCCGGGTTACGCGCGGACGATGCGCACGCCGAGATCCTCGTCGCGGGCTGCGGAACCGGGCAGGAATCGATCGAAGTGGCGCTCGAATATCCGGCCGCCGAGGTGCTCGCCGTCGATCTCAGCCTCGCGAGCCTCGCCTACGCCGAGCGGATGGCGCGCGAGATGGGCGTGACCAATATCGTGCACGCGCAGGCCGATATCCTTCGCCTCGCTGAGCTCGGCCGTGTCTTCGACGTCATCTATTCGGTCGGCGTGCTGCATCACCTGGTCGATCCCGCAGTGGGCCTTTCCGTGTTGGCGTCGCTGCTGCGTGCCGACGGGGCGATGCTGATCGGTCTTTACAGCGAGCGGGCGCGAAGCGACATCGTCGCCGCGCGGTCGTTCATCGCCGAGGCCGGATATCGGCCGACGGCCGCCGATATCCGGCGCTGTCGCCAGGACCTGATCGCGCACGATTCCGCCTCGCCGCTCGGCAGGGTCGCGCGGCTGCGCGACTTCCACGCAGCGAGCGAATGTCGCGATCTCCTGTTCCACGTCGAGGAGCATCGCTGTACCTGGCTGCAGGTGCAGGAACTCCTCGATAAAGCCGGACTGCGCGTAACCGCTGTCGCTGCGCCTTCCGAAGCACGACGCGCCTATGCAACGCGCTTCCCCGGCGATCCGGCGATGACCGACCTCGTCCACTGGGATGCGTTCGAGATCGACCACCCGCGCACCTTTGCCGGGATGTACCTCGTCTGGGTCGCGCGAGCGGGGTAGCGTGGCACGGACCGCGCACCGTCGCGTCCGCGGGGCAAGTGTGCTAAAACCTGCGCCTCGCCCTCGGGACCCATAAGGGAGGCTCCAATGATCGGAACGACCAAGCGCGGTGCGGCGGCGTGGATGATGGCGACGGGTCTTTTGCTCGGAGGCACGCTCACTGCATCCGCGCAGACTTCTGCGCCCGCGAGCGCGACGCACGCGCCCGCGTCGGCGGCACCCGTGGCGTCGACCGCGAGTACCAGTGACGCCGTCGACATGGAGGCGTTGCGCAGTGCGGTGAAGGCCGACAAGAAGGCCTACATCGCGTCGATGCTGAAGCTGACTTCGAAACAGGAGAAACGCTTCTGGCCGCTCTACGACGCCTATCAGGCTGCGCTGAACCTCGCGAACCAGGAGCGCGCCGTCACGCTCAACGGCATGCTGTCGCGCGACGAGCCGATGACCAATGCCTACGCGAAGCAGGTCGCTGCAGCCGGGCTCACCGCGGACGAGACAGAAATCCGCGCACGTCGCAGGCTCTATGCCCGCCTGATGCGCGCGCTTCCGGCCGAGAAGGCCGCCCGCTACCTGCAGCTCGAGAACAAGATCCGTGCGGCACAAAACTACGATCTCGCCGCGACGATCCCGTTGATACACTGAGTGACGGTCGCGCCCGCAGTCGCAGTTGCGACGGTTGCGCGATCGATGCCCGTCGTGGGCGCCGCTTCGGTAAGCGCCGGCAGCAGCACGGTGATTCCCATTGTGACGGCGGTCAGGGCGATCGCGGCAACCCCGATGGCGGTGCGCGGCGTCCTGGATTGGTAGCGATTCATTCTGGATCTCCTGTCGTGGGGCATGTGCTGGTTGGCAATCGTCGATTCGATGCGCGGTCCTTGCGTTCCGGATTCATCGCCTGCGGCGTGCGGTCACGAAGGTTCGACGGTGAACCTCGCGTTCATGGACATTGTTCCCGGTTCGTGTAGAATCCCGCGGTTTTCCGGCGCGCGCCCTCGACCATCTGCCGAGGCCGCGCGGTCGGCGTCCAGCACCTGCCCTGGTTGCCGGCGGGAGCCACCTTGGTGTCTGGGATCCGGATGCCCATGGGCGGCGTAGGTCCGATGATCAACATTTGCCTGGAGACACCATGTCGAAGCTGATCCGCCTGGCTCTCGCGGCGGCTGTGGCGACGATCGCCTTACCCGGCGCACTCGTCCCTGTCGCAGCGCTTGCCCAAACCCCGTCCGCGGCGCCGGCAACCCCGGCCGCTCCCGCGGCCGAGCCAGCGACCCCTGCGACGGCGGCTCCCGGCGCGGCACCGGCGGAGGCGGCACCGGCCGCTCCAGCAGCGGCCCCGGCCGCGACGCCGGGCAAGAACGAGGTGGTGATCGAGAACCCGTACGGACTGCAGGCGCTGTGGCACGGCGGCGACCTGGTCGCGAGGCTGACGCTGCTGGTGCTCGTGCTGATGTCGGCGGGAAGCTGGTACGTGATCGTCACCAAGGTTTACGAGCAGTCCAGGATGGGACGGCAGGCACGCGCCGCGGCGAAGAAGTTCTGGACTGCGGCCACGATTCAAAAGGGTGCCGAGAGCCTCAAGAAATCGAGCCCGTACCGGTTCATCGCCGAATCCGGGCTCGAAGCGACGACCAAGCACGAAGGATTGCTCGGCAACGTCGATCTCAACACGTGGATCAGCATGTCGATCCAGCGCGCGATCGACAATGTTTCGGGCCGTCTGCAGGACGGACTCGCGCTGCTTGCGACCGTGGGCTCGACGGCTCCGTTCGTCGGACTGTTCGGAACCGTCTGGGGCGTCTACCACGCGCTGACGGCGATCGGCATCGCGGGCCAGGCGTCGATCGACAAGGTGGCGGGTCCGGTCGGTGAGGCGCTGATCATGACGGCGATCGGTCTCGCGGTCGCGGTACCTGCCGTGCTCGGCTACAACTGGCTGATCCGCCGCAACAAGGGCTGCATCGACGACGTGCGGACCTTCGGAGCCGATCTGCACGCGGTGCTGCTCTCGTCCCAGCAATCGCCTGCCAGGGCGTAGTCGCCATGGCGATCACCGTCGGCGCCGCCGACGCGGTCGAGGACGAGGCGATCTCGGCCATCAACACGACGCCGCTCGTCGACGTGATGATGGTGCTCCTGATCATCTTCCTGATCACCGTGCCGGTCGTCCGCAATTCGATCCCGGTCCAGCTCCCGAAGGATCGCAACGAGATCCGCCAGACGAAGCCCGAGAACATCGAACTCTCGGTCGATGAGAGCGACCGGATCTACTGGAACGACCTCTACCTGCCGACGACCCGCGCCCTGATCGACCGCCTGAAGAAGGTCGCCGTGTTGACGCCGCCGCCCGAGGTGCAGATCCGCGGCGACGCGCGCGGCAACTACGAGGGCGTCGGGCACGTGATCTATGCCTGCCAGCGCGCGGGCATCGCGAAGATCGCGTTCGTGATCGAGCCTCCGCCGCGCAGCGGCGGCTGACGCCGGCGACCAGCGTGGACGCGAGGAGGATGTCGACATGTCGATGAACGTGGGAACGCCGGGCGGCGCCGGGCGCGAGCCCGAGGTGATGATCGACATCAACACGACGCCGCTGATCGACGTGATGCTGGTACTGCTGGTGATGCTGATCATCACCATTCCGATCCAGCTCCATGCGGTGAACCTCAACCTGCCGATCGGTAATCCGCCGCCGCCGCTGGTGCTGCCGCAGGTCGTGAACCTCGACATCGACGACCAGAGCAAGATCTACTGGAACGGCGAGGTCATCCCGGACAAGGCTGCGCTCGAGGATCGGATCAAGCTGGCCGCTGCCGAGACCGACCAGCCCGAGATTCACCTGCGCCCGAACAAGCTCGCGAAGTACGCAGTGGTCGCCGAAGTGATGGCCTCCGCGCAGCGGCTCGGGCTCACCAAGATCGGCATCGTCGGCAGCGAGCAGTTCATCAACGAGCCCTGACGCAGCGCATTCGATAGCGCCGCCTGCGGAGAGCCAGCACGCCATGGATTACGCGCGACAGCAGCGAGACCCGACCCGGCACGCGATCGGAATCGCGTTCGTGATCCTCGTTCACGCGCTCGTGATCTGGGCGCTGCTCTCGGGTCTCGGCAACTCGGTGATCAAGGTTATCCAGAAGCCGCTCACCGCGAAGATCATCCAGGAAATCAAGCTGCCGCCGCCGCCCCCGCCGCCGCCGCCGCCGCCGCCGAAGCGCGTGGTCGAGCCGCCGAAGGTCGTCGAGCAGCCGTACGTGCCGCCGCCCGAGATCCAGGTGCCGACGCCGGTGCAGCCGCCTGTGATCGCCGCTCCGGTGGTGACGCCGCCGCCGGCCCCGGTCGTCATCGCTCCGCCGGCACCGCCGGCGCCGGTGGCGCCGCCGAAGCCGGCGATCCGCCAGGGAGTGAGCTGCCCGAACGCCGAGAAACCTTCGTACCCGCGCGAGGCGATCCGCGCGCAGATCGCCAAGGGGCACGTGCGTGCGCTGGTGACGGTCGACCCGAAGGGTCACATCACCAACGTGGACATCCTCGAGTCGCAGCCACCGCGCGTGTTCGATCGCTCGGTGCGCGAGACGCTGTCGGGATGGAAGTGCTCGGCCGACGGAACGACCTACAAGGCTTACGTCGACATCAACTTCACGCTGAACGACGAGTAGTGGTGTAGCCCACCCGATCTACGCGCGGCGCCAGGCGAGCCACGTCGCGGTCCACGTCGCCGCGCCGAACACCGCGACGAGCGACGCGATGTCGGAGAGCGCGAATGGCCTGCCTGCGAACAGGCGCACCGCCTCGCGCGTCACTTCGAGCACCGTCGGCGGCAGCGTCACCGCGAGGCCCGCGACCGCCACCCCCCACAGCGCCAGCAACGCCGGCTTGCGCCAGTTCGCGGGCGCGAGTGCCGCCGGCAGCATCGCCATCACCGTCGCGGTGAAGCCGGCATCGTCGATGTAGGTCCCGGCGCGCTCGGCCGAGCCTTCCATCAGCGCCCGATCGAGCCAGTCTCCGGCGCGATCGCCTTCGCGAGCGTCTCGCGCACTCAAGCGAGGCCTCCTTCGCCTTCGGGCGCCCACGACGCGAGCGCGACCTTCAGCTTGCGCTTTGCGCGCAGGATGTGCGTTTTCACGGTTCCCACCGGCATGCCGAGCACGTAGGCGGCCTCTTCGTGCGACAGATCGTTGTCGTAGCATTGTACGATCGCCGCACGCTCGGCCCTGGAGAGCACGCGCATCGCGCGCTCGAGATCGATCCTGAGCGACGCCGAACGGGTAGCATCCGGCGTATGCTCGCCGCCGCTGTCGGCGTCGTCGGAGTCGCCATCGGCGAGGTCGGCATCGCCGTCACCGAGGGGCTCCTCGCGGCGCTTGCGTGCCTGCGCAAGCCAGCAGTTGGTGGCGATCCTGTAGAGCCACGTCGAGAAGCGCGCTTCCTGACGGAACGATTTCAGGTTGCGCCACGCCAGCACGAAGGTGTCCTGCGCGAGGTCGTCCGCCAGCGCGTGATTGCCGGACGTCAAACGGCGCAGGCACGCCCGCACCGCGGACTGGTGCCTGCGCACGAGCTCGGCGAATGCATGCCGGTCGTCGCTCGCCACGCAGCGCGCGATCAACTGCGCATCGGTGACGGTATCGTCGCTGGCGCGCGCCATCGGTCACGGGGATTCGATGCATCGCAGGTTCGCGTCGCTCACGCAGCTCCCGGCGGCGTGGGCGGGGTCTGGTTCGGGCCGGTCGGCGGACGGTCCTGGAAGTACCACAGCACACAGTAGCCGACGCCGAGGAAGAGCACGATGAGGCCGGCGCCGTTCGGCGTGCCGTCGTCGAACATCGAGTAGGCGGAGAGTCCGAGTCCGACGGCGATAAGGATGACTCCCTTGCGAAGATCTGACCACGCAGTGCGCCGCCGCAGCAGCCGCGCCTGCTCGTAGAGCGGGGCGTTGGCGCCCGCGGCTGCCCCGCCGGCTCCCGGAGCCGACGCCGCGGCCGCGCGCGCAAGCGAGTCGATCGTCGCCGCCGGAGACGACCCGCCGGCGAGCGCCTCCATCGCGGCAGATGGGGAGACGACCCCGCGCTCGGCGAGCTTCAGCATCGCCTCATGCTGCATGCGCGTCCTGCGGATCTTGTACCAGACGAGGAGCGCGATGGCGAGCAGCGGCACGAGGAACACGACCGTGACGATCAGAAACGCGAACAGCGCGGTTCCCGGCGCGTCGCGCATGAACTGCTCGAACGAGTCGTATTGGCGGTCGCGCCCGAATCCCTGGACCGTGACATGTCCCGGATGGATGTCGATGCGCTTGTCGTCGTCTCCGGAATTCGGCGCGACTTTCACTCCGTGCGGGCTGATGACAATGTCGAGGTCGCTCGAGTCGCTGCCGCCGTTGCGGGACTCCGCAGGGGCCGATGCCGCAGGGGCCGATGCCGCAGGGGCCGATGCCGCAGGTTCGGTATCCGCCGCCTGGACGAGGCTGGGTTGCTGCCACGACGCGAAAGCGAGCCCCGTCGCGAGCGCCATGCCAAGGACCACTCGGCGCGTCAGGGCGGGCAGGACAGGTGGCGGCTGCATCGAGACTTTCCTTTCCATGGCGGTACGCCCGGTTCCCGAGCGGGTCCTCGATTCGATGCACGATCGACCCGGGATGGATTCACTGCATGCTCGTGGTTCGGCCCGACGCGCGCGACCCGGCGGTGGAACGGAATTTCGCTGTCCCCATGCTATCATCGCCCGCGATCTGCGCTTCGCGCCGAAGCGCCCCTGCAAGATCCTCCCGATGGCCCACGTGTCACGCCTCCCCCCGTTGCTCGGGATCCGCCTCACGGGCGCCTGCTTCCGCATCGCCTGATGACGCGCTGCCGCGGTCCCTGGTTCGCGGCGGCGCTGCTGCCGTTCCTCTGCCTGACCGGGATCGCCGCCGCACAGGTCCCGGCGTCGTCCGTGCCGGCACCGTCGACGCCGGCACCGACCGCGTCAGCGTCTGCAGCAGCAGCGACGTCCGACTCGTACACGCTCAACTTCGTCAACGCGGACATCGATGCCGTCGTGCGGGCGGTCGGCGAGATCACCGGACGCAACTTCCTCGTCGATCCGCGGGTCAAGGGCACCGTCAACATCGTCTCGGCGCGGCCGGTGCCGAAGGCGCTCGTCTATCCGACGCTGCTGGCGGCGCTCCGGATGCAGGGGTTCGCCGCGGTCGAGTCCGACGACGTCGTGAAGATCGTCCCCGAGGCCGAGGCGCGTACGCAATCGGGTGCCCTCGCGCGCGCCGCGACCGGCGACGCGAATGCGACCGCCGATCGGATCGTGACCCAGGTGATCATGCTCCGGCACGAATCGGCGGCGCAGATGGTGACGGTGCTGCGGCCGCTCGTATCGCCGGCCAACACGATCTCCGCGTACATCCCGAACAACGCGATCATCGTCACCGACTACGCCGACAACGTGAAGCGCATCGACCGGGTGGTCGCCTCGCTCGATCAGCCGCCGGGCGAGCCGATTCTCGTCCGCGTCAGGAACGCGTCGGCACTCGACATCGTCGCGACGCTCGATCAGCTTCTCGCGCCGCGACCCGGCCACGCAGGGGCCCCCGATCTGTCGCGCGGCGTCACGCTGGTCGCCGACCCGCGCTCGAATAGCGTGCTGATCCGCTCGGACAACGCCGCGCGCATCGCGGAAATCCGCACGCTCGTCGAGGAGCTCGACACGCCGCAGCGTGCCGGCGGCAACGTCTACATCGTCTACCTGAAGAATGCCGATGCGTCACAGGTCGCCGAGACGCTGCGCGGGCTCTACGGAGAGAGCCAGAGGAACACGCCGTTCGCCTTCCCCGCGGCGGCGCCGGCATCGCCGGGTTCGGCGCAGGCAGCGAGCCTCACCGGCTCGACGGCGATGGCGCCGTCGGCCTCCGCGACGACGCCGCTGCAGAACGCCGGCGCGAACGCGTCACCGGCAGCCTTCGCCGCGGGCGGCGCGATGATCCAGGCCGATGTCGCCAACAACGCGATCGTCATCCGCGCGCCCGAGCCCGTCTACAACAACCTGCGCGCAGTCATCGAGCGGCTCGACACGCGGCGTGCGCAGGTCTACGTCGAGGCGCTGATCG
Source organism: Burkholderiales bacterium (assembly GCA_025981645.1). Classification (GTDB taxonomy): domain Bacteria; phylum Pseudomonadota; class Gammaproteobacteria; order Burkholderiales; family Casimicrobiaceae; genus VBCG01. Next base: position 22,982 of record JAICXH010000043.1, read on the forward strand.
TCGAAGTGACCGCCGACAAGGCGGCCGAGTTCGGCGTCCAGTGGCAGGCGCTTACCGGTGCCACCAAGAACAACGTGCAGGGAATCGGCGGCACCAACTTCGGCGCCCGCGGCGGCGGCACCAACATCCTCGATGCGTCGGTCAACCTCGGCAGCGTCGCCAACGGTCTCAATCTCGGCATCATCAACGGTACGGTGACCATTCCAGGGCTCGGTGTCATCAGCAACCTGGCGCTGCTGATCCGCGCACTCGAGAGCGACTCGAGCGCGAACATCCTGTCGACTCCGACGTTGCTGACCCTCGACAACGAGGAGGCGCGGATCATCGTCGGGCAGAACGTTCCGTTCATCACCGGCCAGTATGCGACGACGGGCTCGACGTCGACCGTGCAGCCGTTCCAGACGATCGACCGCAAGGACATCGGGCTCGTGCTGCGCGTGCGCCCGCAGATCACCGAGGGAGGCGCGGTGCGCCTGTCGATCTACCAGGAGGTGTCGGCGATCCAGGAC
>JAICXH010000081.1 GCA_025981645.1 Burkholderiales bacterium
GCGGCCGGCGCATCCATACACGCGCGCGCTCCTCGCCGCGATCCCGTCGCTCGATCCGCGACGACGCACCGGAGCGGTTCCGCTCGAAGGCGAAGTGCCAAGCCCGATCGACGTGCCGCGCGGCTGTCCGTTCGCACCACGATGCGCCTGGGTCATCGCGGCGTGCCGGGAGAGCGTGCCGGCGCTCGAGGCGGTCGAGACTTCCACGCACCGCGCAGCCTGCATCAGGCGCGTGGAGGTCGCCGCAGAACCGCTGTCAGTCAGTGGCGCACCACGCCGCGTGACGGGCGCTTCGTCCTGACCGATTCGGTCTCGACCGACAGCGTGAAGCTGCACTGCTCGTTCGGGTACATCGCCCCGACACCGATCAGCTTGCGCGCAACTTCCTCGCCGCGGTCGTTGCGAATGGTCACCACCACCGTGTACTCCCAGGGATCGCCCTCGGGAGGATGACGGATGCTTCCCTCGATGGTGAGCGGCGTAATTGCCGCGACCGGCGCGGTGTCGGTGTCGGCGCCGAAGCGCAGGTAATGCCGGCACGCCGGACAGACTGCGGCGCTTTCGAGTACGACTTCACGGCAATGCGGGCAGGCGCGGGTGGCGCCGGCGCCTCCCGCGCGCGCGATGCTCATACCGCGCTGCCCGACCCCATGCCGACGGCGCTGCGCGCGCCTGTCTTGCCACCCTTGCCATCGTCCCAGCCGAACTCGGCCTGGCCGCGCAAACGCGCTCCGGCTGCGACGGTGAGCGAGCCCGCTTTGAGATCACCGAGGACGACCGCGGATTGCAGCAAATCGACCAGCGTCGCCTGCTCGATGTTGCCTTCGAGCTCGCCGGCAATCGTCACGCGGTCGGCGCGCACGCTCCCGGTGAGCTTTGCACCCGCCTCGATCGTGAGGTCGCCCTGCACGTTGACGTCCCCCTTGAAGCGGCCGGCGATGCGGACGCTGCCGCCGCCCTCGATCTTGCCTTCGATCGTGATGTCGGAGGCGATCAGCGACTCCTTGCGGGGGTGTCCGGCATCGTGGCGGGGCGGCGCGTCAGCGCGGGGAACCGGCTGATTGACCGGTGCTTCCGACTTTGGCGCGGCATCGAAGCGCAGCGGCTCCTTCGCCTCGGGTGCGGGTGTCGGAACGGGGGCGGGCGCGGGACGCGCCGCGGTGTTGTCCTTCCAGATCGCCATGGTATCGACCTCCGAGCGGCAAATGGCCGTTGAGGCTAACTCCATTCTTGACGGCTGGCAACCGAAAAGTCATCGAAATCCGGCGGATCCGAAAGATTCTGCGAGTAAATCCTGCACACCTGCCCGCACGACGCATCCGTGGGAGAATAGCCGGACAGGGAGACACGTCGACGGGGAACACGGAGGCAGGGCGATGACGGGGGTCCCGAGCTACGTCCAGGGTGCGGCGAGCGTGCCGCTGATCGGCGAAACCATCGGCGCGCAGTTCGATCGCATCGCGACGCGCTTTGCGGACCGCGACGCCCTGATCGTGCGTCACCAGAACGTCCGCTGGACCTACGGCGAGCTGGCGCGTCGCGTCGACGATCTCGCGGTCGCGCTGTGCGGACTCGGCCTCGTGCCAGGCGACCGCATTGGCATCTGGTCGCAGAATTGCGCCGAATGGGTGCTAACCCAGTTCGCGACGGCGAAAGCAGGGCTCGTGCTCGTCAACATCAACCCCGCCTACCGACGCACCGAGCTCGAGTTCGCGCTGAAGAAGGTTGGCTGCCGGGCGCTCATCCTGTCGCCAAGCTTCAAGGCGAGCGACTATCTTTCCATCCTGCGCGAGGTGGCACCGGAGGTCGCGACGTCGCCGCCGGGAAAGCTTCGCGCGGCGGCGCTCCCCGAGCTCGAATTCGTGATCCGGCTGGGCACTGCGAAGACCCCGGGAACGCTGAACTTCGACGATCTCTTGGCGAAAGCGGGAGCGGATGGCCTCGCATCGCTCGCGAGGCTCAGCGAAACGCTGCAATTCGACGACGCCGTCAACATCCAGTTCACGTCGGGGACCACCGGTGCGCCGAAGGGCGCCACGCTCACCCATCACAACATCCTCAACAACGGCTACTTCATCGGCGAGGCAATGCGCTTCACCGAGGACGACCGGCTGTGCATCCCGGTTCCGCTGTATCACTGCTTCGGCATGGTGCTCGGCAACCTCGCGTGCGTGACCCACGGTGCGGCGATGGTCTTTCCCGGCGAAGGATTCGAGGCAAGGGCGGTGCTGGAGACCGTCGAGGCCGAACGCTGCACGGCACTCCACGGCGTGCCGACGATGTTCATCGCCGCACTCGACGACCCCGAGTTCGAGCGCTTCGACCTGTCGACGCTGCGGACCGGGATCATGGCCGGTTCGCCGTGTCCGGTCGAGGTGATGAAACGCGTCGTCGAGCGGATGCACATGCGCGAGGTGACGATCGCCTACGGCATGACCGAGACGTCGCCGGTCTCGTTCCAGAGCTCGGTCGACGATCCGGTCGACCGTCGTGTGTCGACGGTAGGCCGCGTCCAGCCCCACCTCGAAGTGAAGATTGTCGACGAGAAGGGGAGGGTCGTTCCGCGCGGTGACAAGGGCGAGCTCCTGACGCGCGGCTACTCGGTCATGCTCGGTTACTGGAACGATGCCGACCGAACGGTCGAGGCGATCGATGCCGCGCGCTGGATGCACACCGGCGACCTCGCGACGATCGACGGCGAGGGCTACTGCAACATCGTCGGCCGTTTGAAGGACATGGTGATCCGCGGCGGCGAGAACATCTACCCGCGCGAAGTCGAGGAGTTCCTCTACCGTCATCCGAAGATCCGCGACGTACAGTGCGTCGGTGTGCCGGATCCGAAGTTCGGCGAGGAGCTCTGCGCCTGCGTCGTGCTGCGCCCGGGAGTCGAGGCCGATCCGGAGGAGATCCGCGAGTTCTGCCGCGGGCAGATCGCCCACTACAAGGTTCCGCGCTATGTACGCTTCGTCGACGGCTTTCCGATGACCGTGACTGGAAAGATCCGGAAGTTCGTTCTGAGGAAGCAGATGACCGACGAACTCGGGCTCGTCGAGCAGAAGACCGCGTAATCCACGGCGCAGCCGACGTCGCCGCGCTCAGCTTGCGCCGTCGCGCTCAGCCTGCACCGCCGCGCTCAATCGCGCGCTGGGTAGGGCCTGCCATCACGGTGCGTGTAGGCGTCGACCGCCGGGTCGAACACAAGGTCGATGTCGGGGTAGGTTGTGCGATCGGTCGCGACGCGCGAACCCACTTCGAGGCAGGTCGCGTCCTCGCGCCCTCGATTGACGAGGTGGTGACCATTCGCGCGCCCCTTCGGAAATGCGACACAGTCGCCTGCGCGAAGCGTCTCCTCGCCGTCGTCGGTGACGAGCGTGACTTCACCCGACAGCACGTAGACGAACTCGTCCTCGGCCGAATGCCAGTGGCGCTGGCTCGACCAGACGCCGGGGCCGAGACGCAGCAGATTGACGCCGAACTGGGTGAGCCCCCCGGCATCGCCGAGGCGACGGCGCTCTCGCCGGACGACGGGCCGATCGAATGGCGCCGGATATCCGGAGCCGGTGCGCTCGGCGATCGAGGCGAGGTCGAGCTTCTGCATTGTGGACGCTCCGGGTGGCTGGTCAGTGAATCCGCAGGTGGTCGAGAAAGCCGACGACGATCGCTGCGGTGAACATGAACGCGCCGACGGCGAGCAGCGAAGCGACGACGCGCCGGTTGCGCTGCCGAAGCTCCTGGACGCCGACGCGTGCCGACGCCTGGCGCTCGATGGCGCGCCTCTGCCAGCCTTCGGTGCGCCGCTCGCGTCGGTACCATGCCGCGATGACGATGATGACGCCGATCGCCATCATCATGTTGCCGGGTACGTACTGGATGGTGCCGCCGAGCCGCTCGTCGAAGAGCGGCGTCATGCCGACGCGCAGACCCGTGCCGTACGCCGGCCACATGATCGTCGACTTCATTGCGAGCCAGGCCCCGAAACCGACGTTGACGAGCAATGAGCCGAGCAGTGCGAAGACGCGCACGCTGTAGCGGCTGCCAGTCGGCGGCGAGCGAGGGTCGAACATGCTGAACCAGAAGAACAGCCCGGCGGCCATCATCGAGAAGTGCATCAGGTCATGGAACGCCGAGTCGCCGAGGGCGCGCGCCTGGATCGACGGAATCAGCCAGAAGACGAGCGCGATGCTGAAATGCACCGACGCGACGATCGGGCGGCTCAGGACCGAGAACAGCCCGCGTATCGCGCCCACCCGTGCGATCGGTACATAGATGCCCCGCAGCAGCGATGCCGGCATTCCGGCGAGCATTGCGCCGGCGGGTGCCGACAGTGCGATCAGCATCGGTCCGAACGCATGAATCGAGATGTGCTGGATCTGGTGTGCGGCGAACGACACGTCGGCGAGCCCGTCGAGCGGTGACTGCAGCGCGAGAAACATGATCGCCGTGCCGGCGAGAAACAGCACCCGCTGGCCGATGCCTGCCTTGCTGCGTCCGCGCAGATAAATCCACAGCACGAACACCGCCATCACGCTGATGAACGGCGTGAAGTTCCACGTGTGCCAGATCGCGGCCGAATCCTCGGACGCGCTGTCGGCGAAGGCAACGACGCCAGTCACGCACCAGAGGGCGGCGGCCGCAATCGTTTGCGCGGTAAAACGGATCGTTTTCGGATATATCATCGCAACCTTGACCGTTGCGCGCGCTTCCGGTTCCGGCTCGCGCGTGACCTCGGCCGCGTCGTCCAGAAGAATACACGATTGGCGCCGCGCAACCGACGCTCAGCGCCGCGCGTGCGGGCGAAGCGCGCGAGCTTACCAGCGGCGCCACCACCCGCGTGGGTGGACGACGACGACCGGCGCGACGAACGCCGGGGCAACGATGACGCGTCTCGGCGCGACGTAGGCGACCGCTGGGGCGATCGGAACGATCGCACATCCTCCGATCATGCAGACCGCGACTCCAATGGTGACCAGCGATTTCATCGTTGACTCCTGGAACGTGGCAATAGGCGCATAACGGGTCGGACCATGGCGGCGTTACGGCGAACCTGTAACGGGGAATGTCGCGGCACCCGCTCGAATCACCGGCGGAGTGAACCGGCGGAGTGAACCGGCGGAGTGAACCGGCGGATTAAACCGGAGGGGCGAACCGAAGGGGTAAATCGGTGCGCGAAGGCAGGCACGCCGGAATGATCGGCCGTCACGGACTGTTCGAAGGGGGGCCGCCATGTGCCGTACCCATCCTATCGAAGCTGCCGCGATCGCCACGCTCTTTGGCAGCCTGCTCGCCTGCGTCGCGCCCGCCGCACTGGCAGCCCCGGTCGTACACAACGACGAGAGTCTCGCGTCCGACCGTCCCGAAGCGTGGGCGATGACCTGGGTCGCTGCATCGACGTTCTTCACCGCGTTCGGCCCGACGCCGTCGCTCGACCGCGGCCGTTTCGCCGCGGCAGCCGAACTCGGTGCCGTACCGAGGCTCTCCGCGGACGATCAGCGGGTCGGCTTCAATGGTGTCAAGCAGGAGGATCTCAACCGGTCGCCGGTGTTCGGTCGGCTGCGCGTGATGGCCGGACTCGGCGACGGCTGGGTCGCGGAAATCGCCTGGACGCCCCCGCTCGAAATCGATCGCGCGAAGCCGCGCGATCTCTTCGCTGCAGCGATCGGACGCCGTGTGCTCGACCGCGGCGGTGCAACGCTATCGCTTCGCGCGTTCGGTCAGCACGGCGAGGCCGAAGGGGACATCACCTGTCCCGCTCGGCTCGCCGACGTCAACGATCCTGTCCGCAATCCGTACGGGTGCCGCGCAGCGTCGGACGACCGCATCGCGCTCGATTACTACGGGGTCGATGCAGTCGCCGGATGGTCGGCGGTGGGCTGGACCTGGCACGTCGACGTCGCGGCCGTACGGACCGAGCTCGCCGTCGACGTTGACGCGCTCACGTTCGACGTGCGCGACCGCTCGCGGCTCACGTCGCGCTCGGTCGTGCCGTGGATCGCCGCCGGTGCGAGCCGCGCGCTCGACGCGCGCTGGCGCATCGGCGTCGAGGCGCTCTATGTGCCGCTCGACGTCAAGCGCGGCGTGGGGGCTGCGCGACGCTACGACCCGTTCGCGACCGCGCGCGTGCAGCTTCGCTATCGATTCGATTGAACGGCGACGTGAAAGCGATGCGTGGCCTGAATCACACCCGCCGCGACTCGCGATTGACGATGAAATCGTCGGGAACTGCGGGCCCCCAGACGTAGAATGAATCCTCGGCCGGGTGATCGCCGCCGGCCCATCCGACCTCGGCCGGGACGAAATCGATATCGTACGAATACTCCGCCCAGCTCCCCCAGGGATCCTGGACGTAGTAGAAGTAGTTGGAGCCGAGGACATGGCGCCCGATGCCCCAGCCGTGGGCGTAGCCCTCGCTGCGCATTCGCTCGGCACCGAGGCCGATCTCGTCGATGCTCGCGACCTCCCAGCTCGAGTGATGGAGCCCCGGCGCATCCGATTTGGCGAACGCGACGACGTGGTGGTCGCTGCCGTGCGGCGCATGCAGGAAGGCGATCACGTCTCCTGCACGATCCGAAAGCCGCAGTCCCAGCACACTCGTGCAGAACTCGACCTGGCGCGCGACGTCGGGCGTGAACACGAGTACGTGCGAAAGCCTGCGCGGGTGCACGCTCGGGGCGGTGCTTCGGGCTGGCGCTGCGCCGTGACCCGAACCCGCAATTCGCGGCGCCTGTGCCGCTGGCTTCTCCGCAGGACAGCGCCTCGCTGCGGCGACGACCTGGATCGGCGTCCCATCGGGATCGGCGATCCACGCGCCGCGTCCGTCGGAGCGCGGGTGGGGTGTGCAGGCACCGTGGCGGCCGAGCTGCGCCTCGAGCGCGTCGAAATCGTCGGCATAGGCGGCAAAGCAGAGGTATTCGAGACGCTTCGGCGTGCCGTCGGCGTGCAGCGTTGCCCAGCGTCGTGCATCGCCGAAGGTGTGAACATCGACGCGGTCCCCCACGCTTCGCGCATCGAGCCCGAACGCGCGGTAGAAGCGCAGGGCGACCGCGGCGTCCGGAACGCTGAACGCGAAGTGATCGAGCGAATGCACGCCGAGCACTCCGGTCCGGCGCGGCGCGTCGCTCACGGCGTCGGCGCGAGCGGTCGCAGCATCAGCCGCCAAAGACCGGTGATGATCAGCGTGAAACCGGTAAGAAGGCCGATGAAGGCGAGCGAACTCTGCGGCCAGCCCAACGCGATGAGGATCGCGATGACGATCGACAGCAATCCGTCGAACACGATCCAGCCCCATCCGCGGTGCGGCCGCACGCGCCACCCCAGCATCGTCCGCGAGATGCCGGTAACGAACAGAAACGCACCGACGAGAAGCGCGAGCGACGCGACGCCGGCGACCGGAACGACGAGGATCGCGATCCCGAGCACCAGCGTCAGGATCCCCGACGCCAGCTTCCAGCCGAATCCCGCCTGCGTGCGCGTGTGAGCCGCGTACGCGATCTCGCCGATGCCGCCGACGATCAGCAGCCACGCGAACACGACGGCCGTCGCGAGCGCGGCGATTTCCGGCATCAGCACAGCGAGAATGCCGCAAGCGATGAGGACCACGCCCCAGACGATCTGCCAGCCACGTCGGCCAGCGGGCGTCGCAGCAACTGCGGTTCCGGGCTTGCTCGCGTTTCCCATGGTGTCGCTCCGCTCGGTTTGCCGGCGCGCATCAGCGCCGATCAGAACCACTCTGTCCATCATGGTACCTCCGCCTGCCGGGGATGGAAACGCGGCGACAGGCGCCGGAGCGTCGCCAGCCGGTGTAAGCTGTTATTGGGGTTCTCGACAGGGGAGTCACATGCCGAACGGGATTGCGGCGGGGGCGAACTTCGAGGCGCCGCGGATGCAACGTCTCGCACGCTGGGCGCAGGCGATCGGCCGGATTGCGATTGGTGTGATGTTCCTCTGGTCCGGTGCCGGCAAGTTCGGCGCGATCGACCAGACCGTCGGCTACATGCATGCCTACGGCATGCCTGCCTCGGCAGCGCTCGCGTGGATTGCAGCGCTGATCGAATTCGTCGGCGGCATCATGCTGATCGTCGGCTGGAGAACGCGGTGGGTCGCCGCGGTGCTGTTCGTGTTTACGCTGGTGGCGAGCGTCGTCTTCCACGCGTATTGGTCGGCGCCGGCTGGCGAGGCGACGGCGCAGCAGGTCAATTTCATGAAGAACGTTGCGATCATGGGCGGACTGCTGCTGCTCTTCAGCTACGGCTCGGAAAGCTTCGCCCTCGAACGACGCTGACATCGCCTCGGTACGCCGCCGTGGTGCGTCGCCGCGGGCTGTGCCGGCGTTCGTACCGTCAGGGACTGCGTTCGCTCCATTCGCCGCCCAGCGCCGTGTACAGCGCAACGTGATTCGTCTCGGCGGCGAGCCGGGTGCCGATCAGCGCCTGCTGCGCCGCATAAAGCGTGCGCTGGGCGTCGAGCAGCACCAGGTAGCTGTCGCGCCCCGCCCGATAGCGCTCCTGCGACAACGCATGCGCGCGCGCGGCGGCGTCGACCAGCGTCTGCTGTGCCCGCTGCTGCTCGGCGAGCGTCTGTGCCAACGCAAGCCCGTCGGCCACTTCGCGGAAACCCGACTGGATGGCCTTCTCGTACTGCGCGAGCGCGATCTTCTCGTTCGCGCGCGCGACATCGAGGTTGCCCTGCAACCGCCCGGGGTCGAAGATCGGCAGGTTGATCTGCGGGCTGAAGCTCCAGAACCCGGATCCCCCGTGGAAAAGCCCTGACAACTCGCTGCTGATCGTCCCGGCGCTGGTGGTCAGCGTGATCGACGGAAAGAACGCTGCCCTCGCTGCGCTGATGTCCGCATTGGCCGAGCGCAACGCGTACTCGGCTGCGATCACGTCGGGCCGTCGCAGGAGTACGTCCGAGGACAGCGGCGACGGCAGCGGAGCCAGCGCCATAGCGGAGACGAGCGAGTCAGGCAGCCGCTGCCCTTCGATCGGTTGGCCGACCAGCAACACGAGCGCATCGTGGTCTGCGGCGACCTGGCCGGTGAAGCGCGCAACGTCGGCACGCGCCGACGCGACGGTGGTCTGCGCCTGCGCGACATCGAGCCCCGACACGGCGCCGAGATCGTGCTGCCTGCGCGTCAGGTCATAGGACTCTTGCTGGCTCTTCAGGGTCTCGCGCGACACGTCGAGGAGCTCGCGATCGGCCCCGAGCGCGAGCCACGCCTTCGCGACTTCCCCGACGAGCGCGAGTCGGGCGGCACGTTGCGTCGCATCGAGCGCAAAGTACTGTTCCAGCGCCGCGCGCGAGAGCTCGCGCACGCGGCCGAACAGGTCGATCTCGAAGTCGCTGAGGCCGACGCCGACCGTGTACGTGTCAGGCGCCAGCGGCGCGCTACTGCCACCGCCCATTCGCGATTCCGCGGCGACTGCGCTGATCGTCGGGAGGCGTTGCGCACGCTGGATCCGGTATTGCGCACGCGCACGCTCGACATTCAGCACGCTGACGCGAAGATCGCGGTTGTTCGCGAGCGCCTCTTCGATCAGCTTCTGCAGCACCGGATTGACGAAGAACTCGCGCCATGCGAGCGGGGTCACTGCGCCCCCGGCTGAGGGCGTCGTGCCGCGGGCGTTGGCCGCTACGCCAGCCGCAGCGCCGACAGCGCTACCGGCAGAACCGGCGGGACTGGCGGCGACCGGCGGCGGCGGGAAGGTCTTCGGCACGCCGGGGTGGGGCGCAGGCACGGGGGGCGCGAGGCTCGCGCAGCCGGCGAGCGCAGCGGCCCCGACGAGTCCCGCGAGCGCCGCGCAGGCGCGAGCGCTCCTCATATCGATCACGCTGTCCTGCCGGCGTGATCGCTGCCGGCGCGCGTGGCTCCAGCGTCCGGCGAGCGACGCACGAATACCGCCTCGATAACGACGAAGAAGAGCGGAATGAAGAAGATGCCGAGGAAGGTGCCGAAGATCATCCCGCCGAGCACTCCGGTTCCGATCGCGTGCTGCGCTCCCGAACCCGCCCCGTTCGCGAGCGCGAGCGGGAGGACACCGAGGCCGAAGGCGAGTGACGTCATCAGGATCGGACGCAGCCGGTCACGCACGGCGGCGAGCGTGCCCTCGATCAGCCCCATCCCGTGTTCGAGGTTCGCCTTCGCGAACTCGATGATCAGGATCGCGTTCTTGCTCGACAATCCGACCGTGGTGAGCATCGCAACCTGGAAGTAGACGTCGCGATCGAGCCCGCGCAGTATCGCGGCGAGCGAGGTGCCGAGAATGCCGAGCGGCACGACGAGGAGCACCGCGGTCGGAATGCTCCAGCTCTCATAGAGTGCGGCGAGGCACAGGAACACGACGAGGACCGAAAACGAATAGAGCATCGGTGTCTGCGCCCCGGCCTGGCGCTCCTGATACGAGGTCCCCGTCCACTCCATGCCGAATCCGGCCGGCAGCTCGCGGACCAGCCGCTCGACTTCGCTCAGTGCGGTCCCCGAACTCACACCGGGCGCGGCTTCGCCGTTGATGTTCATCGCGGGGACTCCGTTGTAGCGCTCGAGGCGCGGCGAGCCATAGGCCCAGTGCGAGGACGCGAACGATCGAAACGGCACCATCTCGCCGTTCGCGTTGCGCACACTCCAGCGATCGAAATCGGCAGGCAGCATCCGGTAGGGCGCGTCGGCCTGCACCATCACCCGCTTCACGCGACCACGGTCGAGAAAGTCGTCGATGTATTGCCCGCCCCATGCAACGGAGAGCACCGAGTTGATGTCGGTCATCGACAGGCCGAGGGCGCCGGCCTTTGCCGTGTCGATGTCGATACGAAGCTGCGGAGTGTCCTCCTGGCCGTTCGGCCGCACGTTGGCGAGCAGCTTGTCCTTCGCCGCCATCCCCAGGAATTGGTTCCTCGCCTGGGTCAGCGCGACGTGTCCGCGGCCGGCGTTGTCCTTCAGGTAGAAATTGAAGCCGCCGGCGATGCCGAGCTCGGGTACTGCGGGCGGCGCGAACGCGAAGACGAACGCATCCTTGATCTTCGAGAACGCGATCATCGCGCGGCGCGCGATCGCAACGACGCCGAGATTCGCCGTCACACGCTGCGACCAGTCTTTGAGGCTCACGAACGCAACGCCGGTGTTCTGGCCGAGGCCGGCGAAGCTGAAACCCTGCACGGTGAATACCGATTGCACCGCGGCTTTCTCGTCGTCGAGAAAGTGCCGCTCCATCGTCTTCATGACGGCGAGCGTGCGCTGCTGGGTCGCGCCGACCGGGGCGAGGACCTGCGCGAAGAGAATGCCCTGATCCTCCTCCGGCAGGAACGCCGTGGGAAGGTGGAGGAACGCGGCGACCATCAACGCCGACATCACGGCGAAGATCAGCATGAAACGCTTGCGTCGCGTGACGATCGCCCGCACGGCACCCTGGTAGCCGCGATTGCTGGCGTCGAAGCGCCGGTTGAACCAGCCGAAGAAGCCGCGCTCCGACGCGTGATGGCCTTTCTCGATGCGCGCCAGCATCGTTGCGCAGAGCGCGGGGGTCAACACGATCGCGATCAGCACCGACAGCA
>JAICXH010000026.1 GCA_025981645.1 Burkholderiales bacterium
CGGGTCGTCGGGTCCCGCGTCCCCGCCCCCGCACTCGATTGCGTCGCCGCCGTCCTCGACCCCGCCGCGCCGCGCAGCGCGCCACCATGCGTACGCATCGGGGACGGTGAAGTCGAGTAGCGCACTGCGGCTCGACGCGACCGCGCAGGGCTCGCCGTCCGGACCGGTCAGCAGGCACTGGCCCGACGCGAGCTGATCATAGAGCGGCGAATCGACGGCGATCGTCGGCGCTTCGCGCAGACAGACCCGCACGCGATGGGCCTTGATGCGCGCAAGCGTCTCGGCGGGATCGGGATAGCGCAGCGGGTCCCAGGTGAAATCGAACGCGTCGCCGACGCTTCCCGCCCCGCCGACCCCGAGGCTCACGACGTCGCACGGCAGACGCCGCTCGCGCATTCGCGACACCAGCGCCTCCGCGTCTTCGGGGCTCGCGACGCCGGGTCTGCCGACCCACAGTCCGAGGCTCCAGCGCGGCACGACGCGTGGCCTGCCGGTTACCTGCGTATAGAGATCGAGGATGCCCGCGGGGTCGGCTGCTGCGAACAGGAACAGGTCGAGCGCCTCGTCCTCGACCATGATCGCGTAGCTTCGATGCGACCAGTCGGGGTTGCCGACGGCGTGCGTGACCATCCCCGGCGTGTTGACGAAGACACCCCAGGCGCCGGCGCCGGCTCCCGCGCTCCACGCGAACGGCGTGCTGCGCGCCGACAGCCCCGTATTGACCCCGTGCACCTCTGCGACGCGCGAATGAACGATCTGCCCGCGCTTGTCGAGCGGACCGAACTTCTCGCCGAGCCCGTAGATCGATTCGCCCGAAGTCAGCGCGAAGGCCGCCGACCACAGGCCGCCGTGGCGCAGGCGGCCGAGCGCGGGCAGGCGCGCGGCGCCGTCGGAGCCCTCGTCGGTCGCGCTCGCGAGAACGCCGCGACCCTGCCACGACAGCCGCAGCGCGAGCGGCGGGCCGGAGATCTCGAGCACTGCGCGGCCGGCGTCGAACGACCAGCGGCGTGGCTGCGAGAGGTCGGCCGTGCACGGTTGCGGGCCGCGGGACACCATGCCGTAGTCGGGGCGCGTGTTGGGACCGCTGCGCAGACGGAAGGCGCCGTCGCCGAAGCACTCGATCTCGACGATGTCCCCGCTCGATGTCGCGAACGTCGCGCCGGCCGACGTCGTACCGAGGCACTGCGGGGCGTCGAGTTGCAGGTAATCGGAGGAATCGGGGCGCATCGCGGCGTTCCGCGCGGGTACAGCAGGGCGATAGCCAGCATCGTACAAGAAACGGTGCGTGCCACGGGCACGAAAATTCCGCATTGTCGCGGCGCTGCAGCTATCGCGTGCTGCAGCGCTACGCTAAGATGCCATCCCTTTCGGGGCGCTGTGTCGAACGCGATCGCTGCAGTGCCGTGTCGGTTCGAAGAAATCGCGCCAGCGATTCGATCGGGAGGGTGACGCAATGCAGCCAGGGACGGTTCGCGTACTAGGCATGGTGGTGCTCGGGGCGGCGGGAATGCTGGGAGTCGTCCAGGCATACGCTGCGACGGGAAGCAGCAAGGAGGATCCGTGGATCGAACGCGGTCGGTACGTCGTGATGATCGGCGGCTGCAACGATTGCCATACGCCGGGATTCGCCGAGCACGGCGGCAAGGCGAAGGAGGCGGATCTCCTGACCGGCGACAGCCTCGGCTGGCGCGGGCCGTGGGGAACGACGTATCCGCCGAATCTGCGCCTCTACTTCCAGACGATCACCGAGAAGGAATGGCTCAAGGGCGCGAAGAAGTTCATGGCGCGCCCGCCGATGCCGTTCTGGGCGGTCAACCACATGGGCAAGGGTGACCTGCGCGCGGTCTACCGTTACGTCCGCTCGCTCGGCCCGTCCGGCCACCCAGCGCCCGAGTTCGTCCCGCCGGGGCAGGACCCGAAGACGCCTTACGTGCAGTTCCCGGCGCCGCCGAAATAGGACCGCTCGACCGCGACTTCCGCCTAGGCTTCGCCGAGATGATCCCGGCGTGCCTGGGCCTCGTGCCGTTCGGCGTCGTCTGCGGCGTCGGGGCGGCGGGCGCCGGGGCATCGTGGTGGAGCGCGCTCGGATTGAGCGCGATCGTGTTCTCGGGGGCGGCACAGATCCTCGCCGTGCAACTTCTCGCCGCCGGCGCGCCGGTCGCGGTCATCGTGCTGACATGCTTCGTCGCCGGGCTGCGCTTTCTGATGTACAGCGCGGCGATGGCGCCGCTCTTGCGCCCGCTACCGGCGCGCGCACAGCAGGCGCTTGCGTTCCTGCTCACCGACCAGGCGTTCGCGGCGGCGGTGCGCCGCTTCGAACGCGATGGCGACCCGCACGCCGCCGCGCGTCATTACTTCGGCGGCGGCTTCGCACTGTGGATGTTCTGGCAGGCGACCAATCTTGCCGGCTACTTCGCCGGCAGCATGATTCCCGCGAGCTGGTCGCTCGACTTCGCCGTTCCACTTTGCTTCATTGCGCTCGTCGCGCCGCAGTTCCGCTCGCGCAATGCGATTGTCGCCGCCGCGGTCGCGGGAGTGGCGGTGCTGGCGCTCGCGTGGCTGCCGATGCGGCTCAACCTGATCGCGGCAGGAACGTTCGGCATCGTCGCCGGGACCGTCGCCGATTTCGCATCGACGCGCCGGACGGCGCGCTGACCAGGCACGTCCGCGATCAGGCGCACGGACGAACCGCACACGACGAAGCAGCGATGAGTTCGACATCGAGCCTGTGGTTGGTGATCGTGATCGTCGGCGCGCTCAACTACGCGTCGAGGCTCTCGTTCATCGCGTTCTTCGCAAGGCGGCACATTCCCGCGTCGCTCGCGCGTGCGTTCAGATATGTCCCTGCAGCGATGCTGACGGCGCTCGTCGTGCCGATGGTCGCCGCCGTTCCGCACGCGGCGCCGGAAGCGGGACTCTCGGCACAGGCGCTCGTCGCACTCGCGCCGCGCGTCGCCGGGGCCGTGGTGGCGCTGGCGGTCGCCTGGCGCACGCACGGAACGCTTTCGACCCTCGTCGCCGGGATGGGCACGCTCTGGCTCGTGCAGGCGATCGTCGCCGGCGCTTCGTAGCCGGCGTGAAATAATGCCGTCGCCGAACCGGCGACGCCGAGGGACCGCAATGCGCTTCGAAGGATCACCGACCTACGTCGCCACCCGCAATCTCAAGCTTGCGGTCAACGCGGCGCTCGCGCTCGAGCGCCCGCTCCTCGTCAAGGGCGAACCGGGCACCGGCAAGACGCTGCTTGCCGAGGAGGTCGCGCGCTCGCTCGGGCGGCCGCTCTTCGCCTGGCACGTGAAGTCGACGACCAGGGCGCAGCAGGGTCTCTACGAGTACGACGCGGTCGCGCGGCTGCGCGATTCGCAGCTCGGCGACGCGCGGGTGACCGACATCGCGAACTACATCCGCCCGGGCGTGCTGTGGGCCGCGTTCGACTCCGCGACGCCCGCCGTCGTGCTGATCGACGAGATCGACAAGGCAGATCTCGAGTTCCCGAACGATCTCTTGCGCGAACTCGACCGGATGGAGTTTTACGTCTATGAGACGCAGCGCACGATCGCCGCGCGGCACCGGCCGCTCGTCGTCATCACCTCGAACAACGAGAAGGAGCTTCCCGATGCGTTCCTGCGCCGCTGCTTCTTCCATTACATCCGCTTCCCCGACCGCGAGACGATGACCGAGATCGTCGCCGTCCATTTCCCGGGGTTGAAGCGCGCGCTCCTCGCCGAGGCGCTCGAGGCGTTCTTCGACCTGCGCGAGGTGCCGGGGCTGAAGAAGAAGCCGTCGACCTCCGAGCTCCTCGACTGGCTGAAGCTCCTGCTCGCCGAGGACATTCCTCCCGAGGCGCTGAAGAGCAAGGATCACCGGACCGTGCTCCCCCCACTCCACGGGGCGCTCCTCAAGAACGAGCAGGACGTGCACCTGTTCGAGCGCGTCGCGTTCATGGCGCGCGCCGGGCGCTGAGCGATGGGCGGACGCTTCGTCGAACCGGTGCGGCTTGCCGGCGCGCACGCGATTCTCGAGCCACTCGCGGCCGGTGACGAGAAGGCGATCGGGCTCGCTGCCGCCGATGGCAGGCTTTGGGAGCTCTGGTACACGTCGGTACCGCCGCCCGAGCGGACGCGCTCGTGGATCGAGGCGGCGCTCGACATGCGCGAGCACCAGGGCGCGATGCCTTTCGCGGTCCGCGACGCCGCGACGGGCGAAGTTGTCGGCAGCACGCGCTACTTCAACGTCGACGTGGCGAACCGCAGGCTCGAGATCGGGCACACGTGGTATGCGAAGCGTGCGCAAAGGACCGCAATCAATACCGAATGCAAATCGATGCTGCTCCGTCACGCGTTCGAGACGCTCGGCTGCATCGCCGTCGAGTTTCGCACGCACTGGTTCAACTTCGCCTCGCGCGCGGCGATCGCCCGCCTCGGCGCGAAACAGGACGGCGTGCTGCGCAATCACCAGCTCCTTGCCGACGGCAGCCGGCGCGACACCGTCGTGTTCAGCATCGTCGACGGGGAGTGGCCGGCGGTGAAGCGGCACCTCGGTCTCCTCCTGTCGCGCTGAGCGTCATGTCCCGGCGCCGCAGCGGCGACCGTACGGCGCTTCGCCTGTGAACCCGTGACACGATGCTGGTCGAATTCTTCCTGCACCTGCGCAGCTTCCGCCTGCCGGTCAGCACGCGCGAGTTCCTGACGCTCGTCGAGGCGCTCGACCGGCGCGTCGTGTCGGGCTCGCTCGACGACTTCTACGCGGTGGCACGCGCCTGTCTCGTCAAGGACGAGCAGTTCTACGACCGCTTCGACGCGGCCTTCGCGTCGTATTTCGAAGGGATCGACGCGCGGTTCGACGCCGGCGCGAAGGTGCCCGACGAGTGGCTGCGCCGCGAGTTCCTGCGGCATCTCTCCGACGAAGACCGGCGCGCGATCGAATCGCTTGGCGGGATCGACAGGCTTCTCGAGCGTTTCCGCGAGCGCCTCGCCGAACAACGCGAGCGCCACCAGGGCGGCAGCAAGTGGATCGGCACCGGCGGAACGAGCCCGTTCGGCGCCCACGGCTTCCACCCCGAGGGAATCCGGCTGGGATCGCAGAGCGCCGGTCATCGCAGCGCAGTGCGCGTCTGGGACGAGCGCGCGTTCCGCAATCTCGACGGCGATGTCGAGCTCAACACGCGCAACCTGAGAATTGCGCTACGCAGACTGCGGCGCTTCGCGCGCGAAGGCGTTCCTGACGAGCTCGATCTCGACGGGACGGTTTCCGGTACAGCGAAGAACGCCGGGTGGCTCGATCTTCAGCTTCGCCCCGAGCGGAGGAACCGCGTCGCAGTGCTGCTCCTGCTCGACGTCGGCGGATCGATGGATCCGCACGTCGAGACCTGCGAGGCGCTCTTCTCGGCGGCGCGATCGGAGTTCCGCCGGCTCGAGACGTTCTACTTCCACAACTGCATCTACGACCACCTCTGGCGCAACAATCACAGGCGCAGGACCGAGATGGTCTCGACGCTCGAGCTTCTGCGGACCTATGGGCCCGACTGGAAGGTCGTCGTCGTCGGCGACGCGGCGATGAGCCCGTACGAACTTACGGCGATCGACGGCAGCGCCGAGTACCGCAATCTCGAGCCGGGACTCGCGTGGCTCGCGCGGATATTCGGGCACTTCCGCCGCGTCGTCTGGTGGAACCCCGAGCCCGAGCGAGCGTGGATGGTGACGCGAAGTACCGAGCTCATCCTGGGAGCGCTCGGCCCGCGGATGTTTCCGCTGACGCTCGACGGCATCGGTGCCGGGATTGCCGCACTGCGGCATTGACCGCCGCACCGCCCCGGTCCCGGCGGAGGCTTTGCGCGGCGTCAATTGCGGACTCCGCGGCGCTTGCGGGCCCGGGGAGCTTGCATTAGCATCCTCTAAATTAGCGTCTGCTAATGTAATGATGCGGCCGGCGAGTCCTCGACGCGCCGCCGCAGGAGGAGTCCGATGGCGCTCGCACCCGACAGGCTGAAAGAGGTCATCGCCGCGCAGTCCGAGGCAGGTGGCGCGGACGCGTTGGAGCAGCTGATCGCGAAGCGGCTCGACGAGATCCTGCCGGCGAAGATCGAGGAGGCGCTCGCTGCGCGCGACGCCGCGCGCACGCCGTCGATGACGATCATCGCGACGAAGGGCACGCTCGACTGGGCGTACCCGCCGTTCATCCTCGCGTCGACGGCCGCGGCGCTCGGCTGGGACGTCGCCATCTTCTTCACGTTCTACGGACTCGAGCTTCTGCGCAAGGACATGAAGAAGCTCAAGGTGAGCCCGCTCGGCAACCCGGCGATGCCGATGAAGATGCCGCTGGGCCCGGCGTGGTTCAGGTCGATCCGCTGGAACGTCCCGAACGTCGTGCAATCGCTGATTCCCGAGTACGAGGCATTCGCCACGCAGATGATGCGCAAGACGATCAGGAACAAGGGGGTCGCCGACATCGCCGAGCTGCGCGGCCTCTGCGTCGAGGCAGGGGTGAAGCTCATCGGCTGCCAGATGACCGTCGACCTGTTCGGATACAAGCCGAAGGACTTCATCCCCGAGGTGACGGAGTTCGTCGGCGCGGCAACCTTCCTGCCGATGGCGAAGGATGCCGACGTCAGCCTGTTTATCTGATCGTTTACGTCGTTCATCTTTTACGGAGGCAGGAATGCGGATCAGACTGGTCGCGGCGCTCTTGGCGGGCATTCCCCTGGTCGCGCACGCAACCGACGGCTACTTCCCCCACGGCTGGGGGATGGTCGCCAAAGGCATGGGCGGCGCGTCGGTCGCGGTCACCGGCGACGCGTTCGGCGGCGCCAACAATCCGGCGACGATGGCTTACGCGGGCGACCAATTCGCGATCGGCGCCGATCTCTTCAGCCCGCACCGCAAGGCGGAGCGCACCGGCGGCGCCGCATATGGGCTGAACGGCTCGGCCAACAGCGACAGCGACTATTTCGGCGTCCCCGAACTCGCCTACAGCACGATGCTGCGTCCCGATCTCGGCTTCGGCGTGACGGTGATCGGCCAGGGCGGCATGAATACCGACTACCCGGGCGGGCAGCTCCCGTCCCCAGGAGCCTGCGGCCCGGCAACCGGGCCTGGATCCGGGTTCAATCCGCGGCCGGGCCCGTATAACCTGCTTTGCGGCAACGGCCGGCTCGGCGTCGACCTGTCGCAGCTCGTCGTCGCCCCGACGCTCGCGTGGAAGATCAACGCGCAGAACTCGATCGGCATCGCTCCGCTGTTCGCCTACCAGCGCTTCAAGGCGGAGGGGATCCAGGCTTTTGCCGGCCTTTCGACGTCGCCCGGCAACGTCAGCAACAACGGCTACGCGAGCTCGACCGGATGGGGCGTGCGGCTCGGCTATTTCGGGCAGATTACGCCCGAGATTGCCGTCGGCGCGACGTGGGCGTCGAAGATCAGCATGGGCGACTTCGACAAGTACAGCGGGCTCTTCGCCGAGCAGGGCGGCTTCGACATTCCGTCCACCTGGGCGATCGGCGTCGCGATCACGCCGGCGCCCGCGTGGCGGATCGCGATCGACTACCAGCGGATCGACTACAACTCGGTCCGCTCGATCGGCAACCGCAGCAGCCTCATCCTGCAGTGTGCCGGAGGTGTCCCGTCAGCCTGCCTCGGAGGGTCGAACGGCGCGGGCTTCGGCTGGCAGAACGTGGACGTCTGGAAGGTCGGTGCCGAGTACCACGTCAACGACCGGCTGACCGTGCGAGCCGGCTACAACCACAGCGGCGATCCGATCGAGAGCCGCGACGTCACGTTCAACATTCTCGCTCCGGGCGTGATGCGCGATCACATCACGGGCGGCGCGACGTGGAAGATCGACGACAAGAACGACCTTACCGGTGCCGCGATGTACGCGTTCAATCAGAGCGTCACCGGCGCGAGCCTCTTCAACAACTTCTTTCCGCCTCCGCAGCCGTCGATGCAGGAGAAGATCCAGATGTACGAGTGGTCGCTCGGCGTGCAGTGGGCGCATCACTTCTGACGCGGTTCCCGAAGCGACCAGCCGATCCGGCACAGGAACGAGACGGTCGAACCGGTGAGGCGCGCAGCGAGCGCGCGCCGCGCCGGGTTGGTGCGCGCGCGGGCGTGCCAGGTCGCGCCCGGGACGAGACCGGCGCGCACATAAAGCGCTGCGGGCGGATAGAGGAGGTAGCGCTCGAACGCCGCGAGCCACGCGGCGAGCACCGTTGACCATGCTGCGCGTCGCCACGCTGGAAGCCGCGCGGTCGCCTCCTCGCATCGCTCGCGTGCGAATGCCGCGTGACCCGCCTCGTCGGCGCCGTGGACGCGCGCCATCGCGACGACGACACGGCTCATCGTCACGTCATCGGGGCCAGCCTCGACGGCGCGCGTCAGCCGTGCCGGCAGCTCCTCGCCAATGATCGTCATCGCCCAAAAGAGTGCCGAGCCGGGCGTGAGCCTGCGGGCGAGCGTGCGGGCGAAGCGAACGCCAGCACGGGGAATCGTCGGTTCAGCGCCGCTTCGCCGCAACAGCTCGACGAACATCAGGCTGTGACCTGCCTCTTCGCGGATCTCGCGCAGGTAGGCGCTTCGCGCGTCCGCGTCGGGTGTACGCTCGGCGAGGAGCGCGAGCCGCTCGACGAAGAACGCCTCGAGCACGAGACCGGTCTCGACGAGGTGCAGGTACTCGAGCTGCGAGAGCCGCCGCCGCACGGCGACCGCTTGAGCCTCGAATGCGGGGACCGTCGCGAGCGAGAGCGCGCCGGGCGGCACCCACCAGCACGCGTGGTCGACGGCGTTCCAGTCGATCGCCGGGAGCGGGTCGACGTAGGCGCCGGCCGGCGCGGTGGCGCCTTCGGGGTTGGCCGAGTATGGAGCGGCGGTATGCACGTGATCCGGTGCGCGGGCGGGATAACGCCACGCGACCGATGATCCTGCTGATCATACAATCGCCGCAGCCAAGCGGAGACCGCGCCTGAAGATCGATCTCTTCTACGAGCTTCCCGTCGTGCCCGGCTCGGGGCGTAACGAGGCGCGCACCTACGCCGAGGCGGCGGACGAGATCGAGCTCGCCGACCAGCTCGGCTTTCACGGCGTGTGGCTGACCGAGCATCACCTGATGCCCGGCTACTCGCATTCGTCGAAGCCCGAGCTCGTGCTGGCGGCCGTCGCCCGTCGCACGTCGCGACTGCGCCTGGGCCTCGGTGTGATCCCGCTTCCCTACCACCATCCGGTGCACGTCGCCGAGCGGATCGCGACGCTCGATCTTCTCTGCGACGGTCGCCTCGAGGTCGGTGTCGGCCGCGGTTTCTCACCGCAGGAGTTCGCGATGTTCGGCGCGGAGATGACCGCGAGTCGGGCGCTCGTCGACGAGTCGCTCGCCGTGATCCGGGCGGCGGGGACCGACCAGGCGATTGCGCTCGCCGGACGCAGCGGGGTCTTCCCGGACGGCGCACGGATCGTCCCGCAGCCGATCCAGCGTCCGCATCCGCCGCTGTGGACGGCGGCGGTGAGCCCGGACACCTACGCCTGGGCGGCGCGCGAGGGACTCGGCGTCCTTGCGGGGCCGTTCAAGCCATGGTTCATGGTCGCCTCTGACCTCGGCCGCTATCGCGACGCTTGGCGCGACCGGCAGCCGGTGCGCATCGGCATGACCGTCGGCATGCTCTGCCTCGACGACGGCGCACGCGCGAGGCGCCTCGCAGGCCCCGCGTTCCGGTGGTTCTACGGGGAGCTCCTGAAGGTCGCTGCTCCGGTGCTCGAGCGGCTCGTCCCCGGTTACGAGGGAATGCGCGAGAGCGGTCGCTACCGGCGCCTCGCGCGCTTCGGCGCGCATCCGCGGCTGCTCGATCTCGCCGGCCTCACCGTCGTCGGCACGCCTGCCGAATGCCTGGCGAAGATCTCACGGTACCGCGAAGCCGGCGTCACGCACCTCTTGTGCGCGGTCGGCGCCGGCGTGCTGCCGACCGAGGTCGTGCGCGAGTCGCTGACGTGTATCGCCCGCACGGTGATCCCGGCCCTCGCGTCGTCATGAAGAGCGGCCCCGAGCGATCGGCGAAACTCCACCGGCGGCCCTCGGCCCCGCCTGGGCGACGCTCCGGCGTGCTCCTCGCCGCGCGCGTCGTCGTGACGGGCGCTGCGGGGAGGCTCGGACGCGCGCTGCTCCCGGTGCTTTGCGCCGATCCGGAGATCGGCAGCGTCGTCGCGATCGATCGCGCTGCGGTCGATTTCGCGCATCCAAAGCTCGAGGCGGTGCAGGGCGACATCGGCGAGCCTGCGATCGGGGTCCGCCTCGAAGGCGCCGGTGCACTCGTCAACCTCGCCGCGGTGCTCCTGCGGGGCCGCAGGTCGGAAGCGGCGATGCGCGCGACCAACGTCGGCGCGACGCAAGCGCTTCTCGCGGAGGCGGCGCGACGACGCCTGCCGGCGATCGTCCATCTCTCGTCGGCGGCCGTCTACGGCAGTGGCGAGAACCTTGGCGAGGCGGCGCCGCTCGCGCCGCTTCGGGGCTTTCGGTACGCCGAGCACAAGGCCGAAGTCGAGACGTGGATCGCGCACGAGCTGCCGCGGGCGATCGTGTTGCGTCCGGTGGCGATTCTCGGCCCCAATGCCCAGCCGCTCCTTCGCAGGCTGTTCGCGGCGCCGTGCTATCTGCGTCTGCCAGACCCGCAGCCGCGCTTCCAGTGCGTCCACGAGGACGACGTCGCCGCGGCCGTCGTGCGGGCACTGGGCGCCGCGCACAACGGCGCGGTGGGAGCGTTCAACATCGCGGCGCCGTCGTCGTTCACGCTGCGCGAGCTCGCGACGTCGCGCCGTCCGCACGCCCCTGCCGTCGCGCCCGGGATCGCGCGCGCGATGCTCGCAATCGGCTGGACGGTCGCGCGCTGGGGAGGCGAGCCGGGTTGGCACCGCGGCATCGAACACTCGCTCACCGTCGACTCCTCGCGCGCCGCGCGGGTGCTCGGCTGGCGAGCGCGTTACACCGACTGGCGCGAGATCACCGGGGTCGTGCGCGCTTAGCCTTCGCGCCCGACCCGCAGAAAACGCTGTGCAGCGTGGCCATTAGCGCGACGACATCGCGGCTCGCGAGGGCGTAGAGGACGGTTTGCCGGACGCGCCGGTACGACACGACGCGTTCGCGCCGCAGTACGGCGAGGTGCTGCGAGATTCCCGACTGCGACAGGCCGACCGCGCGCTCGAGGTCGCCGACCGAGCGCTCGCCATCGGCGAGCTGGCAGAGGATGACGAGCCGGGCGGGATTGGACATCGCCTTCAGGAGCTTCGCCGCGCGCAACGCGCTCTTTTGCAGCTCGGAAAGCGGCGACGACTCGCTGCGCCTTGCGTCGACTGCGGCGGACCGGCCGCGCGGCGCAACGCGCCCGGCGAGACCGCCCGGTGCGACGACACTCACGGCTTGGCTGCGCAACCCGCGAACCCGTCGGCGACCATCTTGGCTTCGTACGGCGCGGCGACCGCGCTTCCCGGAACGAGTGTCCCCCTGACGCCCGCCCAGTCTTCCGGCTTCAGCACGATCAGCCAGCCGGCGTCGTAGGGATCGTCGTTGGCGAGCGAGGGCCGGTCGACCACCGCCTCGTTGACCTCGACGATCTCCCCTGCTGCGGCCGACTTCGCCGGCCCGACCCATTTCCCCGATTCGACCGTCGCGCAGGACTTGCCCGCCTGCACGGTCCTGCCGGCCTTCTTCGGCGTGAACGCGACGAGCTGACCGGCCATCGCCGTCGCCACCGTTGTCATGCCCAGCGTGACGTTGCCGTCGCCGCGCTCGCGAAACCAGATGTGGTTCTCGACGTCGTAGAGGAGATCGTCGGGGAGGTGGCATCCGCGCACGTCTGGCATGGGCGATCCTGTCGGTCGGGCGTTGGGTCAGTCGTCCTGGCGAATCGGTCGCGACGCACAGCAGAACTCACCGACACGCGCGGAGCGCATTTTACCGCCGACGAAGAGCGCGAGATGCCGGACGAGCAGGCCCATCATCACGCGCGTGCGCGCGGCGTCCTCCGCCGGCAGCGCGTCGCCGGGATCGGCAGGACGGAGCAGATTGAAGTGGTAGACGATCTCGCGGCAAGTCTCGCGGCAGGCATTGAAGCTCGGCAGGTCCTGCGCGCCCTGGCGGTGCAGCGCGAGGAGCCGGAAGCCTTCACGCGTCGCCTGCGTCGGCGTGTCGCCGCGGAACGCGGCCCAGTCGACCAGCACGTCGTCAGCGACGGCGAGCATCGCACACGCGGCATCGCGAGGGTCGGCGAGCGCATCGACCCCAGTGAGGCGGACCTCGACGGCGTCGACGAGCGCGGTACCCGGATCGGCACCGGTGCGCGGCATCGGCGCGCCGGGACCATCGCCGGCGTCGCGCGCGAGGGCGACGATGCTCACGCGATGCCCCGCGCCTCCAGCGCCTCGCGTCCGTCCGAGACGTTCTCGTGGACGCCGACCTGGCGCGGGCTCAAGCCGAGCGCGATGCCGAGGAGCTGCGTGAAGTAGAGCATCTTCACGGTCGTCTTCTCGCCCAGCACCTTCTCGGCACGCACCTGGTGCATCTCGAGACCCGAGTGGCAGGTCGGACACTCGGTGGCGATCACGTCGGCACCGGCGGCCTCGGCCGCGCGCAGGATGTTCAGCACGAGCTTCGTCGACAGGTCGCTGTCGGACAGCGTGTGGGCGCCGCCGCAGCACGCGGTCTTCAGCGGGAAATCGACGTTCACCGCGCCGGCCGCTTCGAGCAGATCGTCCATGAAATGCGGCTTCGACGTCGAATCGCTGCCCGGCCCCTGGTCCTTCTCGGGGAAGATGTGGCGCGGCCGCGTGTACATGCAGCCGTAGTAATTCGCGATTTTGAGGCCGCGCAGCGAATTGGACACGCGCTTCCTGAGCTCGTCCTCGCCGACGCCGTGCATGATCCAGTCGAGCGCGTGGATCGTCTCGACCTGTCCCGCTTCATACGGCGCGTGACCCGCCTTCGCGGCGATCGCCCCGACGGTCTCGCGCGAGGCGGCATCGTGAGCGAGGTCGTACTCGGCCTTCTTCAGGTTGTGATAGCAGCCGTTGCACGGCGCCATCACGACGTCGGCGTGCATCTCGTTCGCGGCGATCGACATCACGCGCGACGAGAGATACGTCTGCACCTTGGGGTCGACGTTCTTCACTTCCATCGCACCGCAGCAGTTCCAGTTCGGTACTTCGTCGAGCTCGAGGCCGAGCGCCTTGCCGACCGCCTTGGTCGAGCGGTTGTATGCGTGGCCGGTGCCCTCGAGCGCGCAGCCCGGGTAGTAGGCGACCTTGCGGTAGCGCTGCTTGCGATCGTCGGTATCCATCAGCGTTCGGCTCCCGGCGCGGCATGCACCGCGCCTTTTGCAGGCGCGACCGGCGCCCCCAGTCCGAGCGCGCTCTTCTGCGCACGCTCCTGCCCGGCGATGTAGTCCTCGAGCGCGGCCTTCGCCCGACCCCAGCCGCGGGTGCGCGGGCGTACGACTGCGGCGATGCCCATCAGAAAGCCCATCTTCAGCGGCAGGTGGCGCGCGAGACGCTTTGCCATCTCGATCAGCCACGGCTGCATGAGCGGCTGTCCACTGCGCTTGAAGAAGCCGCGGATGATCCGGCCCTCCTCGATCTTGCCCGTCGCGACGACCTGCTCGGTGAACTCGGCGTCGAACATCGAGGATTTAGATTGCGGCGTATGGCCCTCGAGCTCGAGCCAGTGCGCCGTCGCCTTCATCACGCCCTCCGGGAACACGTCGCGCGGACAGGCGTAGGTGCACTTGTTGCAGGAGACGCACTGCCAGATGATCTCCTTGTCGCGCAGGAGCTCCGATTCCATCCCCATCCGGATCAGGTAGATCCAGTAGCGCGGGTTGAAATCCGGATTGACGGCGTTGACGGTGCACGAATTGGTGCACGAGCCGCATTGCCAGCAGCGGTGGATGTGCTCGCCGCCGGGGAGGGCGGCGATCTCCTCCTGCAGGCGCTCGTTGTAGTCGGTGACGACGCGCGGCTCGACGAACGTGCTCCAGTGCCCGGAGACGTCGATGCCGTCGAGCACGAGCTTGTCGTGGACGCGGAGGTTCTCCGGACGGATCAGTGATTTCTCGTGGATCGGCATCGTCGTGGTGTCGGGCGGTAGGTCGGTCAGCCGGGGAGCCGCGGTGCGTCGGCGACGACGGCACGTCCGTCGAAGGCCTTGAGCCGCGAGCGTCCGGCGCGCGCTACGTCGAGGCCGAGCATCCTGCGCGTATGCAGCATCGGATCCTCGGGGCCCTGGAAGTCCGTGCGCAGGTAGCTTCCGGCCTGCTCGCTGATGTACTCTGCATACACCTGCGCGGCCAGGAGGTCGACGTACTGCAGCACGTCACGGTAGACACCGTTGGCCGTCAGGTATTGCGACAGCTCCTCGCGCAGCGCGACGAAGGTCTGGTGGTCGTCCGGAACCTGGAGCGTGATCCGGTCGATGTCCTCGGCGTGCCAGAGCTCGCGCAGCACGCCGGTGTTGCTGCGCCGGTCCCACACCCAGCGGCACATCAGCGGGAAGCGCTCGGGGTCGGTGTTGTGCAGGATCTCGGCACCGAGATCGCGCACCCAGCGATGCGCGCGGTCGTCGGGCCAGGTGCTGCAGAACTCGGCGAGTGCGCGATCGACGTTCGCAGTATCGGCAGCGCCGTCGAGGAGCCGCGCGAACCGCTCCACGAGCGGCGCCGAGCCTTCGCCGTCGAGCCATGGGCCGATGCGTCTGCGCACCGTCGCGATGAGCGACAGCAGCTGCCGCAGCGTCTTCGCGTCGACGCTGCCCGCGCGGCCGCCGCCGAGAGCGTTCGCGAACAGTTCGGTCTTCAGCTTCAGCGCCTCGACGTAGCGCTCGACGCCGCCGTACTCCTCGCTCCTCACGACGAGCGCTTCCAGCGCGATCCTGAGCTTCGGCCCCGAGAGCTCGAGCGGGGCGTGCGGAGCCACTGCGTCGGCGACCGCGCGGCGTGCGGGCATCGGGCGCCTTCCGGTCACTCAGCGTCCGCCGTCACGCCGCGTGCGCCGGAGCGCGCGCCCGCTGCGCGAGCGCGTACGCGGCGAACGCCGCCGCGCGGGCCTGCGCGATCGAGTCGTCGATCGTCTCGGGCCCGGTCGCGGCGCCGGCGACGAACACGCCCGGGCGTGAAGTTTCGCCGAGCGTCGTGTAGGCGTTCGCCCTGCCGATGAAACCCTGCGGCTGCAGCGCAACGCCGAACACCGACGACAGCGTCCGGTTGTCGACGTTCGGATCCATGCCGATCGCGTGGACGACCATGTCGAAGGGGATCGTGATCGGGCGCTTCACCAGCGTGTCCTCGCCCTTGACGATCAGCCGATGTCCGTCGGACGTGACCTCGGCGATCCGCGCCTTGATGTACTTGACCTTGAACTCCTCCTGGCTCTTCCAGTAATAGTTCGTCTCGTAGAGGCCGTAGGTACGGATATCCATGTAGTAGATGTACACGTGGCAGTCGGGTAGCGCCTCGCGGATCTCCATCGCGATGTTGCATGACACCGTGCAGCAGATCTTCGAGCACCATTCGCGCCCGATCTGGCGGTCGCGCGAGCCGACGCACAGCAGGATCGCGACGCGCTCGGGCTTGCGTCCGTCGGATGGGCAGGCGATGCCGCGGCCCGACGAGATCATCTGCTCGACCTGCGTGGTCGTGACGACGTCGGGGAACGCGCCGAACCCCCACTCAGGTTTGTTGATCGAGTCGAAATGGGTGAAGCCGGTGCAGAGGATCGCGGCGCTCGCGTCGACGGCGCTGCCGTCGGAGAGGGTTGCGCGGAACGCGCCCGGCTCGCCGTCGAACGCCGTCACCGTGCAGCCGAGCCGACGCCGGACCTTCGGGTCGCGCTCGACGCCGCTCACCATGCCGCCGATCGCGTCCTTCGCCCATTCGCCGGACGGGACGAGCTTCGCGTAGCCGGAGAGGATCGGCGCGCCGCCGAGCCGCGCCTCCTTGTCGACGAGCACGCTCTCCTGGCCGACACTCGCGAGCGCAGCCACCGCGGCGAGGCCCGCGGGGCCGCCGCCGACGATCAGGACCGGCTGCGTCACGACGCCCTCGCGATCGGAATGTATCCGGGGCCCGACGTGATCATCCGCCGCGGGTCGTACAGGTTCTCCTGCCTGCCGGCCTTGACTTCGTCGAGGTAGGCGACGAACTCGGCTTTCTTCGCTCGCCAGTCGATGCCGAGCTTCTCCATCAGCGTCTCGGTCGACGACGCGTGCCAGTGCGACTGGACGATCTTGTAGGGGTGCGCGCCGCAGACGAGCGCGGCGAACTGACAGTCCGCGAGCACCGGCAGGTCGACTTCCTTGCCGGCGGCCTTGCCGATCCACTGGTTCTTGTCGAGCGTCGTGATGCAGCCGGTGTCATGGCCGATCATCACGTCGGCGTGCGCCTCGTCGATCGCGACGCGGATCTTGCGGTCGATCGCGAACGAGCGGGTGAACTCGCGCTCCGAGATGATGTGGCGGAAGCCGAAGCCGCAGCAGTCGTACCAGGTCGAGTAGTCGATCACCTGCGCGCCGAGCGTCTCCATCAGGCCGGTCGACACGGCGACGCGGTTGCCCTCCATCACGGTGTCGTCGTAGATCACGTCCTGCGGCACCATCTTGTAGACGTGGCACGCGGGGTGGATCGTCGCGCGGATCCCGCTGCAGTCGATCGTCTGGATCGACGCGACGCGCTCGCGCATCATGTGCAGCCACTCGGAGTAGTGGACGACCTCCTCGGGGATCAGGATCTTCCCGTCGACGAGGCGACCGAGCTTCGCGAGGACCTTGCGCACCCTCTCGCGCAGGGTCGCCGAATGAAGCAGGTAATTGCGGACCTCCTTGTAATTGCCGAACGAGGTTCCGCAGTGCACCAGCGGATAGTAGTGGCCGTCGGGCAGGCCCTCGGCGCGCCCCGCGACGTAGGCCTGGTGGAAATTGCGGAGGAACACCGCCGACAGGCTCTCGATGTTGCCGATGCCCGAGCCGTGGTAGTTCCACGCCGTGCACGACGTCTGGTCGGTCTCGTCGAGATACTCGATGCCGAGCTGGTTCATCAGCCACAGGAGCGAGGCCGGGTAGCCGGGAATGTTGCCGCACTGGCCGCAGGACTTGTGGTGCCAGAGCCGCTGCGTCGGGATCCGCTTGTCCCAACCGTAGAGCGTCTTCGCGACCACCGGAGCGTGCCCATCGGTGATGCGGTGGACGACGATCTCACCGTCCTTCTCGAGCTGCCACATGATGTCGCGCACGTCTTCGACACGCTGCTTGGTGGTCAGCATCGAGCGCTTGTCGATCCTCTGCTCGACCCACGCCGTTGCAGTGCGGGCGTCCTCGGGCGAGAGCTTCGCGTCGCGCCATTCGGCGCCGTGTCCGGTGAAGTGTTCGCCGGGCTGCGTGGGAATAGCCATGGTCATCTCCTCTTTGCTCAGTCCTCTTCGTCCTGCTCGGCCTGCCAGTCCTTCAATTCCTCGCGCTTCTCGTCCATGATGTCCGAGATCACGTCGAAGAGGTTCTCGTCGATCGTCTCGAGCTGCTTCAGCACCCCGGTCTCTTCCCAGATCGTGTACAGCTCGACCGAGGTCTTCAGGTTCACTTCCCACGCGGTGGCCGTCGTGTTGAGCGTCGGCATCGGGATTGCCTTGCGCAGGATCTTGAGCGGCGCGTCGACCTTGGCGACGTTCGGCCCCCAGTCGGGAAACGCGTCCTTGGTGATCATGTCCGGCGAGAGCTGGTTGCCGGTCGACACCAGCTTCAGCATCACGCGCGAGAACGGCCGCAGCACGTTCTTCGCCGACTCCATGCCGTGCTTGATCGCCGTCTCGCGCATCAGCATGACGAGCCCACCTGGAGAATTGCCGAACGGGCAGCGCGCGGCGCAGGTGTAGCACTGCGCGCAGGCCCAGATCTTCTCCTGCATCGCGTCGTAGATGCCCTCGAGGTTCTCGGTCCACAGGAGCTGGACGATCTCGCGCGGGCTGAAGTCGTAGTAGTGCGCGGCGGGGCAGGTGGCGGTGCAGATGCCGCAGTTGAGGCAGCCGTTGAGCTCGTGGTCGTAGCGCAGGTCCGCCTGCAGATCGTCGAAGATCTCCTCGAGCTTCGCGCGCGCGACGGGTGGCCGGTCGGAGACCGGGTCACCGATGTGCTCCTGAACGCGGGTGCCTGCATGCGCCATGGTCTGTCGCCCGACGTCAATACGTCATTACGCGGACGTCTTCCTCCATCACTTCTTCGATCAGGTGCGCACCGCCGACGATCCCCTCGCACTCGGGGATGAGGTCGTCCTTCGTCATGTCGAAGAGGTCGAGATTGGGCGAGCAGCAGTAGAACTTCGCACCCGCCTCGTGGGCATCCTTGATGAAATCGTAGACCGACTTCGGCGAGCCCGATTTCACGAACAGCTTTTCGGCGACACCCTTCTTCATCAGGCGCCCTGCCGTCGCCGTGCAGATCACCTCGACTTCGTAGTCCATCGCTGCCGCGACCGACGCCTGGAAGATCGGCGCTCCGAGCTCCTCGCCGTTCCTCGGGTCGGTGTTGGCCATCACGATCACGAGCTTCCTTGCCATGGCGCTGACCTCGGGGTCGAAGGGCGGCGGTGCGAGCGGGTCTCGCGGTGAACGAAGCTTATATCAGCAATCGCTAATATGATAGCCACCGATATCGGGTGGTGCAAGCGCCCATCGCGGTTCAACACCGGCCGCGGTTCAGCGTGCTGCACTGCGGTATCATCCGCGCCGCCCGCTCCGGCAGTGTGCCGGGAAGCGATCTGTGGGAAGGGAAGGCACGAAGCTTTTGAACAAGCGGCTCGCATTGCGTGGGATCGCCGTCGCGATCGCGATCGCGGCGATCGGCTGGATGGCCGTCGAGCGCGACCACGAAGCCGCCGGCCCGGGCCGCGACGATGTCATTGCGCCCCACGCCACGGCCTTCACACTCGGAAGTCTCCATTTCACCGCGTGCGAGCTCGCGCAGAAGCGCTCGGGCGCCACGACGCGCGCGTTCTGCACGCCCTTCCAGGTCCCCGAGAACCGCGCCGACCCGGGCGCGCGCAGGATCGACTTGCGCGTGGCGCTTATCAGGAGCGACGCGCCGGCGGCCGACCGTGACCTCGTCGTCTACCTCGCCGGGGGCCCCGGCGAGTCGGCGATCGACACCTGGCCCGAGGTCGCCGCGGCGTTTGCGCCGCTGGTGAAGCACCATCACATCCTGCTCGTCGATCAGCGCGGCACCGGCGGCTCGAACGCGCTGACCTGCCCGGGCGCGAACGGCGACGACGGACGCGGGGACAAGGTCGACGTCGAGTTCGACGTCGATGAAGCCCGCAAGCAAACGCGCGAATGCCTGGCCGCGATCGAGCGGCGTGCCGATCCGCGCTATTACACGACGACGGTGGCGGTCGAGGATCTCGAAGCCGTGCGCAGGGCGCTTGGCTCGCCGAAGCTCGATCTCGTCGGGGTCTCCTACGGCACGCGCTTCGCGCAGCAGTATGTGATGCGCCATCCGCAGGCGGTGCGCAGCGTGGTGCTCGACAGCGTCGTACCGAATCCGCTCGTGCTCGGCGAGGACTTTGCGGGCAATCTCGACGCCGCGCTGAAGGCCGACTTCGCGCTGTGCACGAAGGAGCCCGCCTGCGCGAAGGCCTTCGGTGACCCCTGGGCAAGCCTCGTGCTGCTGCGTGACCGGTTGCGCGCGACGCCACAAGCGTGGGACTACCGCGACCCGGTCACCTTCGAGCCGAAACATCTTCGCCTCGACGAAGCCGGACTCGCCCGCCTCGTGCGCTTCTTCGCCTACACGCCCGAGTCCGCGGCGCTCCTGCCGCTGTCGATCGCCGAGGGGTTGCGCGGCAATTTCACGCCGCTCGCCGGCCAGGAGCGGCTCCTGACCGGCGATCTCGGCGACCTAAGGTCCAACGCGATGCAGCTCTCGGTCGCGTGCAGCGAGGATGCCGACCTCCTGACCGATCGGGCGCAAGACGCCGGCACGATTCTCGGAACGCGCCTCGTCGACCTGCTGCGGACCGCGTGCGCGATCTGGCCACGCGGCACGCGTCCGGCAGATTTCCATTCGCCGCTCACGACCGCGACGCCGGTGCTGATCCTCGAGGGCCAGCTCGACCCGGTGACACCGCCGCGTTACGGCGAGGAGGTGCTGAAGGGCCTTTCGGACGGGCGCCTGCTGATCGCCAGGGGACAGGGCCACAACGTCATCGGCCGCGGATGCATTCCGCGGCTCGTGCGCGAGTTCGTCGACAAGCTCGACCCGCGCACGCTCGATGCGAGCTGCGTCGACGCGCTCGGTCCGACACCCGCCTTCGTCGACTTCAACGGCGCCTCGCCGTAGCGCGCTCGCGATGATCGAGGTCAGCGATCTCCACAAGCAGTTCGGCTCGGTCGTCGCCGTCGACGGCGTCTCGTTTCGCGCGAAGGACGGGATAATTACCGGACTCCTCGGACCGAACGGCGCGGGAAAGACGACGACGCTGCGCTGTCTGTACACGCTGATGCGACCCGACCGCGGCGGGGTGAGGGTCGACGGCATCGATGCGATCGCCGATCCCGGCGCGGTGCGGCGCAGGCTCGGCGTGCTTCCCGATGCGCGGGGCCTCTACAAGCGCCTGACGGCGCGCGAGAACATCGCCTATTTCGGACGGCTGCACGGCCTCGACGAGGCGACGATCGCGACCCGCAGCGCGGCCACGATCGCCGCGCTCGGTATGGCCGAGTTCGCCGACCGCCGCGCCGAAGGATTCTCGCAGGGTCAGCGCGTCAAGACGGCGATCGCGCGCGCACTGATCCACGACCCGACGAACGTCATCCTCGACGAGCCGACCAACGGCCTCGACGTGATGGCGACGCGCGCGATGCGCGACTTCCTGCGTAATCTTCGAGCCGATGGCCGCTGCGTGCTGTTCTCGAGCCACATCATGCAGGAGGTCGCGGCGCTATGCGACCGCATCGTGGTGATCGCGCACGGTCGCGTCGTCGCGGACGAGTCGCCGGATGCGCTGCGCGAGCAGACCGGCGAGGCCAATCTCGAGGACGCCTTCGTGCGTCTCATCGGCACCGACGAGGGGCTTGCCGCATGAGGTCGATCGTGACCGTGTTCGCCAAGGAGCTGAAGGACAGCCTGCGCGACCGCCGCACGGTGATCAACACGCTGGTGACGGGACCGCTGCTTGCGCCGCTGCTCTTCGTGCTGCTGATCAACACCGTGGTCACGCGCGAACTCGAGAAAGGCGAGAAGCCGATGGTGCTTCCCGTCGCCGGGGCGCAGTACGCGCCGAACCTCGTCGCCGCCCTGCACCAGGCCGACGTGAAGATCGAGCCCGCGCCGGCCGATCCCGAGCGCGCGGTGCGCGAGCAGGATGCCGACGTCGTGCTGCGCATCACGCCGCACTTCGCCGACGCGTGGAACAAGGGCCAGACGGCGCAGGTCGAGGTGATCTACGACGAATCGCAGAGCGATTCGCGTAGCGCGGCCAGGCGCTTGCACGCGCTACTCGACGGTTTGTCCGCGCGCACCGGCGCGCTGCGGCTCGTTGCGCGCGGCCTGTCGCCGTCGCTGCAGCAGCCGATCGTGGTCGCGGAGCGCGACCAGTCGACTCCGCAGAGCCGCTCGGGTGTGCTGTTCGCGATGCTTCCCTACTTCTTCATCATCGGGGCGTTCATCGGCGGCATGGCGATTGCCATCGACACGACCGCAGGCGAGCGCGAGCGGCAGTCGCTCGAGCCACTCCTCGTCAACCCGGTGCCGCGCTGGAAGATCCTCGCCGGCAAGCTCGCGACGACGACCGCGTTCGCGCTCGCCACCGTGCTGCTCAGCGTGCTCGCGTTCGCGGTCGTCGGGCATCTGATGCCGACCGACCGGATTGGCATGACGCTCGACATCGGCGTGACCTTCGTTGTGCGCACGCTCGTGGTGATGCTGCCGCTGGCGGCGCTGATCGCGTCGGTGCAGACGCTGGTCGCGGCATTCGCGAAGAGCTACCGCGAGGCGCAGACCTACGTGTCGCTCCTGATGCTGGTGCCGATCGTGCCGGTGCTGCTGCTGTCGTTCCTGCCGTACAAGGCACAGCTGTGGATGTACGCGGTACCGCTGATGGGGCAGCAGGTCGTCATCGCCCGCCTCGTGCGAGGCGACGCGGTTCCCGCCGTCGCGCTCGCCGCCTGCTTCGTCTGCACCGCGCTCGTCGCCATCGTCGCCTGCGTCGTCACTGCGCGCATCTACCGAAGCGAGCGCCTCGCGATCTCCGCATAGGAGGGGGTGGGATCACACCCTAATCCATCCAGCCGGTGACGCCGATCACGCCGGTCATGATCGGCACCAGCGCATCCTCGAGCCGGCGCTGGAGCGCGCGCAGGCGGACAAGCGTCTTCTCGAAAGCCGGAGGCGATTCGTCGAACTCCATCACCAGGTCCTCGACCATCGCGACCTTGAGGCCCGGGTGCCCGGAGAAGCCAAGGCTGTTGGCGCCGACCTGCCACAGTGCGGGGCGCCCCGATGCATCGCGGGCGTGGATGCGGGCATCGACGGGGGGGTGCGCGCGGTCGCGCATGTAGGTCGCAATGGGATACGTTTCCGGAAGAAGGCCGCCCAGCGCCGATGCGTCGGTCCTCGACGCATCGCCGGTCGAGCATTCGAGCGGAGCGGCCTCTGAACCGCCTCCTGCGGCGATCGCGAGAATCTGAGCGCCGAGACCGATTCCGACCACCGGGACGCCGCGTCCGAGGCAATTGCGCGTGAGCTGGACCTCTCGTTCCAGCGTCGGCAGGTCGCGCACGCCGGCCGAGCCCCACGGGCCACCGCCGAGCAGAATCAATCCGTCGCGCACGGTCACCGGCATCGGCAGGCCGCCGCGCTCGGCGAATGGCCGGTAGTAGCGAAAGCGGATCCCGCGCCCCTCGAGGTGGTCCTCGATCAAACCGAGGTACTCGGACGACGTGTGCTGGGCGACGTGAATCAGCTTCACGACTGCACGCGGGCCGCCCCCGGCGGGTGCGCCGATTCGACCGCTGCGACGATCACCTGCGCGAAGTCGTCGGGCGTGACGCTCAGGAGTCCCGGCTTCGCCGCAGCGAAGAAACGCTGCACCGTTGCACGCACTTCGGCCGCCGGCGTGCCGCGGAGCGCGGCTTCGAGGTCGAGGACCGTGCGCGGCGGCGCGACGAAGAAGTCGCCGGTCAAGAGTACTTCACGAAGCTGCGCGAGCCGCGGTCCCTCGACGCGCACCCACGCGGTGATCGTTCCGCCGGAGCTGGCGCACGTCGCCGACAGCACGCGTGCGCCCACCGACGTCTCTCGTTCGCCGTCGGGCTTATCGATCGACGCGACGAAAGCATCGGTGCCGATTTCCTCGTCGTGGTAGCGCTTTGCGAGCACTTCCTCGTCGCCGGTGATCGCTCCTTCCGCCGCGGTTATGCCGAGCTCGGCCGCGAACCCTCCGACGAGCGCCGCGCGAACGTCGGCGAGAGGCGGGGCGGTGCCGAGGAGCTCCTTCAGCGTCACCACGCGCTGCGCGACGGTGTCGAGGCTTCTGCGCGCGAGCTTGGCTGCGGGCACGTTGAGCGCGGCGAGCATCCGCTGCGCATCCATGTCGACCAGAACCGTTCCCTGATAGAACAGCGTGTCGCCATCGAAGAAGCCCCCGGTCCCGGAGAGCTTGCGGCCGTCGACCTCGATGTCGTTGCGCGGACGGTAACGAGCGTCGACCCCGAGCCTGCGCAATCCGGCCGCCGCCGCTTCGCAGATGGCGCGAGCGAGATCGGCGAGCGAAGGGATCGGAAGCGTCGCGCGGCCGAACACCAGCGACCAGCCGAGCTGTCCCTCGTCGAACCAGATCGCCCCGCCGCCGGTAATCCTGCGTACGATGCCGACCCCGTTGGCGCGGCACCATGCGACGCGGACCTCGCGCGACAGCACCTGATGCCGGCCGACGAGCACCGTCGGAGGGAAGCGCAGGAAGCGGATCGTGTCGGGAATCGCATGCGCCTTGTGCAGATCGATCATCGCCTGGTCGAAGGCGATCTGCTCGCGTCCCGGTCGCAGCCCCGTATCGATGACGCGAAACGCGCGCGGCGCGCTCGCCGGGCCGGGCATCGGCGGCATGCCGTCAGGAAGCGCCGTCGGGGGTCGTGACCGGCGCCCCATGCTGCGGCGCTGGCGTCACCGGTACCCGATGCTGCGGCGCCGGCGTCACCGGTGCCCTGTGCTCCGGCACGATGCGCAGCTGCTTGCGGATTGTCCTGATGTCGCTTCGATTTGGCGCGAACGGGTAGCTCGCGATGTCGGACGGAGGCGAATCGCCGTAGGGCCGGTCGCAGGCGGAGACATCGTCGGCGAACTTGCCCGGGCAGCCCGACGTGCGGAACGCGACGCCGCGATCGATGACGTCGTCGAGCTCGCCCGCAGGAATGCCGAAATCGGTCACGCGGCCGTCACCGTCGAAGCGCATGTTGTCGACGCGCACGCCGCCGTAGTCGATCAGGTAGCGGCCGAGCTGGACGCGACGCCACTGGTCGCGCGGCGTCGCCGGAAGGTGGTCCATCAGCGAGCCCTGCTCGGGGAAGAAGCAGAACATGTGGCTGTGCCCGCCGAGGTCGACGAGACGCTGGACGAGGGACAGCACGTCGTGCTCGGTCTCCCCCATTCCGACGATGATGTGCGCGCCGAAGTGCTGCGCTCCGAAGACGTCGCGCGCGTGGTGGAGGATCTCCCAGTACTTCGCCCAGCTGTGTGGAGACTGCACGCCGCGGCCGCGCGTGCGCTCGAAGAGCTCCGGCGTGGCGGCGTCGAGCGCGACGGTGAAGATGTCGGCGCCGAGCTCGCGCAGCCTGACGACGTCGTCGCGCTCCATCGTCGTCGGGTTGGACAGGATCGATACCGGCACGGTCGACGGGTCGACACGGTCGGTCCACGCCTTCAGCACCGAGACCGTGTCGGCGTCGGACCGCGGG
The DNA here is from genome assembly GCA_025981645.1 of Burkholderiales bacterium. Taxonomy (GTDB): domain Bacteria; phylum Pseudomonadota; class Gammaproteobacteria; order Burkholderiales; family Casimicrobiaceae; genus VBCG01. Next base: position 24,954 of record JAICXH010000026.1, read on the forward strand.
TGGGTGATCATCGAGATGCACATGCGGTGAAACGGCGTCTTCGTCCCGTCCTTCGCGACAATGTCGATCGCCTGGGCGAGCGGCACCGCCGGCCAGTCGACGCGGATGAAGTTGCGGTCTGCATAGTCGCGCTCGGCTTCGCGGTGACGTGCGAGCCCGCAGTACGCGCAGTTCGCGCGGCATCCTTCCGGATAGGTGAGCAGCAGGTTGAGGCAGCGCGTGCAGCCGCAGCGATACATCTTCCCCGGCATGATGCCGAGGGTGATTGCCGCCGCCGTCGACATCTGGACGTATTCGGGCGAACGCATGAACGGCGTCAGCACGTTGTTGTTCGGCAGGTAGACGCCCTGCGGCGGCACGTGGTTGGCGATCACGCGCGCACCGTTGCGAGCCTCCTTCGGCGGACGGGCCGGCGCGCGCGGCTGCATCAGCGCCCACGGGTTGTGATCGAGGGGATGCGTGCCGTCGGGGAGCGCGGTGGCGGTCGCGGCGGCATCGGCGACGGCGGGCTCGCCGGCGGCAGCCTCGGTGACGGCGGCTTCGGGTCGGTAGCAGCTCATGTCAGTCTCCTCGCATCTTCGTCTTCTGCGTCGTGGCCGGGGCATCCATGCTGCCGCGCGGTCACGCCGCCCAGTATTCGGGGTACGCGACCCAGCCGCGCCGCAGCGCCGCGGGCGCCGGCGCCACCGCGCTGCGCAGCTCCTGCGCAAGTTCGTCGCGACGCCGCCGCGCGCGTGCGAGCGCCGCGCCGAACAGCGCGTCGAGCTCGTCCTCGTAGGCAGCGAGCGTGCCGGCATCGCCGCGCATTGCCTCGACGGCGAACTCGCCCGCGAGCGTGCCCGAATGCACGGCGGCAGCGATGCCGGCTCCGGTGACGGGGTTCGCGAGCCCGGCAGCGTCGCCGGCGAGGAGCACCTGCGTCGCGCCGAGCGTCGCAGTCGGCTTCACCATGCCGCCGACGGGAATCGCGCCGCCGGTGATCGCGAGCACCTCGCGTCCGACGCGACCGGAATCGGCAAGCTTCGCGTGCAGCGCGTCGACGATTTCCTTCAGCATCCCGCGATGTTCGGGATCGACCCCGGCGCCGACGTTCGCGACGTCACGCTTCGGAAACAGCCAGCCGTAGCCGCCGGGAATGTCGCGCGACAGAAAGATGTCGGTGGCGTCGTGCGGCAAGCGCAGCGGCACGGTGATCTGCCGCGTCTCGACGAGACGACGATTGACGCTCCCGATCGCGCGGCCGACCGCCGAGCGCGGGCCGTCTGCTCCGATCAGCACCGATGCGTGGACGTGCGTCCCGTCGGACAGCGCCACGCAGCCTTCGGGGCCGACTGCCCGTGCGCTGACGCCGAAGCGGCAGTCGGCGCCCATCGCGACCGCTTCGGCGACGAGCGCAGCGTCGAACGCGGCACGGTCGAGCATCTGCCCCGGAAACGGGTCAGTGAGGTCCGGCGTGCAGGCCTCGATTCGCGTCTCCATTGCGCGGATCGACTGGCGCACCGATTCGGCGAGCGCGCGCACGGTCGAGCCGATCAGTGCGGGAACGAACTCGGCGCATTGCACCGGAAGCCCCGCGCGGCGCCGGCGATCGACGGCGACGACCGCGAGTCCGGCGCGCGCGGCCGTCGCCGCGGCGCGCGCCCCGGCAGGGCCGAGGCCGACGCACAGAACGTCGATCGTCGCGGGAATCGACGTTGTCACGCGCCTGCGCCCACGTTGGTCATGCCGTCGCGCCGACCCGGCGCGGATGCAGCTTGATCGAGCGTCCGGTCTTGATGGAGCAGCAGGCGTGCTCCTGCACCGCCGGGCGGCCGATCGCGTTGGCGACGGCGAGCGTGCCCTCGGCAGGAAACGCGATGCCGTCGAGGCCGGCCGCTACCGCGTAGGCGTCGGTGACGTGTCGATGCATCCCCGGGGGCCGCGCGCAGCCGAGCAACACCGCCCGGTCGATGATGCGCCGGCGCGCTTCGAGGAAGATCCGTCCGACGTCGGCGGCAGCGGGTGTCTCGAACGTTCCCGGCTTCGCGTAGAACGGCATGATGACGACGAGCACCAGCGAGTGCACCGGGTGGCGCGCGACGATGTCGAGCGCGTTCGCTTCGCCCACGATGCGTCCGTAGTGGAGTCCGATCACGATGTGGGGCACGACCTCCATCCGCGTCGCGCAGAGCGCTGCGAGCGTCGCCTCGAAGTCGGCGACCGGGCGGTCGAGGTGATAGACGTCGTGGATCGTCTGCTGCGCGCCGATGACGTCCATCATCGCGGTGTCGACGCCGGCGGCCTCCATCCCGCGTGCGCGGTCGGCCGGGAGCAGCGCCGAGTGGATCGCGACCTTGAGCTCAGGGTGGTCGCGCTTCAGGCCCTCGATCACCGGGAAGAAGCGCTCGTAGGCGATCTCGTTTCTGCGGTTCGAGCCCCCGGAGAGCAGGAATCCCTGCAATCCCTGCGTGTCGATCATCTCGCGCACCTTGCGGTCGAGCATCGCCGGGTGGGTCGCCGGGATCATCGGCTCGAGGATCTTCGCCTGGCAGTGATCGCACATGAGGCCGCATGCACCCGCGGTGACCGAGAACGCGGGAAACGCGTTCTTGCCGCAGCCGGCGAGGTCGCAGCTCGAATAGGCCTTGAACGTCGGCGTCGAGAAGCGGATCTCGCGGCCGACGACCGAGTCGGCGCAGCGCTCGAAGTCGGCGATGAGGGCAGCGTCGAGCGGCGCGTCCTCGAGTTCCTCCACGGCGGCGATCGAATCGAACCAGCTCATTACGGGATCTCCTCGTATGGCGCCGCGATCCTTGCCAGTGCCTCGTCGCGAAGCGCGATCGCCGCGTCGCGCACGACGCCGGGGACCGGCACGTCGGCGAGTGTGGTCAACCATTCCGGCCGCACGTCGTCGTCGTCGACGAGATCGCAGCGAAGCTCGCGCAGGATCGCCGTCGCTGTCGCGGGAAGTGCTGCCGGGATCGCGCGGCCCGAGAGCCGGCCCCACAGCCCGGTCCAGCAGCGCGTCAGCGTCCACGGGTTGTAGCCGCCGCCGCCCAGCACCACCGCGTGCGGCGCCTCGTCGACCGCACGCAGCACGGCATCCCACAGTGTGACGTTGGAAAGCGCCATCGTCGTCAGCGGATCGCCCGCCAGCGCGTCACCGCCACAGGTGATCACGACGGCTTCGGGTCGCGCCTCGGCAACGCGCGCAAGCACGACATCTTCGAAGACGAGGGCGAACTCGTCGTCATTGCAGCCTGGGGGGACCGGAAGGTTGCACACGCCCGGCGAGCGCGCATCGGCGAGCGTGCCGGTATGCGGCCAGCGCCCCGCCTCGTGAACCGAGATCGTGACGACGCGAGGGTCGCTCGCAAAGGCCGCTTCGACGCCGTCGCCGTGATGAGCGTCGACGTCGACGTAGGCGATGCGCTCGACACCGGCCCGGAGCAGCCGCAGGATCGCGAACACTGGGTCGTTGAAGTAACAGAAGCCACTTGCGCGGTCGCGCCGGCCATGATGGGTCCCGCCTGCGGGGTGGAAGGCGACGTGACCTTCGAGGGCGAGCTCCGCCGCGCGGATCGATCCGCCGACGGAGGTCGCGGCACGCTCGAAGAGCCCCGGGAAGACCGGATTTTCCATCGTGCCGATGGCGTGGCGCTCGCGGATCGCCGGGGCGACGGCGCCGGAGTCGCTCGCTTCGCGCAATGCCCGGATATACACCGGATCGTGGAACCACGCGAGTTCGGCTTCGGTCGCCTGCGGGCTCGTCCGGTACTCGCCGTCGTCGAGCCACTCGAGTGCACGCGCGAGATCGACCACCACCTCGACGCGAGGGATGGCGAGCGGATGCATCCTTCCGTACGCGGGCTGCCGGTAGACGTCGTGCCCGACGAATACCGCATGGCGCCGCGCCCACCGGGCGGGCACGTCACTTCTTCCGCAGGAAGAAGGTGAATTCCTTGTTGGACGCCGACTGCTCGACGATGGCGTTTCCGGTCTGTTTGGCGAATGCCTCGAAGTCCTTGACCGAACCTGGGTCGGTCGCGACGATCCGCAACACCTGCCCGGTCGTCAGTTCGCCGAGCGCCTTCTTCGCGCGAAGAATCGGCAGCGGGCAGTTGAGCCCGCGCGCGTCGAGATCCTTGTCGAACTCCATGCTCATCCTCCTGACGGTAGACCGGGCGCGCCGACGGTTCGCTGGACGACCGCCCCGCGCGGAAACGACGGTCACCCGCGTCGACGCCGGGACCGGATATTAGAAATGTCGAATATATTACGCCGGGGTGTCAAGCCCCGGCGTGGCCGCCGGCCCGCGGTCCCGCGGCGGCGGTCCCGTCGAGATGATCGGCGACGAGCTCGAGGAGGCTCCCCATGCTGCGGTCCCAGCCGAAGTGCGCACTGCCGTCGTCGAAGCTCTGGCGGCAGTTGCTGCAGCTCGTGACCATGGCGTCGGCGCCGGTCGCGTCGAGCTGGGCCATCTTGATGCCGAACGCGCGGTAGCGAAGCTCGTCGGCGCGGTGGTTCGCAATCACTCCGCCGCCCCCGCCGCAGCAGAAGGCGAGGTCACCCGCGTCCTTCGCCTCGCGAAGCTCGACCCCGAGTGCGGCCAGCACGTCGCGCGGCGCCTGCGTCGCGCCGCCGCGGCGCGAGATCTGGCACGGATCGTGGAAGGCGACCGAGCCCGATGCGCGGCGTACGCGGATCCTGCCGCTTGCGAGGTTCTCGGCGAGAAACTCGGAGATGTGCAGGACCCTGAACGGCAGCGGGCGGCCGAGCATGCCGGCGCCCTGCCAGCGCAACGCCGAGTAGGCGTGGCCGCATTCGGGTAGCACGACGATCTTCGCCTCGCAGGCGATCGCGGCATCGATGATCTTCATCGTCATCCGCCGCTGCCAATCGGCGCTGCCGGCGAGCATGCCGAAATTGGTCGCCTCGTAGCCGGCCGACGAGATCGTCCACGACGAGCCGGCGTGCTCCATCACCCGGGCCGTCGCGACCAGCGACAGCGGGTACTTCATGATCTCGATCGACGAGAACGTGACGAGGACGTCGGCGCGCGGCAGGTCGATGTGGAACGCGACTTCGTGCTCGTCGGCCAGCCACTCGAGGCGCTCCCGCAGCACCGCGGGCGTCGCGCCGAGCGGACTTCCCTCGCGCGCCGCGCGCTCGGAGACCGCCCACAGCTCGTGCGGCACGAGGCCCGCCTGCGCCATGCCGTGGCGCGCGAGCCCGACGAGGCTCGCGATGTCGATGCCCATCGGGCAGGCGAGCGTGCAGCGCCCGCACAGCGTGCACGTGTCGTAGACGAGCTCCTGCCACGCCTCAAGCTCCTCGACGGTCACCTTCGAGCGCATCCCGAGCGAACGGTAAAGCCAGGCGAACGGCCCGGCCTCGCGACGATAGGCGCGAGCGAAAGGCTCGAGCTTCCACGTCGGCGTGTACTTCGCTTCGCCGGTGGCGAGATAGAACGGGCACGCCTCGGCGCAATTGCCGCAATGGATGCACGACTCGAGCCAGGTCGCGACGTCGCGTCCGAAGTCGCGCGTGAACGCCGACACCGCCGACGCGACGCGATCGGCGTCGCTGCGCTCGCCCTGGACGTCGTAGCGCACCGCGGGCTTCTGCACCGAGAGCCGCGGACTGTCGAGGTCGAGCGGATGCGCGAGGCCCGCCTCGACCCGACTGCCGCGCTCGTCGGAGGCGTTCACGGGCTCACCCCCTTGCGCGCGAATTCGGCACCGGTTACGCCGCGCGAGACGAACGCCATGAAGGCGTGCGAGAGCTTGCCGAACGGTAGCCAGATGAGCAGGAGCTCGACCGACAGCAGGTGGACCGCGAGCGGACCCGGTTGGAGCGGCTGCAGCGGATAGGTCGCGTCGGGTGGAAGCGTCAGCACCGCCATGCCCGTCACGACGGGAAGCAGCGTGATCGCCCAGCTCGCATAGTCGTCGAATCCGGAGAGCAGTCTCAGCACGGGCGACGTAAGCCGCGCCATCAGCGCGTAGCCCATGCCGACGAACACCGCGGC
>JAICXH010000092.1 GCA_025981645.1 Burkholderiales bacterium
AGCGTGTAGTAGGCGAGCCCCTGGTGCGTGCCGACCTCGACGCCTTCAGGCGTCACGATCGGCCCCGGTTCGCGCGGCAGATAGCGCGCGAGAAACTCGCGGAACGGCCGCTCGCCGATGAAGCAGATGCCGGTCGAATCACGCTTCGCCCAGGTCGGAATGCCTTCGCGCCGCGCGATCGCGCGCACCTCGCTCTTCGCGATCGCGCCGAGCGGAAAGAGCACCGGCTCGAGCTGCTCCTGCGTGAGACGGTGCAGGAAGTACGTCTGGTCCTTCGACGCGTCGGTTGCGGTCAGGAGTTCGACCGCTCCGCCAGCAGTGCGGCGCGTGCGTGCGTAGTGGCCCGTCGCGATGCGATCCGCGCCCATCGCACGCGCGTGATCGAGGAACGCACGGAACTTGATCTCGCTGTTGCACAGCACGTCGGGATTGGGCGTGCGTCCTGATCGGTAGTCGCGCAGGAACGACGCGAAGACGCGCTCGCGGTAACGCTCGGCGAAGTTGACGGCCTCGATCTCGATGCCGATCACGTCGGCAACGGCGACGGCGTCGACGAGATCCTGGCGCGACGTGCAGTACTCGTCGGTGTCGTCGTCTTCCCAGTTCTTCATGAAGACGCCGACCACTTCGTAACCCTGGCACTTCAGGATCCACGCGGCGACCGACGAGTCGACGCCGCCGGACATGCCGACGACGATGCGCTCCCGGCGCGCGGTCACGGACGAGCGATCACAGGCGAGCGATCACGTCGAGCGGCCAGCGCACGCCGCTGCGGTAGTCGTCGAGCGAGCGCAGCACGAGCGGGCTGCGGTGCCGCGATGCCCAGGTAACCGATTCGTCGTAGCTGAGCCAGAGCGCACGCACGATTCCCGTGTCGAGCGAACGCTCCGGATGGTGGCAGCGCGCGGTCGCGGCGAACGTGAAGCGCACGAAGCTCGCGCCGCGATCGACCGCCTCCCAGTGGTAGACGCCGACCAGCGCGACCGGCTCGACATCCCAGGCGGATTCCTCGAGGGTCTCGCGCACGGCAGCCGCGGCGATCGACTCGCCGGCTTCGACGTGTCCCGCCGGCTGGTTGAGACGCAGTCCGGCGCGGGTCTGCTCCTCGACGAAGAGGTAGCGGTCGCCGCACTCGACGATCGCCGCGACGGTGAGAATCGGCCGCGTCCGAACCGCCGTCAGGCGGGCGGGCAACGGTCGCGGCCGCCCGCCGGTGTCGGCGGAGGCGATTTCGGGCGAAGCGGACATGATGGCCTGGGTTTCGATCATTGCGAGCCTCCGGCGTTCGCAACGCAAGAGTCGGGCCGCTGCGCCGGATCGGCCGGTCGCGCCCGGGAACGCCCAGAAATGCAAACTGCCCCGGGGCAGCACGCCACCGGGGCAGCCTGGTCGGACCGGGAGCTTACTTGGCCGGCGCGGTGCCTTCCTTCGCCGGAGCTTCCATGGCGGCGCCTTCCTTCGCGGGGTGTTCCTTCTTGGCTTCCTTCTTCGCGTGTTTCTTGGCCTTCTTCTTCGAATGCTTGGTGGCCTTCTTGGTTTCGTGCTTCATGCCGTTTTCCGCCTTCATCGGCTCGGCGGCCTTGGCCGGAGCAGTCGCCGGGGCGGTCGCCGCAGCGGGCGCGGGAGTAGCCGCGGGCGCAGGTGCCGCGCCCTGGGCCCATGCAGTGGCGGCGAAGGCGCCGGCAATCAGGGCGATCAGCAGTTTGTTCATATCCAGAATCCTTTTCGACTGTCGAGAATGGAATTTGACGCCGGAAATCGGCGTCGGTCACATTAACGCGGCCGAACATGTCCGCGTTGACAGGCTCCATCCGTCGCCGTTCGGCGTCGTTCGAAGAAAGCTGTACAGCAATCAAGGGTTTGCGCGGCCCGTTTCTGTCGCCCCGCAGCGACAGCAACGCGCGAAAATGCCACGATTTCGGCGTCGCAGCGTGTCGTCGTCCGGACCCCGGCAGGCGAAGTCGCGCCGGCGCGCAATCCGGCGTCACCGGCGGAACCCTGCTGGCGCAATCCTGCGTCAGCCAGTGGAACCCTGCTGGCGCTGTAGCCAGTCGCGCACGAGCGCGACCGTCACCGGGCGATGCCGCGTCAGCGACAGCCGGTCGAGTGCAGCGAGCGCCGCGACGAGCGAGGGCATGTCGCGCCGCGCATGCGCGAGGAGGTAGGCGATCACCTCGTCCGAGAGCCGGAAGCCACGCTCCTTCGCGTAGGTTGCAAGCGCGCGCGGCTTCTCGATGTCGGTGAGCGTCCGGACTTCGAGGACGAGGCCCAGCGCGAGCCGTGTCCTCAGGTCGTCGCGCAGTTCGAGTCGCGCCGGCGGGACATCGGCCGCCGCGATCCACTGCGCCCCCGACGCGGCAAGCGCGTTGACGAGCGTGAAGAGCCGCGCTTGCGCTGCGCTGTCCGCGCGCCCGACGTCGTCGATCGCGAAGAGCGTTTCGGGGGGAAGCCGGTCCGGTTCCGCCGGAGTGTCGGATGGCCGCGCACAGAAAAACACCGGGCGCCGCCTGCGTGCGAGATCGATCGCCGCGTGCAACAGGTGCGTCTTGCCGGCACCGGGGTCGCCCCAGAGCATGAGGCCCGGCATCGCCACCTCGCCGTCCGCGAGTTTCGTGACGCTCGCGACCGCCTCGCCGTTGGCGCCGGTGACGAAGTTCGCGAGCGACGGCGGCTCGGGACGGGCGAGCTCGAAGACCAGTTGCTGGGTCACGAATCGAAACGGGCCGTAGCTGGCGTCGCGCGCGGGCGCCAAACGTCGCAGGCGGGCGCTATTCCTCGCGATACACCGGTGACGCCGCATACGCCGCGCGAAGGTGTCGCAGCGCGACCAGCAGCATCGCCGAGACCGGCAGCGCCATCAGCACGCCGACGAAGCCGAAGGCCTGGCCGAACGCGAGCAGCGCGAAGATCACGGCGAGCGGATGCAGCCCGATGCGATCGCCGACGAGGAACGGCACCAGAAGGTAGCTTTCGAGGAGCTGGCCGATCCCGTACACGGCGAGCACGGCGACGAACCCGGGCCAGCCGTGCCATTCCAGCACCGCCGCGATGACGCCGAGGACGAAGCCGAGGCCGAAGCCGACGTAGGGAATGAACACGAGAAGGCCGGTGAGGATGCCGATCGCGAGGCCGTGCGAAAGCCCGGCGATCGACAGGCCGATCGCGTAGTACACGGCGAGCGCCACCATGACGAGGAGCTGGCCGTGCAGGAACTCGCCGAGCACGACGTCGACCTCGCCCAGGATCACGCGCAACCGCGTGCGCCAGCGATGCGGAACCAGGTCGTCGAGGCGATCGATGATCATGTTCCAGTCGCGCAGCAGGTAGAACATCACGACCGGGATCAGCGCGAGGTTCAGCACCAGCGAGAGCAGGATCGCGCTGCCCGTCTTCACGCCGGACAGGAGCGTGATCGAAAGGTTCTTCGCCTCCTGCGTGTTCTCGGTGACGAACGCCTTGATCGAAGCGAAATCGAGCGACAGCGTGATGCCGAGCTTGTCCTGCACCCAGGGCGCAACGCGATCGGTGAACTGCGCGAAGAGATCGGGCAACTTGGCGGCCGCTGTCGTCACCTCGGCCTGCACGAGCGGGACCAGCACGAGAAAGAGTGCCGACACCAGCACGCCGATGAGCACGATCACCGCAAGTGTCGTCAGCGAGCGCGGAATACCGTGCGCCTGGGCGCGCGCGACGGCGGGCGAGCCGAGATAGGCGAGGATCGCACCGATCAGGAACGGCGTCAGGATCGGTCCCAGCCAGTGCAGCGCGGCGAGCAGCACCAGCGCAGCACCGACGACCCACACGTACTGGCGGGCCGCGAGCGGCCGGCGTACGTGAGACCCGGATGCCTGGGGCAGATCGTCGCGCGGCGGCGGATCGTCACTCATGGGAGAGTAGAATCGCGGCGCAAAGTGCTGCACTTTACCCTATCGCCGTGAACCGGACTCGCGGCCGCGGCCGGCCGGCGCCTTCGCCCATGCCCACGTCCGCGTCTGCAGCGAAAACCCTGTCGTACCGCGACGCCGGAGTCGACATCGACGCCGGCGATGCGCTCGTCGAGCGCATCAAGCCGTACGCCAAGCGCACGATGCGTCCCGAGGTGCTCGCCGGAATCGGCGGCTTCGGCGCGCTGGTCGAGATCGGCAGGCGCTACCGCGAGCCGGTGCTGGTCGCCGGAACCGACGGCGTCGGCACCAAGGCGAACCTCGCGCAGCGCCTCGCGCGCCACGACACGATCGGCATCGACCTCGTCGCGATGAGCGTCAACGACATCCTCGTGCAGGGCGCCGAGCCGCTCTTCTTCCTCGACTACTACGTCTGCGAGAAGCTCGAAGTGGACGTCGCCGCGAAGGTGATCGAGGGGATTGCACGGGGCTGCGAGATCGCCGGCTGCGCGCTGATCGGCGGCGAGACGGCCGAGCACCCCGGCACCTTTCCGCGGGGCGAGTACGACCTCGCCGGTTTCGCCGTCGGTGTCGTCGAGAAGTCGGCGCTCGTCGACGGTCGCGACATCGCACCGGGCGACCGGCTGGTCGGACTCGCGTCAAGCGGCCCCCACTCGAACGGCTACTCGCTGATCCGCCGTGTGCTCGACGAGTGCTGCGCGCAACGCTCGCTTGCGGAAATCGACGTTTCCGGCGCGTCCCTCGCCGACGCGCTGCTCGCACCGACGCGCATCTACGTGAAGCCGGTGCTGGCGCTCGCCGCGAAGACCCGCATCAAGGGCATGGCGCACATCACCGGCGGCGGCCTCGTCGAAAATGTTCCGCGCATGCTCGCGCCGTCGCTGCAGGCGCGGCTCGACCGTTCGCGCTGGCCTCGCCCGCAGGTGTTCGACTGGCTGCAGCAGCAGGGGCGCATCGACGACGACGAGATGCATCGCGTGTTCAACTGCGGGATCGGCTTCGTGCTCGCCGTTGCGCCCGGTGACGCCGGCGCGGCCGTCGCGACGCTCGAGGCGGCCGGCGAGCGCGCGTTCGACATCGGGGAGATCGTCCTGCGCCCCAGCGGGGCCGCGGCAACCGTCGTCGTCTGACCTCCCGCGTGACGCGTTCGATGCCATCGCGCATCACCGTGCTGATCTCCGGCCGGGGCTCCAACCTCGCCGCGCTGATCGACGCCGCCCGCGCGGGCGAACTCGGCGGCGGTGTGATCGTGCGCGTCATCAGCAACCGCCCGGGCGCTGCGGGCCTCGCGCGTGCCGCCGAAGCCGGCATCGCGACCGCAGTCGTCGACCACCGGCAATTCCCTTCGCGCGAAGCGTTCGATGCGGCGCTGCGCGAAGCGATCGACGCCGACCGGCCCGATCTCGTCGTGCTCGCGGGTTTCATGCGCGTGCTCGGCGCGGCGTTCGTCGGTCACTACGAAGGGCGGATGCTCAACATCCACCCGTCGCTGCTGCCTGCCTTTCCCCGCCTCGACACACATCGGCGGGCGCTCGATGCGGGCGCGACGACGCACGGCTGCAGCGTGCATTTCGTCAGCGCCGACGTAGACGGCGGCCCCGTCGTCGCGCAGGCGGCGGTGCCGGTGCTCGCCGGGGACGACGCCGACCGGCTCGCGCAACGCGTGCTCGAGCAGGAGCATCGGCTGCTGCCCGAAATCGTGCGCTGGTTCTGTGCGGGAAGGCTCGCGCTCGCCGGCGGCGCCGCGCGACTCGATGGCGTGCCGCTCGCCGCGCCGATTGTGCTTGCTGAAGCGAGCGCCGCGGAGCCGAGTGCTTCCGTCGCAGCGACGCCGGGCGGGGGCCCGTCGCGGCGGCGGGTTCGTGGCGTTTTCTGGCTGGCCCTCGCCGCGTCGGTCGCCGTGCACCTGTTGTGGTCGTTGTGGCCGGCCCCGGTCCCGCCGGCAACGACCGAGCCGGTGCTTACCGCGACGATCGAGTCGATGCCTCCGCCACCGACAGCGCGCGCGGCGCCGAAAGCGATCGCTCCGGCGCCTCCCGCGCGATCGCAGGCGGTACCGCGCGAGCCGCCGCACGCGCAGCCCGAGCCGCCGCACCCGACGCGCGCACCAACGCGAACGAATGCGTCGAATCCGAAGGTCGCCGACGCGAGGCAGCTTCTCGCCTCACAATCGTCGCGAAGCGAGCCCGCGGTCGCGAGCGTGCCGCCGAACGGCGGCGACGCCGATGCAAGCACTGCGTCGGCCGTCGATCACGACGTAACTTCGAGGAGCGCCACGCCTTCGCGCGGTGGCGCGGTCAGCCTGCCCCCACGCGTCGACCTCGCGTATCGCGTGTTCCTCGGCACGCGCGGCTTCATGATCGGCGATGCCACCTACCGCTTCGAACGCGACGGCAATCGCTACCGGATCTCGACCGTCGGCGAGGCGCGCGGGCTTGCCGCCCTCTTCATTCACGGCACCGGCAAGGTAGAAAGCCGCGGCGTCATCACGCCGGCCGGCCTGAAGCCGCTCGAATTCGCGGTCGAGCGCGGCGGCCCCGACAAGCGCGAGATCGCGTTCTTCGACTGGGCCGGCGAGACCGTGTCGCTGAACGACGGCCGCACCGCCGAGCTCGACGCGCCCGCGTTCGATCCGCTGACGATCCTCTGGCAACCGTACTTCTCGCCGCCGACCGCCGCGACCGAGATCAGGTTCAGCCTCGCGACGACGCGCAAGGTCGCGCGCTACACGCTGACCCGCGAGGGTGACGAGCGACTTGCCTGGCACGACGGGACGATCGACACCGAGCGCTGGTACCAGGTGAGCGCCGACGGCAAGACCGAGGCGTGGTTCTGGCTCGCGCCATCGTTGCACTTCATCCCGATCCAGATGCGCGCGACGCGCACCGCGCGGGGAACGCTCGAAGCGAAGCTCGCGTCGATCCGCGTCGACCGGCAATACGCCGGCTTCACCTCGGATCCCGGCGGGCCGGCGCCGCCGCCCGAACCTGTCGGGCAGCGGCGTAGCCCGTTCCGGGACATGACGCCGTGACCGCCGTGACGCTGCGCCGGGCGCAGGTGACTGCGCTCGCGCACGCGATCACGCGCGTCGCGCGCTTCGAGCTTCCCGCGGACGCCGCGCTCACCGCGTTCTTTCGCGAGCACCGCGAGCTCGGCGTGCACGACCGCAGCCTGGTCGCCGACGGCGTGTTCGCGTGGCTTCGCCGCAGGCGCTCGCTCGAAGCGCATGCGCAGGAGGAATCGCCGCGCCTCGTTGCGCTCGCCGTGCTGGTGCGCGAGCTCGGCCATTCGCTGCGCGACCTCGAGGCCGCGACGAACGCGGTCGAGCGCAACTGGCTCGCCGGATTCAAGGCGCGCCTGCACGAGCCCGTGCCCGAAGCGGTCGCCGCCGATCTTCCCGACTGGCTATGGGAGCGTCTCGGCGCGATCGACGAGGACCGCGTCGCGCTCGCGCGCGCATGGCAATCGGCGGCACCCCTCGACCTACGCGTCAACGTACTGAAAGCCAACCGCGACGAGGCGCTCGCTGCGCTGCAGGCGCAAGGCCTGCACGTGACGGCAACGCCGTGGTCGCCGTGGGGACTGCGCATCGCCGGACGCCCGTCGCTCGCGCGCCACCCGTGGCTCGCCGACGGTCGCCTCGAAGTGCAGGACGAGGGAAGTCAGCTCGTCGGCGCACTCGTCCAACCGAAGCGCAACGATATGGTCGTCGACTTCTGCGCGGGAGCGGGCGGCAAGACATTGCTCCTCGGCACGCACATGCGCTCGCAGGGGCGCGTCTACGCGTTCGACACGTCGGCCGCGCGACTCGCGCGCCTTGCGCCCCGCCTCGCGCGCTCGGGACTTTCGAACATCCACCCGCAGCGCATTGCGCACGAGCGCGATGCACGAATCGGCCGGCTCGCCGGCAAGATCGACCGCGTCCTCGTCGATGCGCCGTGCACGGGTTTCGGGACGCTTCGCCGCAACCCCGACCTCAAGTGGCGGCGCAGCGAGCTCGATCTCGTCGAGCTCGCCGACAAGCAGCGGCGCATCCTCGATGCCGCGGCGACGCTGGTGAAGTCCGGCGGGCGCCTCGTCTACGCGACCTGCAGCGTGCTGCCGGAGGAGAATGACGCCATCGCCGACGCGTTTCTCGCCGCGCATCCCGGATTTCGCGAGGTGAGTGCGAGCGAGATCCTCGCGAAGGCCGGCATCGCGCTCGACACCGGGATGCGCCTTCGCACCTGGCCGCATCGCCACGGCTGCGACGCCTTCTTCGCCGCCGTATTCGAGCGCGCCCCTGCCGGCGCGCCTGCTAGCATGCGCGCTTCGATCACCGACGCCGAGCGTCGATGACCATCCATCGATGATCACGCCGATCGACTTCAGCCGGCTGCAGTCGGCACTCGTGTCGCTGCGCGGCCTGACCGAGCTCGCGATCACGCTCGTCTGCCTCGCGATCGCATGGAGCGTCGAGCGGCGCATCGAGCGTTCCGATCGCGCGCGCTCCGGAGCCGACGTCGCGCCCGGCGAGCACCCCGGATCGGGCGCGCGGCGCCTGCACGGCGTCGCACTGCGCCTCGCCTTTCCGCTGATCGGACTCGTGCTCGTCTACTTCGCCGCGTCGATCTGGCGTCGCCACGTCGGCGTGCCATTCTTCCTCGGCATCGCGACGCCGCTGCTCGTGACGCTCGCGGGCATCCGCATGCTGGTCTACGCGCTGCGCAGGCTGTTCCCCGGCGAAGGGTGGCAGCGCGCGTCCGAGTTCGCGATCGTCGCTGCCGCGTGGTCGCTCGCCGCGCTCTATTTCCTCGGCGTCCTCGCCGAGCTCGGCATGGCGCTCGACGACATCGTCATCCCGATGGGGAAGGCGCAGGTGTCGATGCTGACGATCGTCGAAGGCATCCTCGTGGTAATCGTCGCGCTGATCGTCGCGCTGTGGGTCTCGGGCATCGTCGAGCGGCGCCTCGCGCGCGCGAGCCAGATCGACGCTAACCTGCGCGTGGTATTCGCCAGCATCGTACGCATCACGCTGGTGGTGATCGGCGTGCTGATCGCGCTCGAGGTAGTCGGCTTCGACCTCACGCTGCTCACCGTGTTCGGCGGCGCGCTCGCCGTGGGCATCGGGCTCGGCCTGCAGAAGCTCGCCGCGAACTACATTGCGGGCTTCACCATCCTGCTCGACAAGTCGGTGCGCCTCGGCGACCTTGTTACCGTCGATGGACGAACCGGCGTCGTGTCGCAGGTGACGGCGCGCTACGTCGTCGTGCGCAGCCTCGACGGCCTGGAGGCGATCGTCCCCAACGAGACGATGGTGACCACGACGGTGCTCAACCACGGCTACACGACACCAGGAATCCGCGTCGCCGTCGCCGTCCAGATCGGCTACGACAGCGACGTCGAGCGGGCGCTCGCGCTCCTCGTCGAGATCGCGAAGCGCCAGCCGCGCGCGCTCGGCGGCGCACGCGCGCCGCAATCGTTCGTCACCGGCCTCGCCGACAGCGGCGTCAACCTCGAGCTCGGCGTGTGGATCGGCGACCCGCAGAACGGTCAGCTCAGCCTGAGGAGCGCGATCCATCGGGAGATCCTGCGCGAATTCGCGGCGCAGGGCATCGACATCCCCTACCCGCGGCGCGACGTGCGCATCGTGGACGGCAGCACCGGAACCGCCGGGGCGGGCGGAAGTGGGGGCCGGCTAGCGCCGGGGCTCGGTGGCGCCGGGGGCCCGATCACGCCCGCACCGGGTTGACCGTCGTCATTCCCTCGTGCCCCCCGAACGCGTACAATCGCGGGCGCGCGCCGGGTGTGTCGGCCTCTGCCCGCGCGCAAACCGTTAACACATGGATCTTCAATGACTTACGATTTTCTTTCCTTTGCGGCCCGCGGGCTCGTCGACCTGCCGTGGTGGGGGTACGTGGTCGTGACGCTGGTGCTGACGCACATCACGATCGCATCGGTGACGATCTACCTTCACCGCAGCCAGGCGCACCGCGGGCTCGAATTGCACCCGATCGCCTCGCAGTTCTTCCGCGTCTGGCTGTGGCTGACCACCGGCATGGTCACCAGGGAGTGGGTCGCGATCCACCGCAAGCACCACGC
>JAICXH010000020.1 GCA_025981645.1 Burkholderiales bacterium
ATTACGTTACCCGTCGATGATGTCGGTCGCCGAGGTGATCGACGGCTTCAATTTCTTCGTGCGCCCGCTCTTCGCCGTGATCACCGCCGAGACTGAGGCCGCGTACGCAGCGGCCGGTCTCACTCCAGCTTCTTGAGGTAGTCCTTCGTGAACACCTTGTCGGGAAGATCGCGGAGCTTCATGTCGCCGTAGTCGAGCACCGACTGCTCGCCCTGGTGCAGCGCGTCGATCATCACGAGCTCAGTCGGCCGCATCCTACCGACCATCTTCTCGTACTTCCCGTAGGTGCAGGTCTTCAGGAGCCGGTTCGACACCGAATAGAACTCGGCCTTGTACGGCTCGTGGTTCGACTCGCGCACCCAGTAGAGGACGCGGCGATAGGTGACGCTGTTGTCGACCGCGTCGAGCTCGAGCACGTCGTAGCGCACACCGTCGATCGTGTCGGTGCGAAGTACCTTCGGGTTGTAGTCGCCGGTGAAGTTCGCGCGTGCGAGGTCGCCGTTCGCGACCTGTCCGGTCAGGCGCTGCGCGAGCGAAAGGCGCACCGGCTGCGACACGTTGGGCAGGAACACCCACAGGTCGTGCTCCTTCATCAGCAGGATCTGGCCGCGCTCGTCGGCGGGCGCCGTCACCATCACGATCGTGCTGTCGTTGCCCTTGGTGAGGACCCGATAGCGGTGCTCATCGGGATCGCGCCCCGGCGCAGTGGTGACGATGCGCACGTCGACCTGGAAGCCCTCGGCGGGAAAGCGGATCCGGTCGGCATCCTCGACGATGCGGCGGGCTGTCGCAGCGTCGGCGGGGATTGCCGCAGCGAGAGTCCCTGCGGCCGGACTCGCGGTCGAGGCCGGCGCGTCGCGCATGGCCGCCCGAGAAGGCGACAGCAACGACAGGGTCAGGCACACCCCAATTACAAGCGTCAAAGTCGCCTGGCGGGACGCACCCCGCGTAACACGACATGACGCAGTCGATCCGAACATCTTCGGCGCGGAGCCTTTAGGCCACCTTGAGCGCCCGGATGACTGCCTTCGGCTCGCGCTCGATGATCTTCAAGAGCGTCTTCGCTGCCCCGGTTGGCGTGCGCTGTCCCTGCTCCCACTTGCGCAGGGTCGACGCGCTGACTCCAAACGCGCTGGCAAACTGATCCTGCGAAAGCCCCAGGCGCTTGCGGGCAGTTTGAATTTCATCGGGTGTGACGGAGATCTTGTGCGCGCGCGCGCCCATCTCCCTGCCCTTGGCGTGGGCCAGCGCCTCAGCCATCGATTCGACGAGTTCGTTTCCCAGCTTGCTCATCTTCGTTTCCTCGTTGCCTTGATGGCAGCGGCAAAGGCAGCGACCGACTTCCGCTGCTCCGCCGTAAGATTCGCTCGCTCGTTCTTGAAGACATCGTGGTGGGAAGGGTCCGTCACCCATGCCTTGAGTACGGACCGTCACCTATGTGTCCGGGTCTACAAATCGATTCTTGGCGCGCCCGACAGGATTCGAACCTGTGACCCTTGGCTTCGGAAACCAATACTCTATCCAACTGAGCTACGGGCGCGCGGAAGAAGGATTATAGCCGCCGCGCATCCCGGTCACGCCGGAGGCGGGACGTATAATTCCGCATCTTTCGCTGGGGGACCCATGGAGCACGACCCGCACTCCTCGTTCATCAAGACGCCGAAGCAGCTCGTAATCGTGGTGCTGCTCGCGTTCGCGATTCCGATCTCGATGTCGGTACTCCTCTCGCAGCTTGCGACGAGCGGAATGGAGACGGGGGGAAGCAAAGACCAGATCGCCGCGCGCATCAAGCCGGTCGGGAGCATCGTGATGGCGGAGGCGACGGCGCCGAAGGGAAGCATGACGGGAGAGCAGGTGTTCGGGCAGACCTGCAAGACCTGTCACGGGACGGGCCTCGCAGGAGCACCGAAGGCGGGCGACAAGGCGGCGTGGAGTCCGCGGATTGCCCAAGGTGAGGCGACGCTCGTCAAGCACGCGCTCGACGGCTTCACTGGCAAATCGGGCACGATGCCGCCCCGGGGCGGCAACAGCGAATTGACCGACGACGAAGTACATCGCGCGGTCGTCTACATGGCTGACCTCGGCGGAGCGGGCTGGAAGGAGCCGCCGGTGACCGCAACGACCGCGGCGGTTGCATCGGCCGCAGGAGCGACCGCCGCCGCAGCTGCGACTGCTGCGCCGGCCGCAGCGGCCGCAGTCGTCGCGTCGGCAGCCCCTGCTCCCGCCGCGCCTGGCGCGCCTGTCGCAGCCCCGGCCGACGCCGCCGAGGGCAAGAAGGTCTACGACGAAACCTGCCACGTCTGCCACGGGACCGGGCTTCTCGGCTCGCCGAAGTTCGGCGACAAGGCGGCGTGGGCGCCGCGGATCGCGCAGGGCATGGACACGCTCTACAACGCGGCGCTGCACGGTCTGCGTTCGATGCCGCCAAAGGGCGGCAACTCGGCGCTGACCGACGCGCAGGTCAAGGCCGGCGTCGACTACATGACGTCCGCGGCGAAGTAGCGCGTCACCGGACCGCGAGCGACTTCGACGCGGCCCGCATCAGCGCGCCACCTGCGCCTTCAGCGCGGCGAGCCGGGCAATTCCGGCGCTGCGCTGCTGCGCCGATTCGTCGGCGGAGAGCGGCGCCCCGGCGTGTCGCAGTTCCTCCTGATCGAGCTCGGCGAGAAAGCGCGAAGGAGCGCTCGGCACCTTCCCGCCGGCGCGCTTGCGGCTGCGGCAGTATGAGAGCTGCACGCTGCGCTGCGCGCGCGTGAGCCCGACGTACATCAGGCGCCGCTCCTCGTCGACGTTGCCCGCGTCGACCGCCTCGCGATGCGGCAGGATGCCCTCCTCGACGCCCACCAGAAACACGTGCCGGTACTCGAGCCCCTTCGCCGCGTGGATCGTCGAGAGATGCACGGCATCGGGCCCCGCGGCGCCGTCTTCGCGCGCCTCGAGCATCGTCACGAGCGCGATCATCTGGGTAAGCTCGAGCAGGTTCTTGCCCTCGCTGTCGCCCTTTCTCGATAGCCAGCCGATGAAGTCGTCGACGCTGCCGCTCTTCGCGGTCGCCTCCTTGCGGTCGAGCGTCGCGACGAGCCAGTCGGCATAGCCGGTCTTCTGCACGAGCTCGGCGAGGAGCCTCCCGGCCGGCTCGCGCTCGGCGCGAAAGCGCAGGTCGTTGACGAGCGCGCAGAACGCGGCGAGCTCGGCGCGCGGCTTGGCGCCGATCGCCCCTTCGGCGTCGGGCAGGAACGCCGCTTCGAAAAGCGACACGCGCTTGGCCGCGGCGATCGTTCCCAGCGCGCGCAGCGAGACATCGCCGATGCCGCGCCGGGGTGCTGCGATCGCGCGCAGGAACGCCGGATCGTCGTCCTCGTTCGCGACGAGCCTCAGGTAGGCGACGATGTCCTTGATCTCGGTGCGCTCGAAAATCGACGTTCCCCCCGACACGTCATAGGGAACGGCTCGCGCACGCAGCGCCGTCTCGAACGGACGCGCCTGGTGGTTGCCGCGATAGAGGATCGCGTAGTCGGCGAAGCGCGTGCGGTGCTCGAATTTGTGCGCGAGAATCGCGGCGGTCGCCCGCTCGGCTTCGTCGTCTTCGTCGGCAGCCGGAGTCACCCGCAACGGGTCGCCGTGCCCGAGCTCGGTCCACAGCCGCTTGTCGTAGACCTTCGGATTGTTGCCGATCAGTGCGTTCGCGCAGCGGAGGATCCTTACCGTCGAGCGGTAGTTCTGCTCGAGCTTGATGACCTCGAGTTCTGGATGGTCGCGCGCGAGCGCGGCGAGGTTGTCGGCGGAAGCGCCGCGCCAGCCGTAGATCGCCTGGTCGTCGTCGCCGACGGCGGTGAACGGCGTGCCGGGGGTAGTGGGCGGCGTGCTGGAGGCGGTCAGCGCGCGAAAGAGCCGGTACTGCGCCGCGTTGGTGTCCTGGTATTCGTCGATCAACACATGCGCGATTGCGCTCTGCCAACGGCTCCGTGCCGCGGCGTCGCGCGCGAAGAGCTCCACCGGTAGCGCGATCAGGTCGTCGAGGTCGACGGCGCGCCAGGTGCGGAGGGTCTCGCCGTAGCGTGCGTAGGCGTTCGCGGCGGTGCGCTCGTCGTCGGATGCGGCCCCGGCGAGCGCGTCGACCGGCCCGACGAGCGCGTTCTTCCAGCGGCTGATGCGCGCGTGAACCGCACGGGCACGCGACCGGTCGGCGGTGCCTGCGAGCCCGGCGACAATCGGTTCGAGGTCCGACGGATCGAGGATCGAGAAGCGCTGCGCAAGCCCGAGTGCGCGGTGCTCGGCGCGCAGGATCGAGAGCCCGAGCGCATGAAACGTCGAGATCCGCACTTCGTTCGCGGCCCCTGCGCGGTCCGCGCGCGCGAGCAATCCGCCTGCGCGCTCACGCATCTCGCGTGCGGCCTTGTTGGTGAAGGTGATCGCAACGATCGACGACGGCGCGGCGCCGAGCTCGACGAGGCGCGCGATCTTCGCCGCGATGACGCTCGTCTTGCCGCTGCCGGCTCCAGCGAGCACGAGGAGCGGCCCGCGGTCGTGCCTGACCGCCTCGCGCTGTGCGGCGTTGAGGGAATGCATCGAGGGAACCTGCCACCTGCGTTGCTACAATGCGCCGCGATTATAGTGGCGGGCCGCGACTTCATGGCGCTCTACGCAATCGGCGATATCCAGGGTTGTCACGCAGAATTCTGCGATCTCCTCTCGCTCGTCGGCTTTTCGCGCGAGCGCGACCGCCTGTGGCTCGTCGGCGACCTCGTCAACCGCGGGCCCGCGTCGCTCGCCCTCCTGCGCGAGGTGGCCGCGATGGGCGAATGCGCGACGACGGTCCTCGGCAATCACGATTTGCATCTGCTCACCGTCGCCGCGGGTCACCGGCAAGCGCACCGCGGCGACACCCTCGACGACATCCTCGGCGCACCGGATCGCGACGATCTCATCGACTGGCTTGCACGGCGTCCGCTCGCGGTCGCGGAGGGCGGCTGGCTGATGGTGCATGCAGGGGTGCTGCCGCAATGGACGAGCGCCGACGTCCTCTCGCTCGCTCGCGAAGTCGAAGCCGTCCTCGCCGGTGACGGCCGAGGCGAGTTCCTGCGCGTTCTCTACGGCGACGAGCCAGCGGCCTGGTCCGACGATCTCGTGGGGAATGACCGCTTGCGCGCGATCGTCAACGCACTGACGCGGCTTCGCTTCTGCACGGCCGAAGGACGGATGGAGTTTCGCGAGAAGCGCGGTGCGGCGTTCGCACCCGAGGGCTACGCCGCTTGGTTCCTGCACGAGAACCGTCGCACCGAGAACGTGCGCGTCGTCTGCGGCCATTGGTCGACGCTTGGCCTGACACTCGCCCCGAACGTCGCGATGCTCGACTCCGGCTGCCTGTGGGGCGGCAGCCTCACGGCGCTAAGGCTCGACGACCTGCGTGTCTTCCAGGTCCCCGGGCGGGCTCAGGTCTTGCCTTTTTCCTGACAGGCACAGGGCAAGCCCTGACCCCGGTCGAGCACTTCGCGGATCGCCCCCTCCGCTTCGCGCGCGAGGTCGTGGCGCCTGCGGTCCGTGGCAGGCAGCGCGTCGGCGACGACGAGGTCGACGACGAGCGAGCGCTCGCCGCAGATGCTCCAGAACGACGCCAGGAAGGTCGTGTCGCCGGCGTAGGCGGCGGCGGTCGACGCGCGCCCGTCGTGATCGTGATAGCGAAACGCGATCGGCAGCAGCGCGCCCTTCGCATCGACGATCGGCTGCAGCAGCGAGCTCTTGAACGGAAGCACCGTGCTGCCGTCGGTCGTCGTGCCCTCGGGGAACACTGCGACGATGTCGCCCGAGGCGAGCGCGTCGCGCGTCTCGACGGTGACGCGATGCGCGTCGTGGCGCCGCGCCCGCTCGACGAACAGCGTGCCGACGTTGCGGATCAGCCGGCCGATCGCCGGCCAGCGCGCGAGCTCAGCCTTGGCGACGAAGCGCATCGGCCCGATCGCGTTCAGTACGAAGATGTCGAGCCACGACACATGGTTGGCAACGACGAGCAGGTTGCCGCCGGGCGGCAGCGTGCCTGCCATGCGCACGTCGACCGCGAGAATGCGCAAGAGCCGCGCTGACCACTTCCGCACGCGCGCCCGGCGGCCCTCCGCCGAAACGAGCGGAAACACGAACACGGTGGTCGCGAGCCCGGCCGCGAGGTGCACGGTCATGCGCGCGGTGCGCCATCCTCGCCTTACCGCGCGCGGCGTCACCACGGGTCGTCGCCGAAGGCCGTCCGGTAACGTGATGCGACGATCTCGCGCGTGACCGTATGATTCTGACCACCGCGGCTCGCGATCTTGAGCGAGCCCAGCACCGCCGCGAGTCGGCCGGCCCGCTCCCAGTCCCAGCCTTGCGCGATGCCGTAGAGAAGCCCGGCCCGGTAGGCGTCGCCGCATCCCGTCGGGTCCTTGAGCTCGGTCGCCGGTACCGCGGGGATCGTCCACGTCGATCCGCCCGCGTGGATCACCGAGCCTTCGCCACCGAGCGTGATGACGAGCGCGTCGACGCGCTCCGCCATCTCGGCGATCGACCAGCCGGTGCGCTCGCCGAGGAGGCGCGCCTCGTAGTCGTTCACCGCGAGCCACGACGCCTGTTCGATCATCGTGGCGAGCTCGGATCCCGTGAAGAGCGGCAGGCCTTGGCCGGGGTCGAGCAAAAACGGCACCTTGGCCGCCGCGAACTGCGCCGCATGCTGCTGCATCCCGTCCTTGCCGTCGGGCGCGACAATGCCTAGCGCGACGTCGCGCACGTCGCCGACGCGATTGACGTGTGACGCGTTCATCGCGCCAGGATGGAACGCGGTGATCTGATTGTCGTCGAGGTCGGTGATGATGAAGGCCTGCGCCGTGTATGCGCTGTCGACCACGGTGAGACCGTCGGTGGCAACGCCGAGCGTGGCGAGGCGCTCGCGGTACGCGCCGCCGTCCTGCCCGAGTGTCGCCATCACCACCGGGGCGCCGCCGAGCGCCTGCAGGTTGTACGCGATGTTGCCGGCGCAACCGCCCCACTCGCGACGCAGGTCGGAGATCTGGAACGCGACCGACAGCATGTGCGTCTGGTCGGGAAGGATGTGGCGCGCGAAGCGATCCGGGAACACCATGATGGTGTCGAACGCCAGCGAGCCGCAGACGAGGGTGCGCATGAGGACCGCGCGAGTTTAGCGCAGCGCCTGCGGCCGCCGCCGCGCGGCGGAAGGAAGTTAGGCCGCCTTGCCGTTGATCACGTCGCGCCCGATCTCGCGCACGACGTACTGCTGGCGGCGCGAGACCGGCAGCGTTTCGAGGATGCCGTGCAGCAACACTTCCCAGTGCGCGTCGCCGTCGATGTTGGCGCGCCGTTCGAAGCCGCGGATGTAGTCGCGCGCGACGAGGCAGTTGCGATGGACGCGCACGAAGCGCGCGCCGAATTCCTGCTCGAGCCGGGTGAGCGACTCTTCAAGCAGGTGTTCACGTTGTACGGTACGAATGGTGATGTACTTCAGCTCGGCCTTGAGGTAGATGATCTCCTCGACCGGGATCAGGACCACGCGCGAGCGCTCGGTCACGGAAAGGAAACGTCGGGACGCGGTCGGCAGTTGCGAGAGTTTCTCGAAGGTCATGGGCTTCAATCGCGGCACCTTTTGCAATGCGTCGAGCAGGCGCTGGATCCGTACCGGCTTCACCAGGTAGTCGACGGCGTGCACCTCGAACGCCGCCAGCGCATGCTCCGGGTAAGCCGTCGTGAACATCACGACGGGTGGACGCGGAAGCTTTAGCAAATGCCGGGCCAGCTCGATGCCGTCCATCCCGGGCATGTGAATGTCGGTGAGCACGAGGTCGGCAGCGACGGCATGCAGCATGTCGAGCGCCTCGCGCCCGTTCTGCGCCTCGCCGACCACGGCGAGCGGGACCGCGGCGCGGCAATCCTCGAGGAGCTCGCGCAGCCGGTGGCGCGCCGGCGCCTCGTCGTCGACGATCATCACGCGCAGTGCGGTCTCATCCATGACTCACCTTGGCGGCCTTGAGGGCGGGCAGAGCCCGTAGCGTCGGCGCCTCGCGCCGTTTCTCGTCCGCATTGCCGACGTAGGGCTCGCGCCGCATCTGGCCGTTGCGGGGGTTCGGCGCCAGGATCGGCTTCTCGGTACGGTACGGCATCCTGATGTGCACTTCGTACCCGTCGCGCGTCACCCGCGAATCGAGGCTCGCCTCCGCGTCGAAATGGAGTGCGAGCCGCTCGCGGATGTTGGCGAGCGCCATCCGGTTGCCCGAGCGATGCCGTCCGTCGTCGGCGAGCCACGGGTTTCGCAGCACCGCGTGCACTTCCTCGCGGCTCTGGAAGATGTTGATCGAGATGACGCCCGGCGTCGTCGAAGGCTCGATGCCGTGATAGACGGCGTTCTCGAGCAGCGGCTGCAGCACGAGCGGCGGCACCATCGCGTCGGCCGGCATGCTCTTCAGGTTCCAGTCGACGATGAGGCGCTCGCCGAGGCGAAGCTGCTCGAGGTCGAGGTACTGCCGGCAGAGCGCAACTTCATCGGCCAGCGGGATCAGCTCGCGGTTGTCGCGCATCAGCACGCGGAAGAGCTCGGCGAGGTCCTCGAGTGCGGTCTCGGCACGCCGCGGCTCGCGGCGCATCAGCGAGAGCACCGCGGTGATGCTGTTGAACAGGAAATGCGGCCGGATGCGCGCCTGCAGCGCGGCGAGGCGCGATTCGGTGATCGCCGGCGACAGCGCACGTGCGCGCAGCCTGAAGTAGCCGAGGAGCGCGAACTGCGCGAGGAGCGCGAACACGACGTGTCGCAGCATGGGCCAGCCGAAGCCGGCT
Organism: Burkholderiales bacterium; assembly: GCA_025981645.1. GTDB lineage: Bacteria > Pseudomonadota > Gammaproteobacteria > Burkholderiales > Casimicrobiaceae > VBCG01. Next base: position 8,809 of record JAICXH010000020.1, read on the forward strand.
GTCCCGTGCCACGTGCCGCCGGAATCAAACGTGAGCCTGCCGAGCAGAACGTGGACGACGACTGCGCACGCTACGGTAATCACCGCGATCGCCGTGGCGCCCGCCGTCCAGGTTGCGCGCGTCAGCCACGGCGCGATAATCCATAGGAAGAGAACTTCGGCGAAAAGCTGCGGCTCGACGTAGCCCGAGATCGCCGCCCACTGATCGGCGATCCCGGCGAGCCGGGGCTCGCGCGCAAGCGCGATCACCAATGCCGCCGCGTTGACGCCGACGAGCACGCGCAGCACCGTTCCGAGATTGCGAAAATCCGGCAGCGCCGGCGGGTCGTCGGAGGGTCTTATAATCCGCGACATAGCGGGCAGATGATGCAATCATCATGCCGGATCCTGGCATTCCCGCCTGCACGATCCGATGCCGACCCCGAAGAAGAGGTCCCCCTCCGCGGACCGCCCCTCCCAACGCTCCGGCGGCCGTCGCGCGGGCCGGGCGGCCGCGCCTTCGCTGCCGCAGAGCGGCACCTGGTCGGCGCGATTCGCCGAGCCGATGTCCGAGCGGATGCAGCGCTTCAACGCGTCGGTCCTCGTCGACCGCCGTCTCGCCGAGGCCGATCTCGCCGGGTCACTCGCCCACGCGCGGATGCTCCGCGGCGCGGGCGTCCTTTCGGCGATCGACCTCGCGGCGATCGAGAAGGGGCTCGGCGCGATCGGCGGCGAGATCGCCCGCGGCGAGTTCGCCTGGAAGATCGAGAACGAGGACGTGCACTTCAGCGTCGAGCGCAGGCTCATCGAGCTCGTCGGCGATGCCGGCAAGCGCCTGCATACCGGGCGATCACGCAACGACCAGGTCGCAACCGACGCGCGGCTGTGGCTGCGCGGCGCGATCGATGCGATCGCATCGCAACTCGTCGCGCTGCGGCGCGCGTTCCTCGATCTTGCCGACCGCAACGCCGCGACGATCATGCCGGGATTCACACACCTGCAGGTCGCGCAGCCGGTCACGTTCGGCCACTACCTGATGGCCTACGACGCGATGTTCGCGCGCGATCTCGAGCGTCTTGCCGATTGCCGCCGACGGGTCAATCGGCTCCCACTCGGCAGTGCTGCGCTTGCCGGCACCGGCTTTCCGATCGACCGCGCGCGCGTCGCGCGCGAACTCGGTTTCGAGGCGCTTGCGCCGAATTCGATCGACGCCGTCTCCGATCGCGATTTCGCGATCGAATTCGCCGCCGCCGCATCGCTCGTGTCGATTCACCTGTCGCGCTTCGCCGAGGAGCTCGTGCTGTGGTCGACACCCCGCTTCGGCTTCGTGACGCTCGCCGACCGCTTCTGCACCGGGAGCTCGATCATGCCGCAGAAGAAGAATCCCGATGTGCCGGAGCTCGTGCGCGGCAAGTCGGCGCGCGTGATCGGAAACCTGACGGCTCTGCTCGTGCTGATGAAGGCGCAGCCCCTTGCCTACAACAAAGACAACCAGGAGGATAAGGAGCCGCTCTTCGACAGCGTCGACACGCTCGCCGATACGCTTGCAATCATGACCGACCTGGTCGCAACCGGGTTGACGCCGAATGTCGGGCGGATGCGCGACGCGGCTCTCGACGGCTTTGCCACGGCGACCGACCTTGCCGACTACCTGGTGAAGAAGGGTCTTCCGTTTCGCGATGCGCACGACGCGGTCGCGCGCGCGGTGCGCGAGGCGGAGGCGCGTGGCTGCGGCCTCGAGGAGCTCCCGCTCGACGCGCTGCGAGCGTTCTCGGGGCTGATCGGCGACGACGTGTACGACGTCCTGACGCTCGAAGGCTCGGTGGCGAGCCGCGACCACCCCGGCGGCACGGCGCCGCGCCAGGTGCGCCTCGCCATCGCCGCCGCGCGGCGCGAGATCGAGCGCAGCGGCGACGGCGGCGCCGCAGCGCGCTGAGCCGCGTCACCCTGCATCGACTTATGGAGCCGGAGAAAACTCGATGAACCGATCGCTCGCCTTCCTCGGCCTCGGCGTGATGGGCTTCCCGATGGCGGGACACCTCGCGCGCGCCGGGAACAAGGTCACCGTCTACAACCGCACGGACTCGAAGGCTGCGGCGTGGGTCGATCAATACGGCGGGCGCAGCGCCGCGACGCCGGCCGATGCCGCGCGCGACGCCGACCTCGTGATGATGTGCGTCGGCAACGATCGCGACGTCCGCGAAGTCGCTTCGGCGGCGCTTCCCGCGATGCGTGAAGGATCGATCCTCGTCGATCACACGACGGCGTCGGCCGTAGTGGCGCGCGAGATTCACTCCGCAGCGTCGGCGCGCGGCGTGGCCTTCCTCGACGCGCCGGTATCCGGCGGGCAATCGGGTGCCGAGCGCGGCGAGCTCACGATCATGGTCGGCGGCGACGCCGCCGCGTTTGAGCGGGCGAAGGACGTGCTCGCGCATTACGGGCGCGCCGTCACGCTGATGGGACCGCCGGGTGCGGGTCAGCTCACCAAGATGGTCAACCAGATCTGCGTCGCCGGTGCGGTTCAGGGTCTCGCCGAGGGACTCGCGTTCGGCGTCCACGCCGGGCTCGATGTCGAGCGCGTGCTCGAAGTCATCGGCAAGGGTGCTGCGCAATCGTGGCAGATGGACAATCGCGGCAAGACAATGCTCGCCGATCGCTTCGACTTCGGCTTCGCCGTCGACTGGATGCGCAAGGATCTTGCGATCTGCCTCGCCGAGGCGAGTGCGAATGGTGCGGCGCTCCCGTTGACCGCGGTGATCGACCAGTTCTACGCGCGAATCCAGGCGGCCGGCGGCGGGCGCTGGGACACGTCGTCGCTGATCCGCCTCCTCCGGTAGGCGGTCACGCGTCGTTGATCGATACCTCGAAGGTGATCTCCGCCGACTTTGCGAGCATCGCGGTCGCCGAGCAGTACTTCTCCTTCGACAGCTTGACCGCGCGCTCGACCTGATGCGGGTCGAGCCCGCTGCCCGCCACGCTGTACCTGAGATGGATACGCGTAAACACGTGCGGATCCTCGGTGGCCCGCTCCGCGTCGGCTTCGACGACGCAGTCGGCGACCGGCTGGCGCGCCTTCTTCAGGATCCAGATCACGTCGAATGCCGTGCAGGCGGCAGTCCCTGCGAGCACCAGCTCCATGGGCCGCATGCCGAGGTTGCGCCCGCCCGCCTCGGGGGCCCCGTCGACGACCATCGCGTGACCGCTTTCCGATTCGGCGACGAAGGACACGCCTTCGACCCACTTGACCCGCGTTTTCATGTCCGCCTCCCGATCCGCCCCTCGATCCGCTCGAACCGCCCGAATCGCCCGCTCGCCGAGGTGGGGCTTGCATTGTGCGCTGCAATATGGAATGCTATCAACCGTTCGCGGCCCCGCCGTCTCCTCCTTCGGCACCGCGAGCACATTCCTCCATTCTCCTCCTATGGTGGAATTCTCGGCGCGGCCCAACGGTCGCGCCGTTTTTTTGCCCGAATCCAGTGTTCCGCGCCGCAACAACCCGCAGAGCCGATCGGAACTCGCGACCGCAGGCGCAGGCACGAGGGTATCGCGGCGGCTCTGGCGGGGCCGGGCACTGCGTTCCCGGCCGCCCGCGTTGACGCGACGTGCCGATCGCCCGTATAATTCAATGCTTTGCTCAGTTCACCCCGATGAAGACCTATTCCGCCCGGCCCGCCGACGTCAAGCGTGGCTGGTACGTGATCGACGCCACCGACAAGGTGCTCGGCCGGCTGGCGACCGAAGTTGCCGCACGGCTGCGCGGCAAGCACAAGCCGATCTTCACGCCGCATATCGACACCGGCGATTTCATCGTCATCACCAACGTCGAAAAGCTCCGCGTCACCGGCCGAAAGAACGACGACAAGCTCTATCACCGCCACAGCGGCTATCCTGGCGGCATCACGACGACGACCTTTGGCGAAATGCAGTCGCGCTTTCCCGGCCGCGTGTTCGAGAAGGCCGTCAAGGGCATGCTCCCGAAGGGGCCGCTCGGCTATGCGATGCTGAAGAAGCTCAAGTGCTATGCCGGCCCGACGCACCCGCACTCAGCGCAGCAACCGATGACGCTCGACCTCTGAGCATCCCCCGGATTCGGCCGCGCACGCACATTCCACGACCCTCATGATCGGCAACTACTACTACGGCACCGGGCGTCGCAAGACCTCCGTGGCGCGCGTCTTTCTGAAGCGCGGCGACGGAAAGATCGTCGTCAACGAAAAGTCGCTCGACGAGTTCTTTACCCGCGAGACCGGGCGCATGGTCGCCCGCCAGCCACTGGTGGTCACGAGCCACCAGACGACCTTCGACATCATGGTGAACGTGACCGGCGGCGGCGAGTCCGGACAGGCCGGCGCCGTGCGTCACGGCATCACGCGCGCCCTGATCGACTACGACGCGCAGCTCAAGCCGACGCTGTCGAAGGCCGGTCTCGTCACGCGCGACGCGCGCGAGGTCGAGCGCAAGAAGGTCGGCCTGCACAAGGCGCGACGCCGCAAGCAGTTCTCGAAGCGTTAGCATAGGGAGGGGTCCGACCCCACCCGCGCGATGATCAAGATCGGTATCGTCGGCGGCACCGGTTACACCGGCGTCGAGCTTCTGCGCCTGCTCGCGCACCACCCGCAGGCAGACGTGCGCATGATCACTTCGCGTAAGGACGCGGGCACGCGTGTCGCGCAGATGTTCCCGAGCCTGCGCGGCGCGTTCGAACTCGCGTTCACCGAACCGTCACAGGCGGATCTTCGCTCGTGCGATGTCGTCTTCTTCGCCACACCGCACGGCGTCGCGATGGCGCAGGCGAGAGAGCTCATGACGGCCGGAGTCCGCATCATCGACCTCGCCGCCGATTTCCGCCTCGCCGACCCGGCTGAATTCGAGCGGTGGTACAAGATGCCGCATGCCTGCCCCGAGCTCCTCGCAGAGGCGGTTTACGGCATTCCGGAAATGAACCGCGAGGCGATCCGCAACGCCCGCATCGTCGGCAACCCCGGCTGCTATCCGACCGCGGTCCAGCTCGGCTTCCTGCCGCTCGTCGAAGCAGGGGTCGTCGACACGACGCGCCTCATCGCCGACTGCAAGTCGGGCGTGTCGGGGGCGGGCCGCAAGGCCGAACTCAACCTGACGTTTTCCGAGGCGTCGGATAACTTCGCCGCCTACGCGATCGCGGGGCACCGCCATCATCCCGAGATCGTGCACGGACTCGGGCGCCGGTCGAAGACCCCCGTAAAGGTCGTGTTCACGCCGCACCTCGTCCCGATGATCCGCGGAATTTTCGCGACGCTCTATGCCCCGCTCATCGACCGTGGCGCGGACCTGCAGGCAATCTACGAGGAACGCTACGCCAGTGAGCCCTTTGTTGACGTGATGCCAAAGGGGTCGCTCCCCGACACGCGAAGCGTGCGCGCGTCGAATGTGCTGCGGATCGCCATTCATCGCCCCGCGGACTCGGATCTCGCGCTCGTCGTTGCGGTCGAAGACAATCTGGTCAAGGGTGCCGCCGGGCAGGCGATCCAGAACATGAACCTGATGTTCAGCCTTCCGGAGACCACCGGGCTCGATGCGCTTGCGATCCTGCCCTGACCGCAGCGCCCCCTGGCGGTGACACACGCGTCCGGGACAGTGAGATAATGATCGAATTGGAGTCGTACGAACGGAGCTTCCCATGAACGCGATGACCGACATGCCTGCGCCGCTCCTCTTCACCGACGCCGCCGCCGCCAAGGTGAAGGCGCTGATCGACGAGGAAGGCAATCCCGATCTGAAACTGCGCGTATTCGTATCGGGCGGCGGCTGCTCGGGCTTCCAGTACGGCTTCACGTTCGACGAGGCCGTCAACGAGGACGACACGTCGATGGAGAAGAACGGCGTGACGCTCTTGATCGACCCGATGAGCTACCAGTACCTGGTCGGTGCCGAGATCGATTACCAGGAAGGCCTCGAGGGCGCGCAGTTCGTCATCAAGAACCCGAACGCCCAGACGACCTGCGGCTGCGGGTCGAGCTTCTCGGCCTGACGCAAGGCGGGGTCAGGTCTTGCCCTTTGCCTGACCCCTCGGGTAGATCGCCCCGAGCACCCGCGGCCCCTTCGCGCCGGTGACTGCGGGGATGTTCCCCGGCCGCCCCGCGAGCGTTTCCCGGGCGAGCCAGGCGAACGCCAATGCCTCGACCTGCTCGATCGCGACGCCTTCGTCGGCCGTCGATTTGACGCTGCGCGGAGCAAGTTCGCGGGCGAGGCCCGACATCAGCGTCGCATTGTTGGCGCCGCCGCCGCCGACGAGGATCTCGGTCGCCGCCGAAGCAGTCGCGCGAATCGCGTCGGCGATCGTGCGCGCGGTCAGTGCGACCAGCGTCGCCTCGACGTTCTCGGCCTCGATCTGGCGTCCCCCGCGGCCGAGCCGCTCGTCGAGCCACGCGAGATCGAAACGGTCGCGGTGCGTGCTCTTCGGCGGCGGCGCCGCGAAGTACGGATCCGCGAGCAGCGCGTCGAGGAGAGCGGTATCGACCTTGCCCGCCCCCGCCCAGGCGCCCTGCGCATCGAACGGGGTGCCGCGGCACTTCGCACACCAGAGATCGGAGAGCACGTTGCCGGGGCCCGTATCGAAGCCGCGCACCTCGCCGTCGGGCGGGAGGTCGGTGATGTTGGCGATGCCGCCGACATTGACGATGACGCGGTGGACGCCGGGCTTCGCGAACATTGCCGCATGGAAGCCGGGAACCAGCGGCGCACCCTGCCCGCCCGCGGCGACGTCGCGGCTCCGGAAATCGGCCACGACGGTAACGCCGGCACGCTCGACGACGCGCGCCGGATTGTTGAGCTGGAAGGTGAAGCCGCGATCAGGACGGTGGCGCAGCGTCTGCCCGTGCACTCCTGCACCGGAGAGATCGGACGCAGCGAGCTTCGCAGCCGCGAGCGCGTTGCCGATCGCATCGGCGTAGAGCTCGGCGAGCAGATTCGCCGCCGCGCCGATGCGGGTGAGCTCGTTGGCGCCCGGAGCCTGCAGCGCGAGAAGCTCGTCGCGCAGCATCGTCGGGTACGGCACGTGCGCCGCACCCAGCGCCTGGCACGCTGCCCCCGAGGCGGGCGCGAAATCGGCGACGACGGCGTCGACGCCATCGAGACTCGTGCCGGACATCACGCCGGCGTAGAGTTCCCGCCCTGCCACGGCCTCGACCGGCACCTGCGTAGCCGCGCGCCTACTCGGCGGCGACCATGTCGTTCACCGGCATCCGGTCGACCACCGCCAGCTCGCTCACCAGAGGCGCGATGTCGGCAACGAAATCCGACTTCTCGTCGGGCGTGATCGGTGTCGCCGCGGGCAATGCCACCTTCATCGGATCGCGCGGGATCCCCGCCACGCGCATCTCGTAATGCAGGTGCGGACCGGTCGCCCAGCCGGTCATGCCGACGTAGCCGATCACGTCGTCCTGCTGCACCTTCTCGCCCACATGAAGCCCGGTCTCGAAGTGCGACAGGTGCGCGTAGACGCTCGTATACGTCGCGTCGTGCCGGATGAACACGACATTGCCGTAGCCCGTCTGCTGGCCGACGAACGCGATCTCGCCGTCGGCGGTCGCGTGCACCGGGGTGCCGACCGGGGCCCCGAAATCCGTTCCGGTATGGGCGAGCCACTTATGCAGGAACGGGTGGTAGCGCGACGGCGTGAAACCCGAGGTGATGCGCGAAAACGCGAGCGGCGAGCGCAGGAACGCGCGATGCAGGCTGTGCCCGTCGTCGGTGTAGTACGAGTCGCTCCCGTCGGGCGCGCGCCAGAGAAAAGCGCGATGGGCGACACCGTGGTTGTCGAACTCGGCAGCGAGGATGCGCCCGGTTCCGACCGGCTCCCCGTCGGCATAACGCGTCTCGTACACGACGGCGAAGCGGTCGCCGCGGTGCACGTCGTGATAGAAGTCGATGTTGCTCGCGAAAACGTCGATGAGCGCGCGGGTGATCGCGTCGGGCATTCCCGCGTCGTCTGCCGCGGCGAACAGCGAGCTCTGGATCTCGCCGCTGCGAAGCGTGACGCGAACGTCCGGCGGCTCGCCTTGCATCTTCACCGCGAATGCATCGCCATTGCGCGTCACCGACAGCATCTCGCCGCCACCGGCGAGGAAGCGCAGCGCGAGCAGGTTGCCGTCCGCATCGGTGGCGACACGCAACGCGCGCCCGGGACGAAGCTGGTAAAGCGGTCGCGCGGCGGCGTCGGTGCGCAGGAACGACATCGCGTCGGGGTCGTCGACCCCCGCGCGCGCGAGCAGGCTGCCGATCGTGTCGCCACGCCGCACGCGCTCCTCGTGCCAGTAGCGATCGTCGGTCGGGTCGACGTCTACGAGAGGCGGCACCGAAAGCGCGCGCGTCACCCGATGCGTCGGCATCGTGTCGAGCATCGTGCCGGGCGTGATGCCGAAGGCCGCGACACCGGAGAGCGCGAGGACCGCGATGGCGAGCGTCTGCCCCGGTGAAAGCGCGGGCATCCGCGGGCGCCGAAGCGCCGGGATGCGCGCGGCGAGCGCGCCTGCTGCCGACGAGGTCCGTCTCAGTGCCTGCGCTAGAATCCGGAGTTTGTTCGTATTCAAAAAACGCTTCCTGCGCGCCGGGCAATGCGCTTCCACCGATGAAGACAAGAACGATCCTTGTAGCGGGTACGGCGACGGAGCCGGTTGCCGCTGGCTCCGGCCGCGATTGTAGCAGGCTCATCCGCCATGACAAGAGCATGAACCCTCGGCGGCGCGACCGCCGGTCGGCATCGCTGAACCATCGTTCGACGGTGCCGCTGCGCATGCCGGATTCCTCCCTTCGGCGTCCGGCGCCCGCGCGGCTCGCCGTGCGATGAGCTTCGACGTCGATCATCACGTCGCGGTATTCCGCCGCGGGGCCGACGAGCTTCTCGTCGAATCGGAGCTGCGCACGAAACTTGCGCGCGGCAAGCCGCTGACGATCAAGGAGGGCTTCGACCCGACGCGGCCGGACCTTCATCTCGGCCACACCGTACAGTTCAACAAGCTGCGCCAGCTCCAGGATCTCGGGCACCGGATCGTGTTCCTGATCGGCGACTTCACCGGGCTCATCGGCGACCCGACCGGGCGCAACGTGACGCGACCGCCGCTCTCGCGCGAGGAGATCGACGCCAACGCGAAGACCTACACCGACCAGGTGTTCCTGATCCTCGATCGTGACCGGACCGAGGTCGCGTTCAACTCGAAGTGGCTCGCCGCACTCGGCGCCGACGGCATGATCAGGCTGGCGGCGACGTACACGGTCGCGCGGATGCTCGAGCGCGACGATTTCGCGAAGCGCTTCAGATCCGAGCAGCCGATCGCGATCCACGAGTTCCTCTACCCGCTCGCGCAGGGCTACGACTCGGTCGCGCTCGCGGCCGACGTTGAGCTCGGCGGGACCGACCAGAAGTTCAACCTGCTCGTCGGGCGCGAGCTGCAGCGCCACTACGGTCAGGAACCGCAGTGCATCCTGACGCTGCCGCTCCTCGAAGGACTCGACGGTGTCGCGAAGATGTCGAAGTCGCTCGACAACTATGTCGGCATCACCGAGGCGCCCGGCTCGATGTTCGGCAAGCTGATGTCGATCTCTGACCCGCTGATGTGGCGCTACTACGACCTGCTGTCGTTTCGCAGCGCCGACGAGATCGCGGCGCTGAAGCGCGAGTGCGCCGCCGGACGCAATCCGCGAGACGCGAAAGTGATGCTGGCGCAGGAGATCGTCGCGCGCTTCCACTCGAAGAGTGCCGCCGAGGCCGCACTCGCCGAGTTCGAGGCGCGCTTCCGCGAACACCAGATGCCCAGCGACATGCCGGAGGTGACGCTGCACGCCGACGGCTCGGGACTGGCGATTGCGCAGCTCGCGAAGCAGGCGGGAATCGTCGAGTCGACGTCGGAGGCACTACGCCTCATCGCGCAGCGCGGTCTCAGGCTCGACGGCGAAACGGTGTCCGACAGGGCGCTCGTCGTTGCGCCGGGCACGACCGTCGTGGTTCAGGCGGGCAAGCGCCGCTTCGCACGCGTGACGGTGAAATAGCGGGGGTCAGGAAGCGAGTCCCGGATCGTCGCGAATGCCGACGAGCTTCGGCTGCTCGGGAGCGCGCGGCGACACCGTCTTCTTCGCGCGCAGCCAGCGCGCGACGACGTCCCATACGGGCTCGAGCTTCGCATCGCGCGCGGCTTCGGAGACCGGCGCCCAGCCCGCAACCGTGTAAGTCTTCGCGGCATCGATCGGCTTCCCGGCGAGCTCCATCGCAGTGACCCGCTTGCCCATCGGCGCGCTCGGCTCGATCGCGTAGCGCATGCCGCCGACGCGCACCATGTCGCCGCCCTGCTGGTAGTAGGGATCGGGGTTGAACAGGTTGTCGGCGACGTCCTCCATGATCGTCTTGATCGTCGCGCCGGTCATCCGCGTCACTGTCGCCCACGGATAGGTGATCGCCGTCTGGTCCATCAGGTGCTCGTAGCGGATCGTGTCGCCGGGCAGCAGCGTCGTTCCCCAGCGAAAGCCCGGCGAGAATGCGATTTCCGCGTTCTTCTCCGCCATCAGCGCGTCGAGAATGAGCTGGTCGTAGCTGCCGTTGAAGTTGCCGCGCCGGTAGAGGATTCCTTCGGTGACGGCGAGGGGCTCGTCGAGCTTCGCGCGATACGGCGCCCGCACGCGCTCGATCAGCGCGGCCATCGCGGCATCGGCGGGCAGGAGGTCGGCGAACACCGGCAACAGACGATAACGCGCATCGGCGACCTTGCCGCCGCGGACGTCGAGGTCGAGCACGCCGACGAACTTGCCGTTGCTTCCCGCGTTCGTGACGAGCGTGCGGCCGCCGCGGTTGGCGACGACCGTCGGCTGCGGCACGCCGTCGTGCGTGTGCCCGCCGAGGATCACGTCGATGCCGGAAACGCGCGTCGCAAGCTTCAGGTCGACGTCCATGCCGTTGTGCGACAGCAGCAGGACGACCTGCGCGCCTTTGCCGCGCGCCTCGTCGACCGCCTTCTGCAGGTCCTGGTCGCGGATGCCGAACGTGAGGTCGGGCATCAGGTAACGCGGATGCGCGATCGGCGTATACGGAAACGCCTGCCCGACGATCGCGACCTGGATGCCGTTCACCTCCTTCACGACGTAAGGCTTGAACACCGGATCGTCAAAATCCGCCGTGCGAACGTTCTGTGCGACAAATTCGACGTGACCGGCGAAATCCTTCGCCACCACCTCCTTCACCCGCGCCGAGCCGTAGGTGAACTCCCAATGCGCGGTCATCACGTCGACGCCGAGGAGCTTCTGCGCCTCGATCATGTCCTGGCCGCGCGTCCACAGCGAGGTGGCCGAGCCCTGCCAGCTGTCGCCGCCGTCGAGGAGGAGCGAGCCGGGACGCGCCGCACGCAGGCGCTTCACCAGCGTCGCGAGCGGCGCGAATCCACCCATCGCGCCGAAAGCGCGCGACGCCCGCTCGAAATCGAGATAGGTGAACGCGTGCGCGTCGCGCGTGCCGGGTGCGATCGCGAAGTGCCGCAACAGCGCTTCGCCGACGAGGTGCGGCGGCTGGCCGCGCGCGGCGCCAACGCCGAGGTTGACGGAGGGCTCGCGGAAACGGATCGGCAGGAGTTGCGCGTGCGTGTCGGTGATGTGCAGGATGCCGACGTTGCCGAACGGCGGCAGCGCGTCGTAGAAGTGTGCCGCCGCCTGCGCGTCCGGTCCTTCGGCGCGAATGCGGTCGACCGGCAGCCCGGCCAGCGCGGCCGCGGCGATGCCCTGCAGGAATTCGCGCCGTCTCACCGCACGGCGCGTCTCAGCGGTTGACCGGCGATTCCGGATCCATCAACAGCGCCACGACGTCGCGAATCTGCTCGTCGGTCAGGATGTGGTGCTCGCCGAAGCGCGGCATGTTGGTGCATGCCGAGAACGCCTCGGCGTCGTAGACCTTGGCCCACACGTAGCGCCGGTTCTCCTCGGTATACCCGCGCTTCTTGCCGAACTGGTAGAGCGACGGGCCCATCGTGCCGTAGGAGAGCTCCTTCGGCGCAAGCTGATGACACGCGTAGCAGTTGGCACCCGCGGGCTTCGCGGGATCGTCGGAGAACTGCATGCCGCGCCCCAGCTGCGCGATCTTCTCGCCTTTCTTCCAGTCGCCCATCAGCTTGCCGTCGGCGGGATAGCGGACCTTGGCGAGATTCTCGCCCTCGATCTTCTTCGCGACCGCCGCGGGCGGAGGCGTCGTCGAGTACTTGCTGCAGAGCCGCTGCGTGTCGTCCTGGTCGAGCCGGTCAAGCCCGGCCTGGCCGTGCGCCTTGAACGACTCCTTCATCATCGCGATCGTTTGCGCCTCGACCGAAGCGGAATTGTCCTCTGCCGGCGTGCCGGCACAGCCGTAGAGGATCGCTGCGGCTCCGGCGAGGAGCACTGCGATGCCGGCAAGCCTGGTCCCGGAGATGCGTGGAATCATCGGTGTCGTCCTCCGTCAGCGCTTCATGCCGGGACCGGCGTACGCGGCGCCGTTGGCGCGTGCTGCAAGATAGGTCGTGAGTGCGATCGACGCGTCCGAGCCGTAGATGAGATCCGGGAAGCGCTGCTGGCGAAGACAGTCGTGCAGGCGCCACTGGAACGTGCGCACCTCACCCTGCGACACGCGGTAGGCGGGCCAGCTCGTGTACGCCCTCTGCGCGTCGGCCTTCTTCGTGAGATTGGGAAGATCCTGCAGCCGGATGCGCTTGCCGTCGGAGCCGTGGCAGGTCGCGCAGGCGAAATCGTGCGTTCCCGCGCGATAGAAGAACATCTTCTCGCCGATCTCGTACATGTCGCGCACGTGCGGGTCGGCAAGCGAAACGTTCATCTTCGTGCCGTCCGATTGCGCGACGACGTACGCGGTGAGCGCCTCGAGATCGGAGCGCTTGCGGCTGCCCTTGCCGAACGTGACCTTCGTCGCTTCGGCGTGGGTGAGGCCCTGCTGGTTCACCATGCACCACACGAGCCTCGACTCGAGGTCGAGCACGCGGCCGGCGTCGGGGAAATAGCGCGGAAGCTGCGCATACGCGCCCTTGACGATCCCGGGCCCCAGGCCGAGGTCGCACGACTTGAACGAGGCGTGCTTCGGCCCGCGTGGCGTGTTCCAGATCTCCTCGCCGCGAGCTTCCCACAACTCGGCGGGGTTGCCTCCCTGGAGGTCCTGGCGGTATTGCTCGATCGCCTTCTCGACCGACTCCTGCGCGGCCGCGGGCACGGAAACAATCGGCAGCGTGACGGTGATCACGGCGAGCGCGAGCGCCGCGGCCGCACCCGGAATGCTGCGTAGCTTGCGGGGCATCGAGGACCTCCTCCTGTCGATTGCGCGCGTTATCCGACGACCGCGGAGTCGGTGCGCGTCTCGTTGTGGTTGTCGACCCAGGTGATCGTGACCTTGTCGCCCTTCGCACCACCCTTGAACTTGAACGACATGAACGGATTCTTCGACACCGCGGTGCCCCACTGCGCGTAGAGAACCTGCTGGTCGTTGTGCAGCACGGTCACCTTCTGGATGAACCACGCCGGAATGACCTTGCCGGAAGAATCCTTGGCGAGACCCGTGTCCATCTCGTGGCTCATCAGCACCTTGACCTCGGTCGAATCCCCGACGAGATTCGCGCGAATTTTCATCGGATCTGGCATCGACTCCTCCGGAATGCGGCAATGCGCGCGCTCAGCCGCCGCAGCCGCCGAGCGTGACCTTGATTTCCTTCGACGTCACGTAGTAGTTGCCGCCCGCCTTGACGAGCGCGTAGACGTTGGATGTCTCGCGCATCTTGACGCGCGTCGTGATCGCCGGCTCGGTCCCCGTCGGGATCTCGAACAACGCCGCCAGCATGTTCGGGTTCTTCTCCACCAGGATCGCGATCGACTCGGTGTTGGGAACTTTGCTGGTGATGCCGACCGGCACCACGGCGCCGTTCTCGGCGATGTCGGGCGTCGAGAAGAAGACGACGTTGGCACTCGGTACCGGCGTGCCATCGCCGAGCGCCTTCAGCGTCGAATCCATGTCGTGCGTCTGAAACGCGGCCTTGTTCCACGCCTCGGCGGGCGCGGCGGCAGCCGGGTCGATCCAGCCGGCGGCAGCGAGGAGCGCCACGAGCGAGAGACCCCCTCCCGATTTCAGGGCCTGCCTGCGGTGTCTGTCCATCGATTCCTCCCAGGATTCCCGGCGCCCGCGAAAGCACCGGGAAGCTCTATCAGATTATTCGAATGTAAGCGGACGGTCAACGCGCGCTTCGCCCCGACCGGGCTGTCTGCCGCGAGCCGTGTCGCATCGCGACACAGGGGCGCGCGCAGCGTGCACCGCTACGCGAGCAAGGCCCGCACGAAGTTCGGCAGCGCAAGCGCCGCGCGGTAGGTCTCGCCGTTTACGTACTGCAGGGCACCGATACGGCGCTGCGCGATGCGCAGATCGATCGCCATCGCCGAATGCGCGCGCGGATCGAGATTCGGTGCCGCGCAGGCCATCATCCACATGCCGCCGTACAGCGGGATCGAGGCGAGATAGGGTGTGACACGGGCAAACACCCGTCGGAGGTCGTCGAGCGCCGAGCGGAGGCGCGCGCCGTGGGACACCGGACTGCCGACGTGCATGCTGAGCGCGCCGGACGACGTCAGACGCTTCGCACAGGCGGCGTAGAACTCCGGCGTATAGAGCGCCGTCGACGGGCCGCCTGGATCGGTGAGGTCGAGCACGATGAGGTCGTAGGCGCCGGTGTCGTCGGCGACGAAGCGGAAGCCGTCGCCGATGTGCAGCGTGACGCGTGGGTCGTCGAACGCTCCACGATGCACGGCAGAAAGGTGGCGGCGCGAGATGTCGACCACGGTGGCATCGATCTCGGCGAGGATCACCGACCGCATCGACGGGTACTTCAGGAGCTCCTCGGTCGAGCCGCCGTCGCCGCCGCCGATCACCAGCGCGCGCTCGGGGCCCGGGTGCGCGAGGCCCGGAACGTGGACGAGATTCTCGTGATAGTAGAACTCGTCCTTCTCCGACGTCATGAAGTGGCCGTCGAGGCGAAAGAGCTTCCCGAACGGCACGCTGTCGTGCACCTCGACCTCCTGATACGGCGAGCGGAACCGCTCGAGGAGCGCACGCGAACGGATGAACATGCCCCAGTCGTCGGTGACGTACTCGGTCATCACGCCGGGTGCGAGATCGCCGTCAGCCATCCTTGCCGCCGCGATGAATGGCCTGCAAGCGCTTGCGCTTCGGCTTCAGCGCGACTTCGAGTGCGTTGAACACGCGCTCGGCTTTGCCGGTGTTGTCGGTCGTGTAGTTGCAGACATAGACGTCGACGGTGACGAAGCCCGCTTCCGGCCAGGTGTGAATGGCGACGTGCGATTCGGCGAGCAGGACCGTGCCGGTCACGCCCTGCGGCTCGAACTGGTAGAAGCGATCGCCGACGATCGTGAGCCCTGACGCGTTCACTGCGTCGATGCACACCTCGCGCAAGACCGCGGCCTGCGTGAGCGCGGGGTTGTCGGCCGGGCAACCGTACAACTCGCCCAGCAGATGGATCCCGTCCATGGCGTTTCCCTCCAGGAACTGCTCCCCGCGCGGCTCATGCCGGATCCCGGAGCAACCGGTGCTTGTTCTTCCCCCCGCCGGCACGTTGGCGCCGGCGCCGCTGCACAGGACGGAAACGTTATCCGCCCGGCTAAACGGCGAATTATGGCACACTACGCAAGTTTGGCGACAGTTTTCGACGTCTGTCCGTCGCGATCCGCGACGGTCCCCTGGTTCCCTGCCCCCGCGATCCACGATGCCCGACTCGTCCGCGACGTTGCAAAAGCCCGCGATCGAAGCGTTCGGCGCCTCCGACGCTGATCTTGCGAACTCGATCCGGATCCTCGCGATGGATGCGGTCGAGGCGGCGAAGTCCGGGCATCCGGGCATGCCGATGGGGATGGCCGAGATCGCCGTCGCGCTGTGGACGCGCCACCTCAAGCATAACCCCGCCAATCCGCACTGGCCCGACCGCGACCGCTTCGTGCTGTCGAACGGCCACGGGTCGATGCTCCAGTACGCGCTCCTGCACCTTACCGGCTACGACCTTCCGATGGCCGAGCTGCGCGCCTTCAGGCAGCTCCACTCGCGCACGCCGGGTCATCCCGAAACGGCGGTCACGCCTGGCGTCGAGACGACGACGGGTCCGCTCGGGCAGGGCCTCGCCAATGCGGTCGGCATGGCGCTCGCCGAGCGCCTGCTCGCCGAGACCTTCAACCATCCCGGGCACGCGATCGTCGACCACCGCACGTGGGTCTTCGTCGGCGACGGCTGCCTGATGGAAGGCATCTCGCACGAAGCCTGCTCGCTCGCCGGAACGCTGGGCCTCGCGAAGCTCGTCGCGATCTACGACGACAACGGCATCTCGATCGACGGGGCGACCTCCGGCTGGTTCACCGACGACACTCCGCGCCGGTTCGAAGCCTACGGTTGGAACGTGATCGCCGGCGTCGACGGGCACGACGTCGACGCGGTGAGCCGCGCGATCGCGAGCGCGAGGAACGAGCGCGGGCGACCGACGATCATCTGCTGCCGCACGACGATCGGGCGCGGCTCGCCCGGCAAGGAGGGCAGCGCCGAGGCACACGGCGCGGCACTCGGCGAGCGCGAGGCGGCAGCGACGCGCAAGGCGCTCGGGTGGACGCACCCGCCTTTCGAGATCCCGCAGCCGATCTACGACCGCTGGAATGCGCGCAGCCGCGGCGCCGACGACGAGCGTGCGTGGAGCGCACGCTTCGCCGACTATGCGGCGCGCTATCCCGATCTTGCCGCCGAGTTCACGCGGCGTACGGCCGGCGATCTCCCGGACGGCTTCGAGCGCGCCGCGAGCGAACTCGTCGCCGCGCAGCTCGCCAAGGCCGCGTCGATCGCCACGCGCAAGGCGTCGCAGCAGGCGATCGAGGCGTTCGCGCGCGCACTCCCCGAGATGCTGGGCGGTGCCGCCGACCTGACCGGATCGGTGTTCACCAACTGGTCGGGAAGCATCCCGGTGCGGCGCAGTGCGCCGGCAGGCAACTACGTCAATTACGGCGTGCGCGAGTTCGGCATGGCCGCGATCGCCAACGGCGTCGCGCTCCACGGCGGCTTCATTCCGTACGTGGGAACCTTCCTCACCTTCTCCGATTACATGCGCAACGCGATCCGCATGGCGGCGCTGATGCACATCCGCTCGATCCTCGTGTTCACCCACGACTCGATCGGGCTCGGCGAGGACGGTCCGACCCACCAGTCGATCGAGCACACGGCGAGCCTGCGACTCGTTCCTGGTCTCGACGTCTGGCGCCCCTGCGACAGCGTCGAGACTGCCGTGGCATGGCGCGAAGCGCTCGCCCGGCGCGACGGACCCACGGCGCTCGTGCTGACCCGTCAGAACGTCGCAGCGGCGCCGCATGGTGCAGACGCGCAGGCGTCGATCGCGCGCGGCGGCTACGTCGTCGCCGATTTCGAAGGTGACGGTCGTCGGGCCGTCGTCATCGCCACCGGTTCGGAGCTGCCTCTGGCGCTCGCCGCACGTACGGCAGTCGCGACCGAGGGGATCGCCGTGCGCGTGGTGTCGATGCCGTGCACGCAGGCTTTCGACCGACAGGACGCCGCGTGGCGCGCGAGCGTGCTCCCGGCCGGAGTCGCGCGAGTCGCCGTCGAGGCCGGCGCGAGCGGCGGCTGGTATCGCTACGTCGGTGCAGCCGACAGCGCAGCCGCTGCGGTGATCGGCATCGACCGCTACGGCGAATCGGCACCCGCGGGTGTGCTGTTCAAACACTTCGGATTCACCGCCGAGCACGTGGCCGATGCGGTTCGACGTGTCGTCGACGCGAAAACGTGACGATCGCGATCCGCCCTGCGACGCCCGGCGATGCCGCCGCGATTGCGCACGTCCGCATCGCGAGCTGGCGCGCGACCTATCGCGGCATCGTCCCCGATCCGTATCTCGACGCGATGCAGGACGCTCCCAGTGCCGCGCTGTGGGAGCGCGTACTCGCCGCGCACGCGGATGCGGCGACGGTCGTCGTCGCGACCGATGGCAGCGACATCGTCGGATTCGCCGCCGCGAACCGGCTGCCGGAGCCCAAGCGAGGCCTCGACAGCGAGCTCACCGCCGCGTACGTGCTCCCGGGTTGGCTGCGCGCCGGGATCGGCAGGCGCCTCGTCCACGATGCCGTGCGCGCACAGCGCGACCGCGGCGCGAGCGCGATGATCGCCTGGGTCATCGCGAAGAACCGTGGCGCGCGGACATTCTTCGAGCGGCTCTCGGGAGAGCTTCTGGTCGAGCAGCCCTTCGAGTGGGACGGGATCGAACTCGTCGAGGCGGGTTATGCGTTTCGCGACCTCGACGCGGTCGTCGCGCGGTGCAACGAGTGGCCGGCCGCCGCGCCCGGCAGGCTACACTGATATCGGAGTCATTATGCCGTTCAAAGTCGCCATCAACGGTTACGGCCGTATCGGCCGCAACATCCTGCGGGCACATTACGAGGATGGGAAGAAGCACGATCTCGAGATCGTCGCGATCAACGACCTCGGCAGTCCCGCGATCAACGCGCACCTCACCCGCCACGATACCGCGCACGGCAGGTTTCCCGGTACCGTCGGCGTCGACGGCGACGCGATGGTCGTCAATGGCGACCGCATTCGCGTATTCGCCGAGCGCAGTCCGGCGCGGTTGCCGTGGGGCTCGCTCGGCGTCGACGTGGTGCTCGAGTGCACGGGGCTCTTCGCGAGCAAGGAGAAGGCCTCGGCGCACCTCGACGGCGGCGCGAAGAAGGTCATCATCTCCGCGCCCGGGGGCAAGGACGTCGATGCGACGATCGTCTACGGCGTCAACCACCAGCTCCTGAAGTCGACGCACACGGTGATCTCGAACGCGTCGTGCACGACGAACTGCCTCGCTCCGCTCGTCAAGCCGCTGCACGAGCGGATCGGCATCGTCAACGGCCTGATGACGACCGTCCATGCCTACACGAACGACCAGGTGCTGACCGACGTCTATCACGAGGACCTGCGCCGCGCGCGCTCGGCGACGATGAGCATGATCCCGACGAAGACCGGCGCAGCGTCGGCGCTCGGGCTCGTGCTCCCGGAGATGGCCGGCAGGCTCGACGGCTACTCGATCCGCGTGCCGACGATCAACGTGTCGCTCGTCGACCTTTCGTTCGTTGCTGCGCGCGACACGACCGTCGACGAGGTCAACGCGATCATGAGGGCCTCGTCGGAGTCGGGGCCGCTCGCCGGGGGCATTCTGCGCTACAGCACCGAGCCGCTGGTGTCGGTCGACTACAATCACGACCCCGCGTCGTCGACGTTTGACGCGACGCTCACCAAGGTCTCGGGGCGCCTCGTCAAGGTGGCGAGCTGGTACGACAACGAGTGGGGGTTTTCGAACCGCATGCTCGACGCCACGATCGCGCTGATGTCGGCGCGGTGACCGGGGGTCCGGGTTCCCCGGCCGGGCGACGCGACGATGGCGACGAGCGATGCGCAGGCGATCGACGCCGACGTCTATGCGCTGTCGTACCCCAAAGCCGGACGCACCTGGCTTCGCGCGCTGATCGGCAAGCTGCTCGCCGACCGGTTGCGCATCCCGGAGCGATGGATCCTGCAGACCGAGTTCCTGACACGACGGGCAGGAACACCCGCGGTTCGCTTCGATCACGATGGCAGCGACCCGATGTCGGGAATCCGCTGGCAGGACATGCCGCACGATCGAAGCCGGTACGCCGGCAAGCGCGTATTGCTGCTCGGCCGGGACGTGCGCGACAACCTCGTGTCGGCGTACTTTCAGGCAACGCGCCGAATCCACGTCTGGACCGACGGGATCTCGCCTTTCCTGCTCGACGAGCGCTACGGGGTCGAGAAGCTGCTGGCGTTCTACCGGATCTGGTCGGAGAGTCGCGTCGTGCCGGCGGCGTTCATGTTCGTCCGCTATGAGGAGCTGCACGCCGACACCGCGGGCACGCTGATGCGCGTGCTCGGGTTCCTCGGTATCGAGGCGAATCCCGAAGCGATCGCGGCAACCGTCGACTACTGCCGCTTCGAGAACCTGCAGCGCGGCGAAGCCGAAGCACGCTTTGCCGATATGGCGCTCGCTCCCGGCGCGCACGGCGATCCCGAGTCGTTCAAGGTGCGTCGCGGCAGGGTCGACGGCTATCGCGATTACCTGTCTCCCGGCGACATCGCGCTGATCGACGCCGCGGTCGCCACACGTGGATGCGAGTTCACCGGAGGGAGCGAAGTCACTGATTGCCGCATCGATACGAAATCATGACGATGACCGATCGACCTGCTCCCGGCACCCACCCGCCACGCATCGGCGAGCACGCCGGCGCCGCGTCCGCACGCCGCTACCTGCGCCTCGCCGACATCGACGTCGCCGGACGGCGCGTGTTCATCCGCGCCGACTTCAACGTGCCGCTCGACGATACCGGCACGATCACCGACGACACGCGCATCCGCGCGTCGCTCGCGGGCATCCGCGACGCGCTCGCCCGCGGCGCCTCGGTGATGGTCACGTCGCACCTCGGACGCCCGGTCGAAGGAAAGCCGACAGCCGCCGACACGCTCGCGCCGGTGGCAGCACGTCTCTCGGAACTGCTCGGCCGCGACGTCCCGCTGATCCGCGACTGGGTCGACGGCGGCGCCTGGCAGCGAAGGCTCGTGCCCGGCGCGCTGGTGCTCCTCGAAAACTGTCGCCTCAACGTCGGCGAGAAGGCCGACAGCGTCGAGCTCGCGCAGAGGATGGCGAAGCTCCTCGACGTCTACTGCAACGACGCGTTCGGCGCGGCGCACCGCGCCGAAGCGACGACGCACGCGCTCGCACGTGTCGCCGCGATCGCCTGTGCCGGGCCGCTCGTCGCCGCGGAGATCGACGCGCTGACGCGCGCGCTTCTCGAGCCGAAGCGTCCGCTGGTCGCGATCGTCGGTGGCGCCAAGGTGTCGACCAAGCTCACGCTGCTGCGTACGCTGGCCGCGACCGTCGATTCGCTGATCGTCGGCGGCGGGATCGCCAACACCTTCGTTCTCGCGGCCGGCAACCGGATCGGGAAATCGCTCGCCGAGCCCGGCCTTGCGGACGAGGCGAAGGCGATCCTCGCCGAGTGGCCGAACAAGGTGCCGCTGCCGGTCGATGTCGTCTGCGCGAAGCGCGTCGCCGCCGATGCCATCCCCGAGGTAAAGGCGGTCGCGGATGTCCTCGGCGACGATCTCATTCTCGATCTGGGCCCGCGAAGCGTGGCCGCGCTCGGCGCGATCGTCGCGGGCGCGGGAACCATCGTTTGGAACGGGCCGATCGGCGTGTTCGAGCTCGATCCGTTCGCGGGCGGGACGCGTGCGCTCGCGAATGCGATCGCCGATTCGCCTGCATGGTCGATCGCCGGGGGCGGCGACACGATCGCTGCGATCAACCGCTTCGGCGTCGCCTCGCGCATCGATTACATCTCGACCGCCGGCGGCGCATTCCTCGAATTCCTCGAAGGACGGACGCTGTCGGCGATCGCCGTGCTCGAAGAGCGCGCGCAGGCGTAACATCGGGCTGCAGGTCGATCGCCCCCACAAATCATCGCCGCGTCGCTGGAACCATCGCCGCTGGGATCGTCGCCACCGGAACCGTCGTCACCTATGAGTCAACGAGTCGATTTCAACGCGACGGCGCCCGGCGCCTATGCGGCGATGCTCGGCCTCGAGCGCTACGTCAGGCAAAGCGGACTCGAGCACGGCCTGCTTGAGCTCGTCAAGACGCGCGTGTCGCAGATCAACCGCTGCGCATTCTGCATCGACATGCATACGCAGGACGCACGTGCAGCCGGCGAGAGCGAGCAGCGCCTCTATGCGCTATCAGCGTGGCGCGAGACGCCGTTCTTCACCGCCCGCGAGCGGGCGGCGCTCGCGTGGGCCGAGGCGGTGACGCGCGTCGCCGACGCCGGCGTGACCGACGTCGACTACGCCGCCGCGAGCGAGCACTTCGGCGACAAGGAGCTCGTCGATCTCACGCTCGCGATTGTCGCCATCAACGGCTGGAACCGGCTCGCGATCTCGTTCGCGACGCCGGCCGGCACCTATCGGCCGGCAGGCAAGCCGCTACCCGGCCGCTGACCCTGGAGCACGACGATGGACCACCCGATGTATCCCGAATCGACGCGTGAGCTCTCCGCGATGCGGCGCGAGCTCGCTCCCGAGCCCCTTGCCGCGTTTCGCGCGTTCAGCCACGCTGCATTTGCCGACGGCGCGCTGCCGACGAAGATCAAGCAACTGATCGCCGTCGCCGTTGCGCACACCACGCAGTGCCCGTACTGCATCCGCGGACACACCGAAGCGGCGATCAAGAGCGGGGCGACGGAGAAGGAAGTCATGGAGGCGATCTGGGTCGCCGCCGAGATGCGCGCAGGTGCCGCCTACGCCCATTCCGCGCTCGCGCTCGACACGATGCGCACGCTGGCGGGGGCCAAGGCCGACGCGCGCGCCGGGGGATAACGCCCGGTAGAATCGGCAGTTCGTCCAACCGACCGACTCCCGACGGAGGCGTTCATGCCCCTCGTTTCGATGCGCCAGCTTCTCGATCATGCGGCCGAGCACGGCTACGGGTTGCCGGCGTTCAACGTCAACAACCTGGAGCAGGTGCAGGCGATCATGGCCGCGGCCGCCGAGACCGACAGCCCGGTGATCATGCAGGCGTCGGCGGGCGCGCGCAAATACGCTGGCGAGACGTTCCTGCGCCACCTGATCGAAGCCGCCGTCGAGAGTTATCCGAACATCCCGGTCGTCATGCATCAGGACCACGGGCAGTCGCCTGCAGTCTGCGAGTCGGCGATGAAGCTCGGCTTCTCTTCGGTGATGATGGACGGCTCGCTCGAGGGGGACGGCAAGAGCATCGCGAGCTACGACTACAACGTCGGCGTGACGCGCAAGGTCGTCGATCTCGCGCACGCGCAGGGCGTCACCGTCGAAGGCGAGCTCGGCTGCCTCGGATCGCTCGAAACGATGAAGGGCGACAAGGAGGACGGTCACGGCGCCGACGGGACGATGACGCGCGAGATGCTGCTGACCGATCCCGACCAGGCCGCGGACTTCGTCAAGGCGACCCAGCTCGACGCGCTGGCGATCGCCATCGGCACGTCGCACGGCGCCTACAAGTTCTCGCGCAAGCCGACCGGCGACATCCTGGCGATCGATCGGATCAAGGAGATCCATCGCCGCATCCCGAACACGCACCTCGTGA
The DNA here is from genome assembly GCA_025981645.1 of Burkholderiales bacterium. Taxonomy (GTDB): domain Bacteria; phylum Pseudomonadota; class Gammaproteobacteria; order Burkholderiales; family Casimicrobiaceae; genus VBCG01. Next base: position 31,988 of record JAICXH010000020.1, read on the forward strand.
TGCACGGCAGTTCGTCGGTGCCGCAGAACCTGCTCGCCGAGATCCGCGCGTTCGGTGGCGACATGAAGGAGACCTACGGCGTACCGGTCGACGAGATTCGCGAGGGCATCCGGCACGGCGTGCGCAAGGTGAACATCGACACCGACATCCGCCTTGCGATGACCGGGGCGATCCGCCGTTTCCTCGCCGAGAATCCGTCGAAGTTCGATCCGCGCGATTACCTGAAGCCGGCGATGCTCGCGGCGAAGGCGATCTGCAAGGAACGTTACGAGCAGTTCGGCTGCGCCGGCATGGCGCCGAGGATCGCGCCGATGCCGCTCGGGCACATGGCGCAGCGCTACCGTTCGGGCGAGCTCGCGCAGGTCGTGCACTGAGCGCGCGCTGCGAGTAGCCCGCCGGACCGCGGCTCGACGGCGCCGACGCTGCGTACCGCGCAGGCTCCGAGCGGCAGCGCAAGCGCCTGCAGCACGTCGCCGTTCGACTCGCGCTGCACGAACACGACGATGGTTGCATCGGTGCCCGCCTCGGCGGGGCGCTCGAGCGTCACGTGTGCATCGAGCCCGCCGGCCGCATCGACGGCGCCTGCGTCGGTCAACGCGCGCACGACGTGGGCGTGGACGAGCCGCACGCCGCGATTCTCACCGGAACGAATCTCCGAGACGAGTCCGTTGTCGGCATAGGCGGCAAACACTTTCGCGTCGCGGCGATCCGGCGCGTCTGCCACCTCCACGACCACGTGCAGCCGCACTTCATGCAGCGCGACCGTCGCGTCCGCGCCGATCGTCGCGCGTGCGGGCTTTCGCAACGCGGATTCGATTGCCCTGCCGGCGTCCTCGCGCCACTGCCGCACGGCGACACCCTGCACCAGCACTTCCGGGGTGTAGACGAACGAGCTGCGGTTCTCCCGCATCGCTTCATACTGCCGTGCGGTGTACGCAGGCGTTGCGAAGCGATCGCGCCAGCCGAGGCGATCCCAGTAGTCGACGTGAAAGGCGAGTGGAACTGCCCCGGCGCCCGGATCGCCTGCCGGGAAGCGTCCCGCGAGCCAGCGATCAGCGGGAGGACAGCTGTCGCAACCCTCCGACGTGTAGAGCTCGACCAGCGGTCTCGCGACCGCCGCGCTCGCCGCGCGGCATTCCGTGCCGGCGAGCGAAGGTCCGCTCGCCGTCATGATGACGAACGATGCGAGCGCACCGAGGCGCGCGGACGTGGTGTTCAGCATCGATTGTACGATCGTCGGCCCCACTTGCGTGATTCGCCGACGACTATGCTACGCTCGCCGACGCGCCGATCGGGCGCTCATGTCCAGACGGAGGCAACCGTGGGTCTGTTCCACATCATTTCGATGATCATCGTGGGGTTCATCGTCGGTGTGATTGCACGCTTCGTTTATCCTGGCGCGGTGCACATGGGATTCATCGCGACCGCGATCGTCGGGATCATCGGATCGCTGATTGGCGGTGTGATCGGCGGCCTCATCTGGCGCTCCGCGGACGGCAAATACCATCCGGCAGGCTGGATCCTGTCGATCATCGGCGCGCTGATCGTCCTCTACATCTACCTGAATTTCGTGCACTGACCCGCATTCGTTACACCGGTTGGACCGGGCCGGTGCGAAAGACTCAGACAAGATCGGCGGCAGTGCCGAGAATCTGCTCGCGCAGATCGCGGTAGCGCGGAAGCTGCGGCGGATAGACGCAGACGTACTTGACCTGAGCCGCGGAGAGGCAGCGCTGCTTGATCGTCTCGAGCTTCTGATCGCGCGGATCGACGACGTGGTCGGGCTCGCGCGTGTCGACGATCGCGATGATCGTCATGTCGCGGTCGCAGACGACAAATCCGACGTGCTGGTTGGCGATCTTGCGGAACGCGCGCAGGCGCTCGAGGCCCTGCGGTCCGATCTTCACCTGCAGCACGTCGGCGAGGCGCACGCGCGCGAACACCTCATGGCGCGGAAAGGCGGCCTTCAGGAGCAGGAATACCGCGGCCTCCGACTTCGACAGGAAGCGCGGCCGCAGCAGGTAGAGCCCGGGGACTTCGGCCGACGACAGGAGGCGCGTCGTTTCGCCCTCGGTCCACGGGGCGAGCGCCGTCGGTCCATCGGCAGCGCTGCGTGCCGCGCTCTCCGCTTCGCGCCGCCTGCGCACGAGGCCGGCGACGACGACGATCGCGAGCAGCGCGATCGCCAGCGCAAACACCAGTCCCGACGTCAGCCAGGACGTCATGCGGGCGGCTGCGCCGTGGCGGCGCGCACGGATGCCGGGAATGACCGATGCATAAGCGTTGCGATTTTACGGCAGTTCCGAGCAATCTGAAGCAGGTGTTTGAATTTTCTGGAATCAGCGGGCGCGGGCGTTGCGCCGCCGCAGCGTTTCCCCGCCCGGACGCACGGCTCGCGCTGCCGGCGCAACAAAGCAAAGGGCCGCCCGGAAGGCGGCCCTTTGCCCATGAAGCTTTCCTGAAGATTCAGGAGCTTACATGTCCATGTCGCCCATGCCCCCCATGCCGCCGCCCGGCATTGCCGGCTTGTCGTCCTTCGGCAGCTCGGCCACCATCGCATCGGTGGTCAGCATCAGACTCGCCACCGAGGCGGCGTTCTGCAGCGCGAAGCGGGCCACCTTGGTCGGATCGACCACGCCCATTTCCACCAGGTCTCCGTACTGACCGGTCTGCGCGTTGTAGCCGTAATTGCCCTTGCCTTCGACGATCTTGTTCAGCACGACCGAAGGCTCGTCGCCGGCATTGGCGACGATCTGGCGCATCGGCTCCTCGAGCGCACGCAGCACGATCTTGATGCCGGCGTCCTGATCGGGGTTGTCACCCTTCAGATTCTTGACGCCCAGGCGCGCCCGCAGATAGGCGACCCCGCCTCCGGGGACGATGCCCTCCTCGACCGCCGCACGCGTGGCGTGCAGCGCGTCCTCGACGCGCGCTTTCTTCTCCTTCATCTCGACTTCGGTCGCGGCGCCGACCTTGACCACCGCCACGCCGCCCGCGAGTTTGGCCACGCGCTCCTGCAGCTTCTCCTTGTCGTAGTCGGAGGTGGCTTCCTCGATCTGCTTGCGGATGTTCTTGACCCGCGCCTCGATCGCGGCCTTCTCGCCCGAACCGTCGATGATCGTCGTATCTTCCTTCGCCGCCTCGACGCGCTTCGCACGGCCGAGGTCCTTCAGCGACGCGTTCTCGAGCTTCAAGCCAAGCTCTTCCGCGATGACCGTGCCGCCGGTGAGGATCGCGATGTC
>JAICXH010000034.1 GCA_025981645.1 Burkholderiales bacterium
GCCAGCAGCACGGTCAGCGTCTGGAAGCCCTGCAACGCCTGCGAGCAGACGGTCTGCAGGCGATCGCGCGCGGCGGGGTCCTTCGCGAGGAGCCACGGCTGCGCGGCGTCGAACGCCTCGTTGATTCGATCGGCGATCTTCATCGCGTCGCGCAGGACCTTGCCGTAGTCGCGCGATTCGTAATTCACGCGCGCGGATTCGGCGTCCATCTGCGCCAAAGTCAGCCGGTTGGCGCGGTCATTGGCGGATTCGGCGGGCGTCGCGAGCGCGCCGCCGAAGTGGCGCGTGATGAACGGCGCGGCGCGGCTCGCGATGTTGACGTACTTGCCGATCAGGTCGCTGTTGACGCGGGCGATGAAATCGTCGGGGCCGAAATCGATGTCCTCGACGTGCGAATTGAGCTTCGCTGCGATGTAGTAGCGCAGCCACTCGGGATCGAGGCCGAGTTCGAGGTAGCGCTGCGGCGACACGCCGGTTCCGCGCGACTTCGACATCTTCTCGCCCGACGCAGTGATGAAGCCGTGGACGAACACGTTGGAAGGTGTCTTGCGCCCCGCGAAATGGAGCATCGCCGGCCAGAACAGCGTGTGGAAGTAGACGATGTCCTTGCCGATGAAGTGGAACTGCTCGACCTTCGGGTCGGAGACGAACGCGTCGAAGCTCCGCGCCTCGCCCAGCGCGCGCGCCGCCCCTGAGTCGAAGTGCTTCTTCAGCGCGGCAAGGTAGCCGATCGGAGCGTCGAGCCAGACGTAGAAGTACTTGCGCGTGCTTCCCGCCGGCAGGTCGGGGATCTCGATGCCGAAGTAGGGTGCATCGCGCGAGATATCCCAGTCGGCGAGCTTCCTGCCGTCGTCGCCGAGCCACTCCTGCACCTTGTTGTACACCTCGGGCTGCAGCGTCTCACCCGGGGCGGGTGCTGCCGTCCAGGTCTTCAGGAACGCGACGACCTCGGGTGCGGACAGCCGGAAGAACAGGTGCTCGGATGCACGCAGCTCGGGGCGCGCGCGGGTGATCGTCGAATAAGGGTCGATCAGGTCGGTCGGCGCGTAGGTCGACCCGCAGACCTCGCAGGCGTCGCCGTACTGGTCCTTGGCGCCGCACTTCGGGCAGGTTCCCTTGATGTACCGGTCGGGTAGGAACATCCCCTTGACCGGGTCGTAGAACTGCTCGATCGTCCGCGTCGCAATCAACCCGTGCGCGGCGAGTGCGCGGTAGATCGACTGCGCGAGCTCGGTGTTCTCCGGCGAATGCGTGCTGTGGACGGTATCGAAGCTGATCAGGTAGCGCTTCCAGTCCTCACGGTGCGAAGCGCCGACGCGCGCGATCAGCGCCTCGGGCGTGATGCCTTCCTTCTCAGCCTGCAGCATGATCGGCGCGCCGTGGGTGTCGTCGGCACAGACGAAGTGCACCACATTGCCGTGCATCCGCTGGAAGCGCACCCAGATGTCGGCCTGCACGTACTCCATGATGTGGCCGATGTGGAACGGCGCATTCGCGTACGGGAGCGCCGTCGTCACGAACAGCGTGCGAACCGGAGAGGGCATCGGAGATCGTCGAGTCGGGCGGAAGACGGGCGATTTTAGCAAACGGGGCTCGCGCAGCCGCGGCGGCGGATGGGCGATCCGCTAGAATGGTCGCGCGAAGCAAGGACGCGGAAGCATGAAGGAAGCCGCAGCGACAGCACGCGTCGGTCGCTTCCGTCAAGGAGAGCACGCATCATGGCAGTGACTCAGGCCGAAGTCGACGCGCGATTGCGCGAGGTCATCGATCCCAACACCGGCAGGAACTTCGTCGCGGACAAGGCGATCCGCGCCGTCAGGGTCGCCGGGGACGCGATCGAAGTCGACGTACAGATTGGCTATCCGGCGAAGAGCCAGCACGCTTCGCTGAAGGCGCTCGTCCACGATGCCGTCGCGTCGCTGCCGGGGGTCGCACGCGTCACCGTGAATCTCACGCAGAAGATGGCCTCGCACGCGGTCCAGCGCGGCGTGAAGCTCGTCGCCGGCGTGAAGAACGTCGTCGCGGTCGCGAGCGGCAAGGGCGGCGTCGGCAAGTCGACCACCGCGGTCAACCTCGCGCTGGCGCTTGCCGCAGAGGGCGCCACCGTCGGCGTGCTCGACGCAGACATCTACGGGCCGTCGCAGCCGATGATGCTCGGCATTGCCGGGCGCCCCGAGTCGAAGGACGGCAAGACGCTCGAGCCGCTCGAGGCGTGGGGCGTGCAGGCGATGTCGATCGGCTTCCTGATCGACACCGACACGCCGATGGTGTGGCGCGGACCGATGGTGACGCAGGCGCTCGAGCAGCTCCTCAAGGACACGCGCTGGCGCGAGGTCGACTACCTCGTCGTCGACATGCCTCCGGGCACCGGCGACATCCAGTTGACGCTCGCGCAGAAGGTGCCGGTGACCGGAGCGGTCATCGTCACGACGCCGCAGGACATCGCGCTGATCGATGCGCGCAAGGGCCTCAAGATGTTCGAGAAGGTCGGCGTGCCGATCGTCGGTGTCGTCGAAAACATGTCGATCCACATCTGCTCGAACTGCGGCCACGCCGAGCACATCTTCGGCGAGGGTGGAGCGCAACGGATGTGCGACGACTACAAGGTGCCGTTCCTCGGCTCGCTTCCGCTCGACATCAGGATTCGCGAGCAGGCCGACTCCGGGCACCCTTCGGTCGTCGCGGACCCCGACGGCCCGGTCGCCATGATGTACAAGGCGATCGCGCGCAAGGTCGCCGTCTCGGTCGCGCAGAAGGCCGAGGACTTCTCGTCGAAGTTCCCGAACATCGTCGTGCAGAACACCTGAAACGGGACACCCGAACTTGGCTTGACAGCCCATGTCGTCATGGCTAACATGGCCACATGAAGACGGCGACGATCTCGCAGGCGAAGAACCGACTGTCGGAGCTGCTCGCCGGGGTCAAGCGCGGCGAGACGGTGCTCATCCTCGAGCGCGAGCGGCCGATCGCGCGCATCGTTCCCGTCGAACCCTCGGAGCGCGACGACGACGAGCGGCTCGCGGATCTCGAGCGCCGCGGAATCATTCGCCGCGCCGCGCGTCCGCCGCGCCGGACGCTGCCGCCCCCGATCGACTGGCCCGCGGGGGACAGCCTCCTCGACGCGTTGCTTCGCGACCGCGACGAGGCGCGCTACTGATGCGTTTCTGGGACGCCTCGGCGCTCGTTCCGTTGCTGGTGCCCGAGCCTGCGACCGCGGCGGTCGCGCGGCTGCTGCGCACGGATCCGGAGATCGTCGTTGCCTGGACGGCGACGATCGAGTGCGTCTCGGCTTGCGTGCGTCGGCATCGCGAGCGCGTCGCGTCCGACACCCAGCTCGCAGGTGCGCTGACGCGACTGCGCGAGCTCAGCGATCACTGGAACGTCGCCGAGCCGACCGTCGCGCTGCGCTCGGTCGCCGAGAAGCTCGTCGCACGGCACGCACTGCGAACGGGAGACGCGATTCAGCTCGCGAGCGCCGCCGTTACAGGAGAGGGCGGCGACCGCTCGCTCGAGTTCGTCTGCTTCGATCGGCGCCTCGCGCTCGCGGCGACGACCGAGGGTCTGCGCGTCGTCCCCAACCCGGCGACCTGACGGCGGAGGATTCGACCGATGTCCATCAAGTCCGACCGCTGGATCCGTCGCATGGCGGAAACGCAGCGGATGATCGAACCGTTCGAACCCGGCCAGGTGCGCGAGGCCGGCGGGCGCCGGATCGTCTCCTACGGCACGTCGAGCTACGGCTACGACGTCCGCTGCTCGAACGAATTCAAGATCTTCACCAACATCAATTCGACGATCGTCGATCCGAAGGCGTTCGACTCGGGGTCGTTCGTCGATTTCCGCGGCGACGTTTGCATCATTCCGCCCAACTCGTTCGCGCTCGCGCGCACGATCGAGTATTTCCGCATCCCGCGCAACGTGCTGGTCGCCTGCCTCGGAAAATCGACGTACGCACGTTGCGGTGTAATAGTAAATGTAACTCCCCTCGAGCCAGAATGGGAGGGCCACGTCACGCTCGAGTTCTCGAACACGACCCCGCTGCCGGCGAAGATCTACGCCAACGAAGGTGTCGCGCAGATGATCTTCTTCGAGTCCGACGAGGTCTGCGAGACGTCGTACAAGGACCGCGGCGGCAAGTACCAGGGCCAGCAGGGCGTGACGCTGCCGAAGCTGTGAGCGCTCGGCGAGCGGCGTGGCGCGCCGCCGTCCAGCGCTGGTGGCTGGTCGGCATCGAGCGCTTCGGCTTCGAGGGCACGCACGTCAACCTCGTGTGGGCGGCGGTGCTCGGCTTCACCGGCGCGCTCGCGACGATCGCATTTCGCGAGGGAATCCACGGCGTCCAGCTTCTGCTTTCGGAGCACAGCCGCAGCCTCGTCGAGACGGCCCGTTCGCTCGCGTGGTGGCAGCGCCTGATTCTGCCCGCCGCGGGCGGCATCGTCGCAGGGGCCATTCTTCAGGCGGGCAAGCGCTTCGCTGGCCGCCAGGCGCGCTCGGACTACATGGAGGCGATCGTCATCGGCGACGGCCACATCGGCGTTCGCGAGAGCCTCGCGCGCAGCCTCTCGTCGCTCGCGACGATCGCGACCGGCGGATCGATCGGGCGCGAAGGCTCGATGGTGCAGTTGGCGGCGATGGTCGCGTCGGTGATCGGGCGGGTGACGTCGCAGAGCGCGCCGCAATTGCGCCTTCTCGTCGCCTGCGGCTCGGCGGCAGGGATCACCGCGGCGTACAGCGCGCCGATCGCCGGCGCGCTATTCATCTCGGAGATCGTGCTGGGCTCGATCGCGATGGATACCTTCGGTCCGCTGCTGGTCTCGGCAGTGGTCTCCAACGCGACGATGCGCGCGCTGACCTCCTACGGCGCACCGTACGAAATGCCGTCGTTCCCGGTGATCGACGGTCGCGAGATGGCGCTCTTCGTCGTGCTCGGCATCATCGCTGGCATCGCGTCGCCGCTCTACCTGGGCGCGATCGACCGCACGCGCCGACTGGTCGCGCGGGCTCCGCTCCCGCTCGCCGTGCGGATGGGCATCGGTGGACTCGTCGTCGGCGCAATCTCGGTGTGGCTGCCCGAGGTCTGGGGCAACGGCTACAGCGTCGTCAACGCGCTCCTCCATCGGCAGGACTGGGTGTGGACCGGCGTGCTGCTGCTTCTCCTCGGCAAGTTCGTGGCAACTTCGGCGACCGTCGGCTCGGGTGCGGTCGGCGGGATCTTCACGCCGACGCTGTTCTTCGGCGCGGCACTCGGGTTGCTGTTCGGCCACGGGGTGCACGCACTGTGGCCGGTGGCGACGTCGCAGCCCTTCGCCTACGCGATCGTCGGCATGGGCGCGCTGCTCGCGGCAGGAACGCGTGCGCCGCTGATGGCGATCCTGATGATTTTCGAGATGACCCTGTCGTACGAAGTCGTGCTGCCGCTGATGCTGGGCTGCGTATTCGCCTACTTCACGGCCCGTGCGACCGGCGGTCCGGTGATGTACGCGGCCGCGATGCGTCGTGGCAGGGGGCCGGGAAGCGAGAGCGCCTGGCAGTCGCTTGCCGTCGCCGAACTGATCAAGCCCGCCCAGCCGGTCGTCGGTCTCGACGCGGACTTCGCCGAGTTGCGGCGCGCCTTCGTCGAGCATCCGGTGCGCTTCGTCTACGTCCTCGACGGCGATCGGATGTTTCGCGGCGTGGTTTCGCTGCACGACATCAACCAGCGCCTGCTGGGAAGCGGTGACACCGGCGAGCCCGGAGCCCGCGAGCTGCTGCGCACCGACATGCCGCTGCTGACCCCGCAGATGACGCTCGCCGACGCATTGCAGCGCTTCTTCGGCCACCACGGCGAGCGGCTGCCGGTGGTCGAGAGTGCCGACGCGCCACGGCTCGTCGGGGCGGTCTCGAAGGGAGACCTCCTGATGCAGATCCGCTCGGCCGCCGCGGGCTGACGTCGAACGTGGGCCGGGGCCGGCGCGCGGCGTCGCATCCACGCAACCTTGCGGCACTTCCGAGCGGCAACAGCGGTCAAAGCCCTCGCCTCCGGAAGCGCGGGGGCGCACAATCCGGTCCGATCGTGGGGCGCCCGGCATCGAACGGGCGCCCCTTGTCCATTCAGGCGGCCCCGCGCCGCAGGAGCAACGCATGAAGTTTCGCTTTCCGGTCATCATCATCGACGAGGACTATCGCTCGGAGAATGCGAGCGGACTCGGCATCCGCGCCCTCGCGCGGGCGATCGAGACCGAGGGCGGCGAGGTCCTTGGCGTGACCAGCTACACCGACCTCGCGAGCTTCGCCCAGCAGCAGTCGCGAGCGTCGGCGTTCATCCTGTCGATCGACGACGAGGAATTCGGCAGCGGCACACCCGAGGAGACCGGAACCGCGCTCGCCAAGCTCCGCGCGTTCGTCGAGGAGATCCGCTTCCGGAATGCCGAAATTCCCGTGTTCCTGCATGGCGAGACGCGCACGTCGCGCCACATTCCGAACGACATCCTGCGGCAGTTGAACGGCTTCATCCACATGAACGAGGACACGCCGGAGTTCGTCGCGCGCTACATTCTGCGCGAGGCGCGGACCTACCTCGACAGCCTGGCGCCGCCGTTCTTCCGCGCGCTCGTCCACTATGCGAACGACGGTTCGTACTCGTGGCACTGCCCGGGCCACTCGGGCGGCGTCGCGTTTCTGAAGAGCCCGGTCGGACAGATGTTCCACCAGTTCTTCGGCGAGAACCTGCTGCGCGCCGATGTCTGCAACTCGGTCGATGAGCTCGGTCAGCTTCTCGACCACTCCGGTCCGGTCGCAGCAAGCGAGCGCAACGCCGCGCGCATCTTCAACGCCGACGAACTGTTCTTCGTCACCAACGGCACGTCGACGTCGAACAAGATGGTCTGGCACGCGTCGGTGGCGCCGGGCGACATCGTCGTCGTCGACCGAAACTGCCACAAATCGGTGCTGCACGCGATCACGATGACCGGCGCGATCCCGGTGTTCCTGACGCCGACGCGCAACCACATGGGAGTGATCGGCCCGATCCCGATGGAGGAGTTCCGCTGGGAGAACATCGAGCGGAAGATCCGCGCGCACCCGTTCGCGCGCAACGTCAAGACGAAGCCGCGCATCCTGACCCTCACCCAGAGTACTTACGACGGCGTGCTCTACAACGCCGACACGATCAAGGAGCTGCTGTCGACGAAGATCGACACGCTGCACTTCGACGAGGCGTGGCTTCCGCACGCTGCCTTCCACGACTTCTACCGTGGGATGCACGCGATCGGCAAGGACCGCCCGCGCTCGAAGGACGCGCTGGTGTTCTCGACCCAATCGACGCACAAGCTCCTGGCCGCGCTGTCGCAGGCGTCGCAGATTCTCGTCCAGTACAGCGACACGCGGCAGCTCGACCGCTACCGCTTCAACGAGGCGTACCTGATGCATTCGTCGACGTCGCCGCAGTACGCGATCATCGCCTCGTGCGACGTCGCCGCGGCGATGATGGAGCCGCCCGGCGGAACCGCGCTGGTCGAGGAATCGATCATGGAGGCGCTCGACTTCCGGCGCGCGATGCGCAAGGTCGACGAGGAGTACGGCGACGCGTGGTGGTTCAAGGTATGGGGCCCCGACCGCCTCGCCGACGAGGGAATCGGCGACCGCGAGGACTGGATCATCCGCGCCGAGGATCACTGGCACGGATTCGGGAACCTCGCGCCCGGGTTCAACATGCTCGACCCGATCAAGGCGACGGTGCTGACGCCGGGCCTCGACGTGGCCGGCGATTTCGCCGACCAGGGCATCCCGGCAGCGATCGTGACCAAGTATCTCGCCGAGCACGGTGTCATCGTCGAGAAGACCGGGCTCTACTCGTTCTTCATCATGTTCACGATCGGCATCACCAAGGGGCGCTGGAATACGCTCGTCACCGCGCTGCAGCAGTTCAAGACCGACTACGACGCGAACCAGCCGCTGTGGCGCGTGCTGCCCGAGTTCGTGCAGGCGCATCCGCGCTACGAGAAGATCGGCCTGCGCGACCTCTGCGACAGCATCCACGGCATCTACCGCGCGAACGACATCGGGCGCCTCACGACCGAGATGTACCTCTCCAACCTCGAGCCCGCGATGCGGCCGTCCGACGCGTTCGCGCGGATGGCGCACCGCGAGATCGAGCGCGTCGAGATCGACGAGCTCGAGGGCCGCGTCACCAGCATGCTGCTGACACCCTATCCGCCCGGCATTCCGCTGCTGGTCCCGGGCGAGCGCTTCAATCGGCAGATCGTCAAATACTTGCAGTTTGCACGCGACTTCAACGAGCGCTTTCCCGGCTTCGACACCGACATCCATGGCCTCGTCGACGAGGAGATCGCCGGGCGCAGGCGCTACTTCGTCGACTGCGTTGCCGGCGCGAAGGTGATCGCCGCGATGCCGACGCTGCGCGTGCGCAGCGTGAAGAAGAGCTGACCCCACCTGGCCCTTGGGCGCCCGACCGCGCGTTTTACAGGTCGGCGAGCAGCCATTCGCCTCGGTAGCGGACGAACGCAGCGTTGCCCGGTCCGCCGTCGGGGCGTGTCACTTCGGCGAAGACGTAGTCGCCGCTTTCCTTCCGGTTGTCGAGGGCGACGGGAAGACGCGCCCAGGCAGCGCGCTCGGCAGGCGACATCGCGCCGAACCTCGCTCGATTACGCCGCTGGAAGGCCGGGGTCGTGAAACGTCAGGGCGCCGCGAGATCGGGTGCCCGCAGCGCTGCAAGGAATCCGCGCCAGGTCACCTCGGGGCTCGCGAGCCTCGCGTCGACACGCGCCGAGCGCTTGGCCGGCGTGACGACGAGCGCCTCGGCTCGCAGCATCAGCGCTCGATCCTGTTCGGTCCACGTCGCAATCGACATGCCTTCACCCGGCGCCGGCTGGCGACGCTGCGTCTGCAGCGCGAACGCGCGCGCGACGGCGAACGCGACCGCCGACTGAAATCCGGACGGGTCATGGCGGCGAAGGTAGGCGGCGACCTGCTCGGCAGAGCCGAGCGACGGGAGGAAGTCGAAGGTCGCGGGAATCCGCAGGTTCGACGCGGACAACGCTTCGAGGCGCGACGCTGCCTGCCGGCGCTCGGTCGTACCCGGAGCGCCGTTGCGCAGGAGCACCCACAGCTCGGCAACTGCCGGATCACCGGGGCCAATGCCTCGCGCGAGCCCTTCGATGACGAACTGCCCGACGACAAAGGACGTGGGGTCGAGTGGTTCGCTGAAGCGCTGCCGCGAATCGAGGTATTCGATCTCTGCGTCAAACCACTGCATTGCCGCGCGCTCGAACGCGGAATCCGGACTGTCACGCGGAGTCGTGCGGCGGTTGAGATTGGCGACCATCGCGCGGTATTCGACGAGCGCTTCCTCGGGACGTTGGAGATCGAAGCGCAGCAGGTCGGCGAGCCAGAACCGTGGGGTATCGGCGTCCGCCAGGGGTCGCGGGAGCCCTGATTGAAGCGAGATCGCGCGCCGGTACAGCCCTTCGGCCCGCGCCGGGTCGCGCAACGTGAAGCGGACCCAGCTCGCGACCGTTGTTCCGGTATGCACGAGGTCGCGACGGAACAAATCGACCGCCTGTACGTCGGAGAACGTGCGAACGAGCTTCTCGCCCCGCTCGAGATAGGTCTCCGTCTCCGCGAGGTAGCGCGCCGGATCGCGCTCGCGGAGGGTCGGCGTCGACGGAAAGCCGCGGGCGAGTTTGGACTGCCGCTCATCGAACGTCCGCTTGCGCGCGGCGGCCGGAGTGGCGAGCGTGATCGCCCCGGCCTCGGTACGGCGCCGGGCAGATCCGGACGTCGTGCGGCCCTGGACGGTTCCTGATCCGTAGTGCTGCGCCGGCGCGCCGATCACCGAAGGCAGCATCACCGGGCCGAAGCCCACGTGGGCCTGCGGCGCGGGCGTCAACGGAGCGATTTGCACGACAGTCGCTTTCGATCCGTCGGGGCAGGCCTTGTCCTGGTAGGCGACCTTTCCCGCCGGCATGTCGCAGCGCACGACGGCAGCCCCGGCTTTGGCGGCGGCTGATGTCGCGATCACCGCCAGGCACACGCTGCACGCGAGGATTCGCTGCGTCACCGATGGCCGTCCAGTCGCCTACGATGCTCCGGTCGCTCCGAAGCATGAGTCGGGCTTGCAGCCGGCGGTACTGTCAGAAGTCGCAGGGGTCAGGCAAAAGGCAAGACCTGACCCCGCCGTCGGCCGTCCGGCAGCACGTCGCGGCACTCCAGGAACGCGCGGACTTCACAGGCTTCGCAGATCGCCGGATCGAGCGTCGCGTAGATCGTGTGCAGTGCGTCCGCCTTGGTCAGATGGACGTTCTGGTGTCCGAACTCCGCGAGCTGGCCGCCGCGCTCGAGTACCTCGCGCACCGGGCGCTTCAGGCTGCAGAGGTGGAGCGTGACGCCGGCGTCACGCATCGCGCGTGACTCGTGGACGAGCAGGTCGGCGCCCGCCGCATCGATGAAGTTGACGCCGCTGCACACGATGAGCGCGTGGCTGACGCCGTGGCGGTTGCGCCGCATCGCGTCGAGCTCGTCGCGCAGGTGCTCGACGGCGCCGAAGAACAGCGACCCGTCGATCCGCAGGATGTCGAGCTGCGGGCAGAGGCGCGTGTGCGCGGTGACGCGGGTGAGGCGTCGCGTCGGCGACGCTGGATCGGGCAGCACGCGCGTGAGCTCGGGATGCGTCGTGCGGTTGAGGTAGACGAGGAGCGACACCAGCACGCCAACGAGGATCGCGACCTCGAGGCGGATCGTCAGCGTGGCGATGAAGGTGATGGCGAGCGAGAGCGCATCGCCGCGGCTCGTCTTCCACACGTGGCGTGCGGCGGCGACGTCGATCAGGCCGCGTGCGACGACGAACAGCACCGCTGCCATCGACGCCACCGGAAGTCGTGTCGCCAGCGGTGCGACGACGACGAGGATGACGACGAGCCACCCGGCCGAGAACGCGCCCGCGAGCGACGTTTTCGCGCCGGCCTCGAAGTTGGCGCCGGTGCGGTTGAACGAGCCCGACGTCGGGTAACTCGAGGTGAAGGCGCCGACGATGTTGGCGAGGCCCTGCCCGATGAATTCCTGGTTGCCATCGATGCGCTGTCCCGAGCGGAGCGCGACGGCGCGCGCCGAGGAGATCGCCTCCGACAACCCGATCACGGTGAGCGCGAGCGCGAGTGGGGCGAGCGTCTCCCACGTGCGCAACGAGAACTCGGGCATCGAGAGCGGCGGGATCGCGGACGGCAGCGCGCCGATCGTCGCGACGTGCGCGATGCCCATCCGCTCGAGGACCCACGCATAGACTGCGCCGACGACGATCGCCGTCAGCATGTACGGGACGCGCTTCAGCCAGCGCGCGCTCGCGATCGCCGCGGCGAGCGTGACGATGCCCACCGACAGCGTCGCGGGATCGGTTTCTCCGAGGCGTGCGAAGAACGCGGTGAGCGAGTGGATGAAGTTCGGGTGCTGCGGGATCGCGATGCCGAAGAAGCTGTGGAGCTGCGCACCGACGATCAGGCATCCCGCACCGGCGGTGAAGCCGATCACCACCGACGTCGAGATGAAGTTGACGAGTGCGCCGAGACGCGCGACACCGAGGCCGAGCTTGACGAGGCCGACCATCAGGTTGAGTGTCAGCACCAGCCCCACGTAGGCCGGCGTGAACGGCACCGCGAGCGCACCGACGGTCGCGAACACCATCAGCGACGTCGCGTTCGTCGGCCCCGACACGAGGTGCCAAGACGAGCCCCACAGGGCGCCGACGACGGCGGGGAGCATCGCGCCGTAGAGGCCGTACTCGGGAGGCATGCCGGCGAGCGTCGCATAGGCAACGCCCTGCGGCAGCACCAGCACCGCGCCGATCAGTCCGGCGACGAGATCGGCGCGCAGCGTCGGCGCATCGACACGGTGCCGCCAGGCGAGAAACGGCAGCAGGCGGGTCAGGCCTATACCTTGCCCTTCCACGGCACCAGCGCACGCTCGATGTAACGCATCAGAAGGTCGAAGGCGAACGCGAACAGGCCGATCACGATGATGCCCATGATGACGGTGTCGCTTTGCAGGTATTGTGCCGCGTTGAGCACCATGAAGCCGAGACCCTTGTCCGCTGCGACCATTTCGGCCGCGACGAGCGTCGTCCAGCCGAAGCCGATGCCGATGCGCATCCCGGTGAGGATCTCCGGGGTTGCTGCCGGCAGCACGACGTGCCAGATGATCTGCATCCGCGAGGAGCCCATCGCGTACGCGGCGTGAATCTGCTCGATGCCGACCGAGCGCACTCCGGCGCGCGCGGAGATCGCCATCGGTGCGAAGATCGCGAGGAAGATGAGCAGGATCTTCGACATCTCGCCGATGCCGAACCAGATGATCATCAGCGGCAGGTAGGCGAGCGGTGGCAGCGGGCGGTAGAACTCGATCGGTGGATCGAAGATGCCGCGCATGATCCGGTTGGTGCCCATCAGGATGCCGATGGGGATCGCCGTGACGCACGACAGCGCGAACGCGCCGAACACGCGGATCAGGCTCCACTCGGCGTGCACGAGCAGCGTCGAGTTCGCGACGCCCTCGGTCATCGCGAGGACGAACTTGTTCCAGACTGCCTGCGGCGTCGGCAGGAACAGCGGCTTGATCCATCCCATGTTGGTGATCAGGAACCACAACGCGATCAGCACGACCGTCGTGATCACGCTGATCGACGTGCTGCGTCCCTGGCCGGGGGCGCCGTAGACCTGTCCCGGAGTTGCCGCGCCGCTGGTGAACAGGCGCGCAAGACCACCCGGCATCGGAGATGCGGTCGCGGCCGGGGCGATACCGGGCGCGGTGAACGGAAGTCTGATCCTAGACATGGGCGGCCTCCTTGCTGCCTTCGCCCGCGCGCTCGTCGCCGTAGATGATGCCCAGCACGATTTCGCGCACGCGGATGAAATCGGGGCTGGATTTCACTTTCCGGGCATCCCGGCTTTCGAGGAAGCGGCGGTTGAAGTCGAGGTCGTAGGTGTTGGTGATGCGCCCCGGGCGAGGCGACATCACCACCACTCGCGTGGCGAGGAACAATGCCTCCTCGACGCTGTGCGTGATGAAGAAGAACATCTTGCCGGTTTTCTGCCACACGTCGAGGAGCAGTTCCTGGATCGTCTCGCGCGTCAGCGCGTCGAGCGCCGCCATCGGCTCGTCCATCAGCAGCGTAGCCGGGTTGCAGGTCAGCGCGCGCGCGATGCCGACGCGCTGCTGCATGCCGCCCGAGAGCTGGTAGATCATGTGATTGTGGAAATCCTGCAGTCCGACGAGCGCGAGGTTTCGGGTCGCGACCTCGCGCCGCTCGCGCTTGCCGACCCCCTGCAGGCGCAGGCCGAACTCGGTGTTGTCGATCACGCTGAGCCACGGCAGCAGCGCATGTTTCTGGAACACGACGCCGCGGTCCGAGCCCGGGCCCGTGATCTTCCGATCGCCAAGCAGAAGTTCACCTTTCGACGGCGACAGGAATCCGGCCATCATGTTGAGGAGCGTCGTCTTCCCGCAGCCGGAGGCGCCCAGCGCGACGACGAAGTCCCCTGCGTTGACGGTCAGGTTGATGTTGTCGAGCGCGTGGACCTGCTCGCCGGGAGTGCGGCCGGGGAACATGACGCTGACGCCATTGACGTGCAGGGCTTCGGTCTGCGCGGCCACGGGCTTCCTCGCGATGGTCGGGGCAGTTTGGCGGGGTTGTCGAACTTCGCGGCGGGCCGGACCGAATGCTCCGGCACGCCGCGCGCGACGGCTACTTCTCTGCCGCCTCGGCGTACTGCGCCGTGACGTACGGGCTGTAGTCGGGCAGCATCGTGTTGATCTGGTGCTGCGACTTCAGGAACTCGGCGCTCTGCGTGAGGGCACCCAGCGCCTTGCCGTTCTTGCCGCCTCCCAGCCACTCGGCCGAAGCCTGTTCCTTCGCCGTCGGATAGCTCAGCAGCTTGAGCGAATCGGCGTTGTCCGTCGCGTTGCCGCCGACCAGCTTCGTCATCGCCTTGACCTCGGACGAGGTCGCCGTCCAGTTCGCCTTGTGCGCGTTGTAGTCGGCGTAGGCTTTGGCGAGCACCTTCGTGAACGCGACCATGAAGTCCTTGTGCTCGGCCGCCCACTTGCGGTTGGCGATGATGCCGTCGAAGGTCGGCACGCTCTTCGCGCCGACTTCCTCGGACGTGATGATCGTCTTGCCGTTCTTGAGGAGTGTCGTCAGCGCCGGCGGCCACACGTACGCAGCATCGATGTCACCCCGCGTCCAGGCGGCGACGATCTCAGGCGGCTTCATGTTGAGGATCTGCACCTTGGACGGCGGGATGTGCCAGATCTTCTCCAGCGCGATCAGCAGGTGGAAGTGCGACGTCGACACGAACGGCACGGCGACCTTCTTGCCGATGAGGTCCTCGGGCTTGTTGATTCCCGAGCCGTTGCGTGCGACGAGCTGCTCCGACTTGCCGATGTTGTCGAGGACCCAGAACAGCTCGACGTCGACGCCGTTGCTGGTTGCGGCGGCGATGCCGGTCGAGCCGAGCACGCCGATCGGGATGTCGCCCGACGCGAATGCGGCGCTGATGTCACCGGCCGACGTGAACTGGCGCCACTTGATCTTGTATCCGGTGGCCTTTTCGAAGCTGCCGTCGGCGAGCGCGGTCGGGAACGGCCCGACGATCGTCTGGTAACCGATCGTGATCGTCTTGTCCTGCGCCTGCGCGGGGGTTCCGCCCAGAACGAACGGCAGAACAGCCGCCACGGCCAGGGCTTTCCATCCTTTTCCCCTGACATTCCTCATGCTTTTCTCTCCTTGGAAGGTTGGTCGGAGTCGGTGACGCGTGCATCCGCACGCGTCGGTTCCGGTATCGTAATCCCGCTGCCGCGAGGCGGCGGCCGAACCGGCAGGCGGCGGACCCCGCCCTGCGCAGCCATCATACCCAGTGTGCCCTTGGGCCACGGGCCGTGGTTAGTACCAGTTTCGCGCTATCGCTTGGGCCACGCGTCGGCGAGCTGACCTTCCCGGGCCGCCCGTCGGCGTCCTGACGTAAAGTGACGGTGGGAGGAGGACCGGGCGTGCCGGCGCGACTCAGATCGGTAATGTGGAAGCAGCGCTTCCAGCTTTCGGCCGAGGGCGGCATCAGCCTGCAGGGTCGCATTCGCACGATGCTGGTCTCGGCGGTGCTCGACGGCCAGCTTCCCGCCGATGCGCCGATTCCGTCGAGCCGCGAGCTCGCGGAGGCGATCGGCGTTGCACGCAACACCGTCGTGCTCGCCTACCAGCAGCTTGCCGACGAAGGCTACCTGATCTCCCAGAGCCGGCGCGGCCACTTCATCAATCCCGAGATGCTGGCGCGCCCGCAGGCGTCGCCAGCCGCCGAAGCGAAGCTCGCACCGGCCGAACCCGACTGGGGACCTCGCTTCCGCTTCCGCCCGTCGGCGCAACGCAACATCGTCAAGCCGGGCGACTGGCAGAAGTACCCGTACCCGTTCATCTACGGGCAGTTCGATCCGGCGATGTTTCCGATTCCGGACTGGCGCGAGTGCTGCATGAAGGCGCTGTCGGTGCTAGGCATCCACGATTGGGCGTCGGATCTGATCGCGCGCGACGACGCCTCGCTCGTCGAGCAGATCCGCAGCCGGGTGCTGCCGCGGCGCGGCGTCTGGGCGAACGCCGACGAGATCATCGTCACCGTCGGCGCGCAGCAGGCGCTCTACCTGCTCGCCGACCTGTTGATGACCGAGTCGACCGCCGTCGGCGTCGAAGACCCCGGCTATCCCGACGCGCGCAACATCTTCGCCGCGCGCACCCGCAATCTGCACCCCCTGCGCGTGGACGACTCGGGAGTCGTCGTCGACGAGTCGCTGGGCGGATGCGACTACGTGATGGTGACGCCGTCCCACCAGTGCCCGACCACCGTCACGATGCCGCTCGCGCGGCGCCCCGAGCTGCTGTCGCTCGCCGCGGCTGCCGATTTCGTCGTCATCGAGGACGACTTCGAGGCCGAGAACAGCTTGTTCGCGGATTCGAACCCGGCGCTGAAGAGCCTAGACCGCAACGACCGTGTCCTCTACATCGGCAGCCTGTCGAAGACCTTCGCCCCGGGCCTGCGCCTCGGCTACATCGTCGGGCCGCGCGAGCTCGTGCGCGAGGCGCGCGCGCTGCGCCGGCTGATGATTCGCCACCCGTCGGCGTTCGTGCAGCGCTCGTACGCGCTGTTCCTGGCCCTCGGGCACCACGACGCACTGCTGCGGCGCCTCGCGCAGGCTTACCCGGCGCGCGCCGCCGCACTCTGCCGCGCCATTCACGCGCACCTTCCCGACACGCGCGTCGTGCCCGTGACGGGAGGAGCCTCGTGCTGGGTGAGTGGTCCCGACTGGCTCGATACGCGTGCGCTCGCTGCAGCCGCCGCCGGGCGCGGGATCCTGATCGAGCCCGGAGACGTGTTCTTCATGTCAGACGACCCACCGCTCAATCATATGCGCCTGGGCTTCTCGTCGATCGAGGCCGAACGGATCGAGCCCGGCATCCGCGCGCTCGGAGCGCTGATGCGCGAGTTCGCGCGCGAGCAGACGTCCGTCTGATCGCGGCTCGAGCGCGGCATCGCCAGCCAGCCGGGCTGGCCCAAGCGAAAGCGCGGATCTGGCGCTACCTGAGGCCCTGTCGGAGGAATAGCGTTCACGGTGACAACGCGGGCGAGCGATCGCGCGCCGGCAATCGAACCGTACCGGCAGGGAGGTGCAGAACATGTCGCAGCAAGCGGACGCTCACGTAACCACCGAGTTTCTTCAGTCGTTCACCGATGCGTGGAACCGGCACGACATCGATGGACTGATGTCGTTCATGACCGACGACTGCGTCTTCGAAGCCGTCGGCGGTCCCGAGGCCTGCGGCACGCGTCACGAGGGCCGCGACGCGGTGCGCAAGGCGTTCGCGCAGGCGTGGACGAGCTTCCCCGATGCGCACTGGGGCGACGGCAGGCACTTCGTCGCCGGCGACCGAGGCGTCTCCGAGTGGACCTTCAGCGGCACGGCAGCGGATGGGAGCCGCGTCGTCGCCAACGGCTGCGACGTATTCACGTTCCGCAACGGGAAGATCGCGGTCAAGAACGCGTTCCGCAAGGCGCGCCCGCCGATTCCCGCGGTGAAGCGCTGACGAGGCCGATCATGAAGCTCGAAGCGCCGGCGGCGCGCTACGACCCGCGCTACGACCCCCTGGTCACGCGCGAGCCCGGATGCAACCAGGATTACCCGCCGTCATACTGGGCGGCGAGCGCGGGCACGCCACCCGGCGACGACGGCCCGGTGTCGAGCGATACCGACGTCGATGTCGCGATTATCGGCGCCGGCTACACGGGGCTCGCTACCGCGATCTTCCTCGCGCGTGAGCACGGCATCCGCGCGACTGTCCTCGAAGCGAACCGGATCGGCTGGGGGTGCAGCGGCAGGAACGGCGGCCAGGGGCAGTTCGCGTCGGGGCGCCTCACGCGGCCGCAGTGGGTCGCGCATTGGGGGCTCGAGACGGCGAGGCGGATGCACGCGGAGATCGCCGAGGGGTTCAGAACCTTCGAGGGCCTCGTCGCCGGCATCGACTGCGACGCCCAGCCCGGAGGGCACTTCCTGATCGCGCACCGCGCGAAGATCATGAAGCGGCTCGCCCACGAGCAGGCGTTCAACCGCAAGTATTTCAATTACGAGACCGAGCTGATCGACGCCGCGACGCTGCACTCGAAGTACGTCGGCGACGCCGAGTCGCACGGCGCGCTGCACGAGCCGGCCTGCATCGCCGTGCACCCGATGAAGCTCGTCTATGGCTACGCGAAGCTCGCGCGCGAGCTCGGCGCGAAGCTCCGTCCGGCGAGCCCGGTCATCGGGTGGACGACCGAGCGCGGCGTCCATCACCTGCGCACGCCCGGCGGGACGGTGCGCGCGCGCGCGGTCGGCGTCGCGACCGGCGGCTACACTGCGCAGACGCTGCACCCGCAGTTGCGGAGCAGGATCATGCCGATCCTGTCCAACAATGCGGTGACGCGGCCGCTCACCGAGAGCGAGATCGCGGCGTGCAATTTCAGGACGCACCAGGCTCTGACCGACACCCGCACGCTGCGCTTCTATTACCGGCTGCTGCCCGACAACCGCGTCCAGATGGGAAGCCGCAGCTCGATCACCGGCGCCGACGCCGAGAACCCGCGCCACCGGAAGGTCCTGGTCGACGGTCTGCATCGGAAGTTTCCGGCGCTCGCGCACCTCGACTTCGAGTATTCGTGGTGGGGCTGGGTCGACGTGAGCCATGACATGATGCCGCGCATCGTTCAGCCCGATCCGAGGGTGACGCTCTATTACGCGCTCGGTTACGGTGGCAACGGCGTATCGTATTCGGCACGCGCGGGCCAGCGGATGGCTCGCCAGATGGCGGGGGAGCGCGACGAGGTCGAGCTGCCGGTCCTCGGCTCGCCGCTGCCGCTACCGATCGCGTTCCGCCGCTTCGAGTCGCGTACCTTCTCGCCATTCAGGCGGCTGGGCCAGCGCGGACTCTACTATTGGTACTACCTGCGCGACGAGATGTTCTGATTCCCGATCACTTTCCAGCAACGAGGAGATGACAATGGCCACGATAGTCCGCAACGAAACCGCGCCGGCGGCCCCGGCGACCACCGGCAAGCCGACGCTGATGACGCCCTCCGAGGCGTTCGTCGAGACGCTGGTCGCGAATGGCGTCAAGGACGTGTTCGGCATCGTCGGCTCGGCGTGCATGGACGCGCTGGACATCTTCCCGGCGGCGGGCATCCGCTACGTCCCCGTCGTACACGAGCAGGGCGGCGGCCACATGGCCGACGGCTATTCGCGCGTGTCCGGGCGGCACGGCGTCTGCATGGCGCAAAACGGCCCGGGGATCACCAACTTCGTCACTGCCGTCGCTGCAGCGTACTGGGCGCACTCGCCGGTCGTGGTGATCACGCCCGAATCGGGCAGCTTGGGAATGGGGCTCGGCGGCTTCCAGGAGACCGACCAGCTCCCGATCTTCTCGAAGATCACGAAGTACCAGGGCCACGTCAACAATCCGCGGCGGATGGCCGAGATCACCGCGCGCTGCTTCGACCGCGCGATGCTCGAGATGGGTCCGACCCAGCTCAACA
This sequence comes from Burkholderiales bacterium, assembly GCA_025981645.1. GTDB lineage: Bacteria > Pseudomonadota > Gammaproteobacteria > Burkholderiales > Casimicrobiaceae > VBCG01. The sequence goes on from JAICXH010000034.1 coordinate 19,095, forward strand.
TCCCGCGTGATTACTTCTACGGCGATTACCAGTTCGAGGTTCCGGCGCCGATCACGATCGAGCGCGGCTCCGGCGGCGAGAAGAGCCTCGCCGAGGCGGCCGACCTGCTCGCGAAGGCGACGTTTCCGGTGATCGTTGCGGGCGGGGGCGTCGTGATGGCCGAGGGCGTCGATGCCTGCGTCAAGCTCGCGGAGCTCCTGCACGCGCCGGTGGTCAGCAGCTACCTCCACAACGATTCGTTCCCGGCGCGGCACCCGCTGGCCTGCGGTCCGCTCGGCTACCAGGGCTCGAAGGCCGGTATGAAGCTGATCGAGCAGGCCGACGTCGTGCTGGCGCTCGGCACGCGCCTCGGACCGTTCGGTACGCTGCCGCAGCACGGGCTCGATTACTGGCCGAAGAGCGCGAAGATCATCCAGGTCGATGCCGACCCCAGGATGCTCGGCCTCGTCAAGAAGATCTCGGTCGGCCTCTGCGGTGATGCGAAAGCCGTCGCCGAGGCACTCGCAGCGAAGCTCGCCGGTCGGCCGCTCGCCTGCCAGTCCAACCGCGACAAGCGCGACGCGGAGATCCGCAAGCAGAAGGGCGAGTGGGAGAAGGAGCTCGCGGCCTGGGCGCAGGAGAAGGACCCGTACAGCCTGGACGTCACGCGCGACACGAACCTGATGCACCCGCGCCAGATGCTGCGCGAGCTCGCGAAGGCGATGCCTGCGCATGCGATGGTGTCGACCGACATCGGCAACATCTGCTCGGTGTCGAACAGCTACCTGCATTTCGACGAGCCGCGCAGCATGTTCGCGGCGATGAGCTTCGGCAACTGCGGCTACGCGTTCCCGTGCATCATCGGCGCCAAGCTCGCCGCTCCGCACCGCCCGGCGATCGCCTACGTCGGTGACGGCGCCTGGGCGATGAGCATGGGCGAGATCCTGACCTGCGTGCGCGAAAAGATCCCGGTCACCGCGGTCGTGTTCAACAACCGCCAGTGGGGCGCCGAGAAGAAGAACCAGGTCGACTTCTACAGCCGCCGCTTCCTCGGCACCGACCTCGAGAACCCGAGCTTCGCGGCGATCGCCCGGGCGATGGGCGCCGAGGCCCGCGTGGTCGAGAAGCTCTCGGACGTCGGTGCCGCACTGGCCGATGCGTGCAAGGCGCAGACCGAGGGCAAGACGACGGTGCTCGAAATGATGGTGACGCGCGAGCTGGGCGACCCGTTCCGTCGCGATGCCCTCTCGAAGCCGGTGCGCCACCTCGCGAAGTACAAGAGCTACGTCTAGCACGCGGCCGGCGGCCCAGGCCTGAGGAGACGGGCGTGGAAGCTCGCACCTACGACTATATCGTCGTCGGCGCCGGATCGGCCGGTTGCGTGCTCGCGAACCGGCTGACCGAGAGCGGCCGTCACTCGGTGCTGTTGCTCGAAGCGGGCCCGCGGGACAACTACATCTGGATCCACATCCCGATCGGCTACGGGAAGACGATGTTCCACCCGGCCTACAACTGGGGGTTTTACACCGAACCCGATCCGGGGATGCACGATCGCAAGATCTACTGGCCGCGGGGAAGGGGGCTCGGCGGTTCGAGCTCGATCAACGGCCTCATCTACGTCCGTGGCCAGGCGGAGGACTACGACCACTGGGCAGCGCTCGGCAACCGCGGCTGGGCGTGGAAGGACGTGCTGCCGTATTTCATTCGCTCGGAGAGCAACGACCTCGGCGCGAGCGCGTACCACGGTGCGGACGGTCCGCTTTCGGCGTCGTCGATCGGCGCGAAGCACGAGCTCGTCGAGGCGTTCATCCGCGGCGCCAACGACATCGGCATCCCGCGCCGCGTCGATTTCAACACGGGCGACAACGAGGGGGTCGGCTACTACCAGCTCACGACGCGGCGCGGCTGGCGCTGCAGCACCGCAGTCGCTTACCTGAAGCCGGCACGCGGACGCCGAAACCTCACGGTCGAGACCGACGCACAGGTGACGGGCGTGAGGCTCGACGGAGCGCGCGCCACAGGAGTGACGTACGAGCGCCACGGCGCGACGATCGAGGTGGCGGCAGGGCGCGAGGTGCTCCTCAGCGCCGGAGCGCTGCAGTCGCCGCAACTGCTGCAACTCTCCGGCATCGGTCCGGCCGCGCTGCTCGCGAGGCGCGGGGTTCCGGTAACCGTCGACCTCCCTGGTGTCGGCTCGAACCTGCAGGACCACCTGCAGCTTCGGCTCATGTACGAATGCACCAAGCCGATCACCACCAACGACGATCTGCACAGCCTGTACCGCAAGATGAAGATCGGTCTGCAGTGGCTGCTGTTCAAGCAGGGACCGCTCGCGATCGGCATCAACCAGGGGGCGCTCTTCACCCGCGTCCTGCCGGAGTCGAAAACGCCCGACGTGCAGTTTCACTTCGGAACGCTCTCCGCCGATCTCGCCGGTGCGCAGCCCCACGGCTTCCCGGGCTTCACGATGTCGGTCTGCCAGTTGCGGCCGGAGAGTCGCGGGACGGTCGAGATCAAGTCGCGAAACGCGAAGGAGCCTCCCGCGATGCAGCCGAATTATCTGTCGACCGACCTCGATCGCCGCACCGCCATTGCCGGCATGAAGCTCGCGCGACACATTTCGCAGACGCCGGGGATGGCGCCGTACGTCAAGTCCGAGTATCGGCCCGGCCCGACAGTGAAGACCGACGGCGAGTGGCTCGAATTCGCGCGTGAGTACGGCGCGACGATCTTTCATCCGTCGGGCACCTGCAAGATGGGGGACGACGCCATGGCGGTGGTCGACGAGCGGCTGAAGGTGCGCGGCATCAGGGGTCTGCGCGTCATCGACGGCTCGATCATGCCGACGCTCGTCTCGGGCAACACCAACGCTCCGGTGGTGATGATCGCCGAGAAGGCCTCCGACATGATCCTCGCGGACGCTCGCTCGTGAGCGCCGTCTCACGCCCGCAGCTCGATGCCCTGCGCGCGCGGGCGCGCGGGCACGGGCCGCTGCCGATGGCGGTCGTGTGGCCGTGTTCGCCCGACGCGCTCGAGGCCGCGATCGCGGCCGAGAACGAGGGCCTGATCGAGGCGGTGCTGGTCGGTTCGCGCGCGCGGATCGCGGCGACGGCAAGGGCCGCGGGGATCGACGAGGCACGGCTCACCATCGAGGAGAGCGACGACGACCCACGCGCGGCGGCGGGGCTCGCTGTCGACCTCGCGAAGCGCGGCACCGTCGGCGCGCTGATGAAGGGGAGCCTGCATACCGACGAACTGCTCGGCGTCGCACTCGGTCGCGATGCGGGATTGCGCAGCGCGCGCCGCGTCAGTCATGCGTTCGTCCTCGACATTCCAGGCTTCGGACGCCCGCTTCTCGTCTCCGACTGCGTGGTCAACATTGCGCCCGACCTCGCGGCGAAGCGCGACATCGTCCGCAACGCAATCGACCTCGCGCGCTCGCTCGGCATCGATATGCCGAAGGTCGCACTGCTCTCCGCCGTCGAGGACGTGAACCCGGCGATTGCCGCGACCGTCGATGCTGCGGCGCTCTGCAAGATGGCCGACCGTGGACAGATCGAGGGCGGCATCGTCGACGGGCCGCTCGGCTTCGACAACGCGATCTCGGCGGACGCGGCGCGCGTCAAGGGAATCGCCTCCCCGGTCGCCGGAGCGCCGGACGTGCTCGTCGTGCCCGCGCTCGAGTCCGGCAACATCCTCTACAAGGCGCTCGTCCGGCTGGGGGGCGCCGACTGCGCGGGCATCGTTCTCGGCACACGCGTTCCGATCGTGTTGACGAGCCGCGCCGATTCGCGCGACTGCCGCGTCGCTTCGTGCGCGCTCGCGGTCGTGCATGCGGCCGCGGCGGCGCGCGGTTCATGACGCGGTGAAGGACGCCGTGGATGGGCGGACGGGCGGTGCGACCGAGGTCAGGAAGACGACCTGCTACATGTGCGCGTGCCGCTGCGGCATCCGCGTGCACCTGCGCGATGGCGACGTTCGCTACATCGACGGCAACCCCGAGCATCCGCTGAACCGCGGCGTCATCTGCGCCAAGGGGTCGTCGGGCATCATGAAGCAGTACTCGCCGGCGCGTCTCACGCGCCCGCTCAGGCGCAAGGCAGGCTCGGCGCGCGGCGAAGGCGAGTATGAGCCGATTTCGTGGGACGAGGCGCTCGGCATCGTCGAGGAGCGCCTGCGCTCGATTCGCGACACCGACCCGAAGCGCTTCGCACTTTTCACGGGCCGCGATCAGATGCAGGCACTGACGGGCCTCTTCGCGCGCCAGTACGGCACGCCGAACTACGCCGCCCACGGCGGCTTCTGCTCGGTCAACATGGCCGCGGGGATGATCTACACGATCGGCGGCTCGTTCTGGGAGTTCGGCGGGCCAGACCTCGAGCGCAGCAGGCTCTTCGTGATGATCGGCACTGCCGAAGATCACCACTCGAACCCGCTGAAGATCGAGATCGCGAAATTCAAGCGCGCGGGCGGACGCTTCGTCTCGATCAACCCGGTGCGCACCGGTTACTCGGCAATCGCCGACGAGTGGGTGCCGATCCGCCCGGGCACCGACGGTGCGCTCCTGCTCGCGCTGATTCACGAGATCATCGCAACCGGGCTCTACGACCGCGAATTCCTGGTGCGCTACTCGAACGCCGGCCATCTCGTCCACGGCGACGATGCCGGCGAGATGTCGGGACTCCTCGCCGTCGATGCGGCGAGCCCCGAAGTCAACGCGCTGTACCCGCAGAACAAGCTGTGGTGGGACCGATTGACCGACCGCGCAGTGCCGACGCACGCTCCCGGCGCCGACCCCTATCTGCTCGGCGAATTCACGCTCGCCGACGGGCGCCGGGTTAAGCCCGCGTTCCAGCTCCTCGAGGAGCGCGTTCGTCCGTACACGCCCGAGTGGGCCGCGGAGATCACCGGCGTTCCGGTGACGACGATTCGCAGGCTTGCGCACGAGATGGGCATCACCGCGCGCGACCAGAAGATCGAACTGCCGATCGCGTGGACCGATTCGTGGGACGTCGAGCATTCGACGGTGACCGGCAATCCGGTGTCGTTCCACGCGATGCGCGGCCTCGCCGCACACTCGAACGGGTTTCACACGATCCGCGCGCTCGCGATCCTGATGTCGCTGCTCGGCACGATCGACCGTCCCGGCGGCTTTCGCCATCGCGCACCGTTTCCGCGCGGGATTCCCCCCGCGGCCAAGCCGCCGAATCGACCCGACATGGTGAAGCCGGGAACGCCGCTCGGCGCGCTCGCCCTCGGCTGGCCCGCGGCCCCCGAGGACCTCTTCGTCGACGACGACGGCAATCCGGTGCGGATCGACAAGGGATTCTCGTGGGAATACCCGCTGTCGGTGCATGGGCTCATGCACAACGTCATCACCAACGCCTGGCGCGGCGATCCGTACCCGATCGACACGCTGCTGATCTTCATGGCGAACATGGCGTGGAACTCGACGATGAACACCGTCGAGGTGCGGCGGATGCTGAACGACCGCGACGACAAAGGCGACTACCGGATCCCGTTCATCATCGTCTCGGACACCTTCCAGTCCGAGATGGCGGGCTTCGCCGACCTCATCCTGCCGGACACGACCTACCTCGAGCGCCACGACGTGATGTCGATCCTCGACCGGCCGATCTCGGAGTTCGACGGTCCGGTCGACTCGGTGCGCCTGCCGGTGCTGCCGCCGAAGGGCGAGTGCCGGCCGTTCCAGGAGGTGCTGATCGAGCTCGCCGGGAGGCTCGGGCTCCCCGCGTTCGTCCGGCCCGACGGTTCGCGCAAGTTCCGCGACTACCCCGATTTCATCGTCAACTACGAGACCGAGCCGGGGTCGGGCATCGGCTTCCTGTCGGGATGGCGCGGCAAGGGGGGCGAGAAGTTCATGCACGGCGAGCCCAATCCGCGCCAATGGGAGATGTACGCCGCGAACAACTGCGTCTACCACCACGAGCTGCCGCCGTCGTACCGCTACATGAGGAACTGGAATCGGGGCTACCTCGAATGGACGCAGCGCGTGCGGATGCGCCGCTTCGCCGAGCCGATCCTGATCCAGCTCTACTCGGAGGTGATGCAGAAGTTTCGCCTCGCAGCGCAGGGCAGACGCGCCGGGCGCACGCCTCCGGCACACCTCAAGGACCGCATCGCGACCTATTTCGACCCGCTGCCGTTCTATTACGCGCCGCTCGAGGCGCAGGCAACCGACTCCGACCGCTTCCCGCTCGCGGCGATTACGCAGCGGCCGATGGCGATGTACCACTCGTGGGATTCGCAGAACGCGTGGCTGCGCCAGATTCACGCGCACAATCATCTCTACGTGAACCCCGTCGCGGCGCGCGCGCAGGGCATCGCCGACGGCGCGTGGATGTGGGTCGAGTCGCCCTGGGGCAAGGTTCGGTGCATGGCGCGCTACAGCGAAGCGGTCGAGCCTGGCACCGTTTGGACGTGGAACTCGATCGGCAAGGCCGCCGGCGCGTGGCGGCTCGATGCCGACGCCAACGAGTCGCAGCGCGGCTTCCTGCTGAATCATCTGATCACCGACGAGCTGCCGTGGCGCGGCACGCGGATCTCGAACTCCGATCCGGTGACCGGCCAGGCGGGATGGTACGACGTGCGCGTCCGCATTCGCCCGGCCGAGACCGGCGAGCTGGCCAAGACCTGGCCGCAGTTCACCGCAGTGCCGCCGATGCCGGGCACCGCCGACGCAGTTCCGGCGATGCAGAGCTACGTCGCCGGCACGCGAAAGGGGAACGGATGACGCAGCTTGCGCTGGTGATCGACCTCAACGTCTGCGTCGGCTGCCAGGCCTGCGTGACGAGCTGCAAGGAGTGGAACACCTCCGGGCAGGCGGGCGGGCTCGCCGATCTCAATCCGTACGGAGCCGATCCGACCGGGACGTTCTTCAATCGCGTGCAGACCTTCGAGGTCGGCGAGTTTCCGAACACGCAGACGGTGCATTTCCCGAAATCGTGCCTGCACTGCGAGGATCCGCCGTGCGTGCCCGTATGTCCGACCGGTGCGAGCTACAAGCGTGCAGAAGACGGCATCGTGCTCGTCGACTACGACAAGTGCATCGGATGCAAGTACTGCGCCTGGGCCTGTCCCTACGGCGTGCGCGAGGTCGAGAACGAGCGCAAGGTGATGACCAAGTGCACGCTGTGCGTCGACCGCATCTACGACACGGGTCTGCCGCCGTCCGACCGCAGGCCGGCGTGCGTGATGGCGTGTCCGACGTCGGCGCGGCTCTTCGGCGACATCCACGATCCCGAGTCCGAGGTCTCGCGCGCGATCCGCGATCACGCCGGCTACGCGCTGATGCCCGAGTGGGGCACGCATCCGTCCAACCACTACCTGCCGCGGCGCCGGACCGACGCGCACCACCACGACGACCAGCTCGTCCGCGCCGACAATCCGCTGCACATCGAGGGCAGGCAGCCGAAGCCGTCGCCGAAGGATCCGGCGCTCGACGACGTGACGTCTTGGTGAACGTGGGGCGGCCGCGATGAATCCCGCCCTCTCGGTCATCCTCCTCACGACGCTGATCGGCGCGGGGCAGGGGTTGTTCGTTGCGCTCTACGTCGCGACGCTCGTCGCTCCGGGACGCGTGTCGCCGCACTTCGCCGTCGTCGCAAGTGCGGTTTCTGCGACCCTGCTCGTGCTCGGCCTCGTCGCGTCGTTCTTCCATCTCGGCCGTCCGGAGCGCGCGTGGCGCGCAGCCGCGCGCTGGCGCACTTCGTGGCTGTCGCGTGAAGTGATCGTGCTCCCGGCGTTCACCGCCGCGGTGTTCGCGTACGGCGTCGCGCAGGCACGCGCACCGGCGCCAGCGATGGAGTGGATCGGCGCGGCCGCGACGTTACTCTGCGTCACGCTGTTCGTCTGTACCGGGATGATCTACGCGTGCATCCGCTTCCTGCAGGAATGGGCGACACCGCTCACCGTCGTCAACTACACGTTGCTCGGCTGCGCGTCGGGGGCGATGCTCGCGACGGCGCTCGCGGCGTACCTCGAGCCTGCGCTCGTGCCCGGGTACGCCGCTGCGACGGCGCTGGCCACGCTGGCAGGGCTCGCGACGCGCACGCTCTCGCTGGTGCGCAACGCGCGCCTGCGCCCGAAGTCGACCGTGCAGACGGCGATCGGCATCAAGCATCCGTCGATCCGGCAGATTTCGCCCGGCTTCACCGGCGGCTCGTTCAACACGCGCGAATTCTTCCATCACCGCACGCGCGAATTCCTGCGCGCGATCCGGTGGCTGTTTCTCGTGCTCGCGTTTCCTCTGCCGCTCGCGCTGCTGTGGGCTGGGACCGCGCTTGCGCTTCCCTTCGCGATTGCCGCCGCCTTCGCGATCCAATATGCCGGACTGCTCGCCGAGCGCTGGTTCTTTTTCGCGCAGGCGAATCACCCGCAGAACCTCTATTACGGGCTGACCGGCTGACCTGCGCAAAAGCCGGGACGGACGCGATTCGAAAAATCGCCGCGCCGGGTCGGACGGTGGGGATGCCCCGTCGCGCTCTACACCGACCATGGAGGCCGAGAGTGGGGCACCGTGACGCGCGCGTTGGGCGGGGGACCGCGGCCGGGGGGGGGCGCGGCACGGGGCCGCACGCCCAGGGGCTCCACGGGGGGAGGCGCGCGGCGCGGCGTGGCGCCCGGGGCGCGGCGC
>JAICXH010000033.1 GCA_025981645.1 Burkholderiales bacterium
GATGGTCCGGCCACGTGTAGGCGGTGCGCGCGATGAACGACAGCGGCGTCAGCATCGCGTGATTGGCGGGGCGGCGCTCCAGATGCTGATCGTAGATTTGCTGACTGGCCACGGCGCGGTTCCTTCGAATGCGCGCGGCGATCGTCCGGATCGCGCGCGCGGAATCGACCAATGGACAATCGTAGCAAAATCGACGAGCATGGGGATGGAGGTTCAATCGATATGGGTCATCGGTTGTCGAAGATCGTCACGCGTACCGGCGACGGCGGAACGACGGGCCTCGGCGACGGCTCGCGCGTCGCCAAGGACAGTGCGCGAATCGACGCGATTGGGGCCGTCGACGAACTCAATGCCTTCATCGGGCTGCTTTCCGTCGAAACGCTTTCGCCGGCCACGACGACACTGCTCTCCGAGATCCAGCACGACCTCTTCGACCTCGGCGGCGAGCTGTCGATTCCCGGCCACGCGGCCATCGGCACGTCGCACGTCGATCGCCTCGAACGCGCTGTCGAGACGCTCAACGCCGATCTGCCGCGGCTCAAAGAATTCGTGCTACCGGGAGGCACCCGCGCGGCAGCACTCGCGCACATCGCCCGCACCGTCTGCCGCCGGGCCGAGCGGGCCGTGGTGTCCCTCGCGGCAACCGAGCCGGTGACGCAGCCGGCGCGGATGTACCTGAATCGCCTGTCCGACGTTCTGTTCGTTCTCGCGCGCTTCCTCAATCGTGACGCCAGCGTTCCGGACGTCATGTGGCGTCGCGACCGGGGCGCTTGAGACCGACGCACGAGCGCGGTGACGGACTCGCCGCGCTGATCGGGCGTACCGCGCTCGGCGACCGGAGCGCCTTCGAGCACCTCTATCGCGCGTCTTCGGCGCGTCTATATGCGGTCGCGCTGCGTATGGTGAAGGATGCGGCCCTCGCCGAGGAAATCGTGCAGGACGTGTACGTGAGCGTGTGGAATGCCGCGGCGAGCTACGATGCCGCCCGCAGCCAGCCGTTCACCTGGCTCGCCGCGATCACCCGCAATCGCTGTCTCGATTACCTGCGCCGGCGCGAGCTCGACACTGTCTCGCTCACCCCGGCGACCGACGACGCCGACCCGATCGATCTGCCGGTCGACGCGCCGACGGCTGCCGAGCTCCTGATCGCCGCGGCGGATGCGCGCGCCGTGCGCGGCTGCATCGAAGGGCTCGATTCGCGGCAACGCCAGGCGATCGCGCTCGCGTTCTTCCAGGGGCTGTCCCACGGCGAGCTCGCGCGCCATCTCGGGCAGCCGCTCGGAACCGTCAAATCCTGGATCCGACGCGGTCTCGAAAGACTGAAGTCCTGCCTCGACGCAGCGGGGGCGACGCGATGAACCTTTCGCGCCCCGATCGTCCCGACCGGCTCGACCGCCTCGCCGCCGAGTACGCGCTCGGCACGTCGCCGCCGCGCGTGCGCCGGCGCCTCGCCGCAATCGCGCGACGCGATACTGTCGTCGCGGCCGCGCTCGACGATTGGTCGCAGCGCCTCGCGGTGCTCGGTACGGCGCTACCCGAGGTCGACCCACCCGCGCGAACCTGGGACCGGATCGCCGCCCGCCTCGGCTGGAGCGCGACTGCCGACGCCCGTCCGTCCTGGTGGAACCGGCTCGCCGTCTGGCGCGCCGCGACTGCCGTGTTCCTCGCTGCGGCGGTGGCGCTCGGCGTCCTGCAAACCGTTGGGAAGCGCGCGCCTGCCCCCGGTATCGTGGTGATCCTCGCCGGATCCGACGCCAAGCCCGCGATGATCGCGGCCGCCGCGCCGGGCGAGGAGGTCCTGCACGTGAAGTCGATCGGCGCCACGCTGCCGCCCGCCGGCCGCGTCTTCGAGCTGTGGGGCCTGCCAAAGGGGGCGGCGCCGAGGGCGCTCGGCGTGATCCCGGCGGGGGCCGTCGTCGAGCTGCCGACCCGCTCGGCGGCCGTGGCGCTGCTGGCGTCGTTCCCGGCGCTCGCCGTCAGCGTCGAACCTCCGGGCGGCTCGCCGACCGGGGTGCCGACGGGGCCGGTGGTCTTCACCGGGCAGGTCGAACAGATGTTCTGACCCCTACCCCCCCTACCCGCGCGGTTTCAGCGTGTAGCTGTCAGGGCGGTCCTCGATCTCCCAACCGGCCTCGCGCAGCGCGTCGCGGATCCGGTCCGATTCGGCCCACTGCTTCGCGCGCCGCGCAGCGGCGCGCTCCAGCGCGAGCGCCTCGATCGCAGGGGGAATCGCAACCTCGGCCGGACGCCACGCGGCAAGCCCGAGTCCCAATACGTCGTCGAAGCGCGCGAGCGTCGCACGCTTCACGGCATCGTCGAGGTCACCGCGCAGCACCTCCCAGGCGACGGCGAGCCCGCGCGGCAAGTTGAGATCGTCGTTGATCACCTCGGTGAAGCGATCGAGCGCCGCGCGATCGGCGGGTGTGCCGTGCGCTGCCGCGAGCGCGTGGAAGCCGCTGCGCAGCCGAGCGAGCCCGGTCGCAGCGGCATCGAGCGCCTCCCAGGTGAAGTTGAGCTGGCTGCGGTAATGCCCGGTGAGGCAGAGGTAGCGGAAGGCGAGCGGATCCACACCGCGGTCGACAAGCGCGCCGACGCGCAGGAACACGCCCGCCGACTTCGCCATCTTCGCGTCGTTCTGCAGCAGAAAGTAGCCGTGCATCCAGAAGTTGGCGAGACGCGTGCCGCAGCGCGCCTCGGTCTGCGCAATCTCGTTCGTATGGTGGACGGCGATGTGGTCCTCGCCTCCGCAGTGGATGTCGAACCAGTCGCCAAGGTACTGCTGCGCCATCGCCGAGCACTCGATGTGCCAGCCTGGAAAACCCTTTCCCCACGGGCTCGCCCACTCCATCTGGCGGCGGCCGCCGGGCGGCGAGAACTTCCACAGCGCGAAGTCGGTCGCCGAGCGCTTGTCGCCGAGCTCGACGCGATGACCGGCTTCGAGACCGGCGCGATCGAGGCGCGCGAGGTAGCCATAGTCGGGCTGCTTCGACGTGTCGAAGTAGACACCGTCGCCGGTGCGGTAGGTGTAGCCGCGCCGCTCGAGCTCGGCGACGAACTCGATCTGCTCAGCGATGTGGTCGGTCGCACGCGGCATCACGTCGGGCGGCTCGATCGCGAGCGCGCGCATGTCGTCGACGAACGCCTGCGTGTACAGCGCGGCAATCTCCCACGCGCTTTGACCGGTGCGCCGCGCGCCCTTCTCCATCTTGTCCTCGCCGGTGTCGGCGTCCGACGTGAGGTGCCCGACGTCGGTGATGTTCATCACGTGCAGCACGCGGTAGCCGTTCCAGCGCAGCACGCGCTTCAGCCCGTCCTCGAAGAGAAAGGTCCTGAAGTTGCCGATGTGCTGGTAATCGTAGACGGTCGGCCCGCAGGTGTAGAGGCGGACCGGCCCGGCTGCGTCGAGCGGCGCGAACTCACGCAGGCTGCGCGTGTAGTTGTCGTAGAGAACGAGGGGGGCGGACACGGTCGGCGGGTCGGCGCGCGCAAACGGGGAAATTTAGCACGGAGCGCAGGGTAGAATGCGCTGCCCCGCACGGCCTGCCGCCGCAGCGCTCCCGACCCCAGACATTTGCCCGCTCCGCTCTCCCGCGCCATCGTCTTCGCGCTCGCCGTCGTCATGGCGCTCGTCTGGTTCGCCAACCTCGGCGGACGCGCGCTGCAGCACCCCGACGAAGGACGCTACGCCGAGATCGCCCGCGAGATGACGGTGACCGGAAACTGGATCACGCCGCGGCTCGACGGCATCAAGTACTTCGAGAAGCCGCCGCTGCAGTACTGGCTGACCGCAGCGACGTTCGAGGCGTTCGGCCTCGGCGAGGGCAGCGCGCGCCTGTCCACCGCCGCGGCCGGCTTCCTGACGGTACTCGCGATCGGTGCGACCGGCGCCGTGATCGCCACCCCGTCGGCGGGTCTGCTCGCCGCGGCGGTGCTCGCCGGCTCGGTCTGGCACTTCGGCATCGCGCACATCCTGACGCTCGACGCGATGCTCTCGTTATGGCTCGCCGTCGCGCTCTGTGCGTTTCTCCTTGCGCAGCACGACGCGCTGGCGCGGCGCGCCCGCATGGGCTGGATGCTCGCTGCGTGGGTGGCGACCGCGCTCGGTGTGCTCACCAAGGGGGTCGTCGCGATCGCGATCCCGGCGTGCACGCTCGTCGTCTATTCGCTCGCGACGCGCGATTTCGGCCCGTGGAAACGCCTTCACGTCGGCAAGGGGGTCGTACTGCTGCTCGCGATCACCGCACCGTGGTTCCTCCTGGTGTCGCTGCGCAATCCCGAGTTCCCGCGCTTCTTCTTCATTCACGAGCACGTCGAGCGCTTCCTCACCACCGAGCACCACCGCGCCGGACCTTGGTGGTATTTCCTGCCGATGGTCGTCGTCGGGCTGCTCCCGTGGACCGGAGTGTTCTTCGCGCGGCTGCGCGCGGCGTGGCGCGACGATGCTGTCGGCGGTCGCCCGTTCGCGTGGCCGCGGTTCTGCCTCGCCTGGGCCGCATTCGTTCTCGTCTTCTTCAGCGTCTCGGGGTCCAAGCTCCCGTCGTACATCCTGCCGATGTTCCCAGCGCTCGCGCTGGTGCTTGGCTTGCAGCTCACGGTGATGCCGGGACGACTGCTCGCGTGGCTTGCGGTCGCGCTCGCGGCGAGCACGCTCGGCCTCTGGGCCGTGGCGCTCGCCGGCTACCCGCAGCTCGCTTCGAGGCTCGCCGACACGAGAACGCCGCACGCGCTCTACGTGGCACTCGGGCCGTGGGTCGAGCTCGGACTCGGCATCGCCGCTGCGGGCTACGTGGTCAGCGCGTTCCTGCTGTGGCGCGATCGCGACGCGGGGCGCGGGCTCGGCGCAGCGCTGCACGGCTCGGACACGGCGTCGCGACCCCTGGCATCCGCTCCGCGCACCCTCGCCGTTGCGGTCATCGCGATCGCGACGATGCTTGCGATGCAAGCGTTCTTCCAGGGCTCCGACGTGTTCCGCGCGACGCGCTCGGCCGCCGACCTCGTCGCAACGCTGGAAAAGCGTGCCGATCCTCCGTACGATCCCAACGCAGCCTTCTACCAGGTCCGCATGTACGACCAGACACTCCCGTTCTACCTGCGCCGCACGACGACCGTCGTCGCGTGGCGCGACGAGCTCGGACCGGGAATCGACGTCGAGCCATCGCTCGCGATCGCGTCGGTCGAGGCGTGGGCGTCGCGCTGGCGCGAGCTTCGCCAGGGCTACGCGCTGATGTCGCCGCAGACGTGGAAGGCGCTCGATTCGGAGGGACTGCCGATGACCGTCGTCGCGCGCGACTCGCGGCGCGTGCTCGTCGAGCGAACCGGCGCGAGTTCCCGCCAATGACGACGCGATGAGCGCGACCGCCTTCATGTTCCTCGTCGCCGGCGTGCTGCTGAACGCCGCCGCGCAGCTCCTGCTGAAGGCCGGGACGAACCACCTCGGCGTGCTGACCCTCACCGCCGACACCTGGGTGCGGACCTTCGCGCGCATGGCGACCGAGACCCATTTCATCGGCGGCGCCGCGCTCTACGTCGTCAGCCTCGTCGTCTGGATCCTCGGACTGTCGCGCGTTCCCGTCTCGATCGCCTACCCGATGCTCTCGCTCGGCTACATCGTCAATGCGATCGCCGCACACTACCTCCTCGGCGAGGCGGTGACGCTGCAGCGCTGGCTCGGCATCGGCGTGATCGTCGCCGGCGTGTGGCTGGTCGCGCGAAGCTAGGCGCTGCGCGGAGACGATCCGGACGAACCGATGGAGACCACGCCTCTGGATACGCCTGCACCACTCAAGTTCGCGAGCCCGTTCCTCGACGAGACGACGATTGCGGCCGCGGCCGACGTCCTGCGCTCCGGGCACATCACGAGCGGGCCGTGGGTCGAGCGCTTCGAGGCCGCACTGTCGGCGCACTGCGGCGGGCGCCCGGTGCGCGCCCTGACCTCGGCGACGGCGGCGATCGAAGTCGCGCTGCAGCTCGCGGTCGTCGGGCCCGGCGACGAGGTCATCACCTGCGCGCAGAGCTTCTTCACCGTGCTCAACATGATCGTCAAGGTCGGCGCGACGCCGGTCTTCGTCGACTGCGAGCCCGTCACCCGGAACATCGACCTCGGCCAGGTCGAAGCGAAGATCGGCCCGCGCACGCGGGCGATCATTCCCACTCATTGGCCGGGGTCGCTCGCCGACCTCGATGCGCTCTACGCGCTTGCGCGGCGCCACAACCTGCGGGTGATCGAGGACGCGGCGTTGGTCATCGGTTCGCGTTACCGCGGCCGGCCGGTCGGCGCGATCGGCGACCTCGTGACCTTGAGCTTCCACCCGAACAAAAACATCACATCGATCGAGGGCGGCGCGATCGTCTGCAACGGCGACGTCGAAGCGAAGCGGATCGAGACGCTGCGCTTTCACGGCATCGAGCGTCGCCCCGACGGCACGCGCGACGTCGCGTTTCCCGGCGGCAAGTTCAACCTCCCGGACGTCAACGCGCGCATCGGTCTCGCGCAGCTCGAACGCCTTCCCGGGTTTCTCGCTGTGCGAAGGAGCCTCGTCGAGCGCTACTTCGCGCGCTTCGCGACCGACCCCGGCTGCGAACTACCGCCGCGACCTGCCGATGGCGACGGCCAATCGTGGAACATGTTCTGCGTACTGCTTCCGCTCGATCGCCTGACGATCACGCGCAAGGAGTTCCGTGACGCGCTCGCCGCGCGCGGCATCATGACCGGCGTGTCTTACGAAGCGCTGCACCTGTCGACACTTGGCCGCCGGTTCGGCTACCGCGAGGGCGATCTTCCCGAGACCGAGCGGATTGCCTCAGCGACGGTGACGCTGCCGCTGCATGCGGCGATGACGACGGCCGACATCGACCGAGTCTGCGCCGCCTGCGCCGAGGTCATTGCGCGGCACCGTAAGGACGGCCGATGACTGCTCCGAGCCTCTCCGTCGTCATTCCGGTCTACAACGAGGAAGACGGCCTGCCGTCGCTCTTCGCGCGACTCTATCCTGCGCTCGACGGGCTTGGCATTCCCTACGAAGTGATCTTCGTCAACGACGGCAGCCGCGACCGATCGGGAGCACTTCTCGCCGACCAGTTCGCAGCACGCCCGGACGTCACGCGCGTAATCCTGTTCAACGCGAACTTCGGCCAGCACCTGGCGATTCTCGCCGGCTTCGCTCGCGTTCGCGGCGAGCGCGTCGTCACGCTCGACGCCGACCTGCAGAACCCGCCGGAGGAGATCGCGAAGCTTCTCGCGGCGATGGACGCCGGCGCCGATTACGTCGGCGGAGTGCGCCGAACACGCGAGGATAGCTGGTGGCGGCGCGCCGCGTCGCGGATGATGAACCGGTTGCGCCAGCGGATCACGCGCATCCGGATGACCGACCAGGGCTGCATGCTGCGCGCGTACAGCCGCGACATCGTCGACGCGGTCGCGGCGGCGCGCGAGGTCAGCGTCTACATTCCCGCCCTCGCGTACACGTTCGCACATCGCCCGGTCGAGGTCGACGTCGAGCACGCCGAGCGCGCCGCCGGGGAATCGAAGTACTCGCTCTACCGGCTGATCCGGCTCAATTTCGACCTCGTGACCGGGTTCTCGCTGGTACCGCTGCAGATGTTCTCGGTGCTGGGCATGCTGGTCGCCGTGGCGTCGGTGGTCCTCTACGCGATCATCATCGTCGAGCGATCGATCATCGGCGGCCTGCTCGAAGGCATCCGCGCGCTGTGGGACCGCGACATCCTCGCGTTCTTCCTGATCGGCTGGACGATGTTCGGCGTCGGGCTGCTCGGCGAATACGTCGGGCGCATCTACCAGCAGGTGCGCACGCGGCCGAGCTACGTGATCCGCGCAGTACTCGAGCGAGACGTTGACGACGAACCGCGAGCGCTGCCGCTCGTCGAGGTTGCCGCGCAATCGGCTGCCGCGCAGTCGGCGTCTGCACGATCGGCACCCGCACCGTCGGCGAGCGGGCAACCTGTGAGCGACCAACCGGTGAAACCGGGGTGACACGCGCAGTCGTCTTCGCCTACCACAACGTCGGCGCGCGCTGCCTGCGGGTGCTGCGCGCCCACGGCGTCGACGTGCCGCTCGTCGTCACGCACGACGACGATCCGGCGGAGAACATCTGGTTCGAGCGCGTGGCGGCGGTCGCCGACGACCTCGGGCTCCCGCACGCAGCTCCCGCCGACGCGAACGATCCCGCATTCGTCGCCCGCCTCGCCACCCTGGTGCCCGATTTCATCTTCAGCTTCTACTATCGCCGGATGCTGGGCGCCGGGATCCTCGCGCTCGCGCCCCGTGGCGCGCTCAACATGCATGGCTCGCTGCTGCCGCACTACCGCGGTCGCGCGCCGGTCAACTGGGCGGTGCTCTTCGGCGAACGGCGAACCGGCGCGACGCTGCACTACATGGACGCGAAGCCCGACGCCGGCGACATTGTCGCCCGGCAGGCGGTGCCGATCCTCCCCGACGACACCGCGCGCGAGGTCTTCGACAAGGTGACGGTCGCCGCCGAGATCTGCCTCGACACCGTGCTCCCCGCGCTCCTCGCCGGGAACGCACCGCGCCTGCCGAACGATATCGCGCGCGGCTCGTATTACGGCGGTCGCCGGCCGGAAGACGGCCGCATCGACTGGTCGCGCGACGCGCAGTCGATCCACAACCTCGTGCGCGCCGTGGCGCCGCCCTATCCTGGTGCCTTGACGACGGTCGCCGGACGGACCGCGCGGGTGCTGCGCACACGTCTCCCGACGGGCGCTTCCGCGGGCGCCGCCGCGACGCTCGCAGTCGACGGGGGCGCGATGATCGCCACCTGCGGTGGCGGAAGCACGCTGCGAATCGATGTCCTCGAAATCGACTCCGAGATCCAGTCGCCCGGAGCGCTCGTGCGCCGGTGGGGTCAGGTCTTGCCTCTTGCCTGAATCCGCTACAATTCGCGCCCTCCCCGCATCAGGTTCCCCGCGCATGAAGCGCATCCTCGTTCTCGGCGTCAACGGCTTCATCGGTCATCATCTGTCGAAGGCGATCATCGCCGGCACCGACTGGGAAATCTACGGCATGGACATGCAGACGGATCGCATCGCCGATCTCCTGTCCGAGCCGAGGTTCCACTTCTTCGAAGGCGACATCACGATCAACCGCGAGTGGATCGAGTACCACGTCAAGAAGTGCGACGTCGTGCTTCCGCTGGTCGCGATCGCGACGCCGGCGACCTACGTTCGTGAGCCGCTGCGCGTGTTCGAGCTCGATTTCGAGGCGAACCTGCCGATCGTGCGTGCCGCCGTGCGTCACGGCAAGCGCGTCGTGTTCCCTTCGACGTCGGAGGTCTACGGCATGTGCGGCGATGCCGAGTTCGATCCCGAGCGGTCGAACCTCGTGCTGGGGCCGATCAACAAGCCGCGCTGGATCTATTCCTGCGCGAAGCAGTTGATGGACCGCGTCATCCACGCCTATGGCATGCAGGAAGGGCTCGACTACACACTGTTCCGGCCATTCAACTGGATCGGCGCAGGGCTCGACTCGATCAATGCTCCGAAGGAAGGCAGCTCGCGTGTCATCACGCAGTTTCTCGGCCACATCGTGCGCGGCGAGCCGATCCGGCTCGTCGATGGCGGCACACAGAAGCGTGCATTCACCTATGTCGACGACGGCGTCGACGCGCTGATGAAGATCATCGCCAACGAAGGTGGCGTGGCAACCGGAAAGATCTACAACATCGGCAATCCGGCGAACAACTACTCGGTGCGCGAGCTCGCCCAGATGATGCTCGCGCTCGCCATGCGCTATCCAGAGTACCGCGACAGCGCAGCGCAGGTGCGGATCGTCGACGTTACCGCCAGCGACTATTACGGCAGCGGCTACCAGGACGTGCAGAACCGCGTCCCGAAGATCGACAATACCTGTGCCGAGCTCGGCTGGCAGCCACGGGTCGCGATGGACGACGCGCTGGTGCGCATTTTCGAGGCCTACCGGGGGGACGTCGCGAGGGCGCGAGCGCTGGTCGAATGAGGCTCGGCCTCAAGGTCGACGTCGACACCCTGCGCGGCATGAGGCGCGGCGTACCGCGCCTGCTCGAGATTCTGAAGCAGCACGAGCTGCACGCAACGTTCCTGTTCGCGCTCGGCCCCGATCACACCGGGCGGGCGATCCGGCGAATCTTCCGCAGCGGCTTCTTCGGCAAGGTCCGCCGCACGTCGGTGCTGCGCCATTACGGCCTGCTGACCCTCCTCTATGGAACGCTGCTGCCGGGCCCCGACATCGGACGGCGCACCGGCGACATCATGCGGCGCGTGCGCGACGAGGGGCATGAGACCGGCATCCATTGCTGGGACCACGTGCGCTGGCAGGACGGTGTCGCCGAGGCAACCGCCGACTGGACCCGCCGCGAGATGACGAAAGCGCACCAGCGCTATCTCGAGATCTTCGAGGAGCCGCCGACGGTCCATGGCGCCGCGGGATGGCAGATGAACGTGCATGCGCTGCGGCTCACCCAGGACCTCGGCTTCGACTACTGTTCGGACGGCCGCGGGCGCACCCCGCACCTGCCGGTGTGGCGGGGTGAGCTCGTCCGCTGCGCGCAGTTTCCGACGACGCTGCCGACGTTGGACGAGATGATCGGCATCGGCGGCGTCAACGAGGACAACGTCGCCGCACACCTCCTCGAACGTACGCGCGAGCCGCTCGCGGCCGGCCACGTATTCACGCTGCACGCCGAGCTCGAGGGAGGAAGGCTCGCCGGCGTCTTCGAGCAGCTCCTCGCCGGGTGGAAGGCGCAGGGCTGGTCCGTCGGGCCGGTGCGCGCGCTGCGCGAGGCCCTCGAGCCGATGGCGCTCACCCGCTGCGACGTCGGACCCGGCGAGGTCCCCGGGCGCTCGGGCACGCTGCTCGTTCAGGGCGACGAGTTCCTCGCCGGCGTCGCACTGCAGAATATCGGCTGACGAAACGGATGGCGAAGGAGCGGACGATGGCAGGCGAGCTTGCAGTAGGCAAGAAGGTGGCGAACTTCCGCGTTCAGTCAACCTACGGCGAATTCGACCTCGCCGCCCATCGCGGGCACCCGGTCGTGCTCTATTTCTACCCGAAGGACAACACACCCGGGTGCACGACCGAAGGGTTGCAGTTCCGTGACCTCCACGCCGAGTTCGCGAAGCTCGGCGCGGTCGTCGCCGGTGTCTCTCGCGATTCGCTGAAGTCGCATGCGGGCTTTTGCGAGAAGATGGGTTTTCCGTTTACGCTCGTCTCCGATGCGGACGAGAAGCTCTGCGATCAGTTCGGCGTCATCAGGATGAAGAACATGTACGGCAAGCAGGTGCGCGGGATCGAGCGCAGCACCTTTGTCATCGACGCTGCCGGAAAGCTCGCGCGCGAATGGCGCGGCGTGAAGGTTCCGGGGCACGCGCAGCAGGTGCTGGACGCCGTGCGCGAGCTGTGACGCGGCGCGTGCCGCCCGTGCGCAGGCGGTGATGCGGCTCGCGGCGGTCGTGCGGGTGGCGCGTTGACGGCTGTGCGCTTTCCACCACAACGGGTTGCGCCACGCCCCGCTCCCGACGCGACTGCTTGTTCGGCTCGGGCTTCGCGCCTACATTAGCTGCTGGCGGGGCGCACAAGCCCGCCGCGACATCCCCAGGAGGCACATGGTCGAACGCAAGCTGCGTCCCGTTCCGTCGAAGCTCCATCTCCTGCCCTCCCGCAAGCCGGCCCGCATCGGGCCTCCGCAGTCCTCGAAGCTCTTTGTCCTCGACACCAATGTGCTGATGCACGATCCGACGAGCCTGTTCAGGTTCGAGGAGCACGACATCTACCTCCCGATGCTGACGCTCGAGGAGCTCGACGCGCACAAGAAGGGGATGACCGAGGTCGCGCGCAACGCCCGCCAGGCGTCGCGATTCCTCGACGAGCTCGTCACCGCGCACATCGGGTCGGTGGGGGGCGAGATCGCACGCGGCATTCCGCTCGCCGAGAAATCGGGCCGTGCGGCCACCGGCAGGCTGTACCTGCAGACCGAGGCGATCACCACGGCGCTGCCCCCCTCGCTCGCCAACGGCAAGGCCGACAACCAGATCATCGCCGTCGTGATGCATCTGTCGCACCAGCATCCGCGGCGCAGCGTGATTCTGGTCTCGAAGGACATCAACCTGCGCATCAAGGCACGCGCGCTCGGCATTGCCGCCGAGGACTATTACAACGACAAGGTCCTCGAGGACACCGACCTTCTGTACAGCGGCGTGCGCGCGCTGCCCGCCGACTTCTGGGACCGACACGGCAAGGGCATGGAGTCGTGGCAGCACGGCGGCCAGACCTGGTACCGCGTCAGCGGGCCGCTCGTCCCGTCGCTACACGTCAACGAGTTCGCCTACCTCGAAAAGGACGGCGAGGCGCCGTTCCACGCGATCGTCCGCGAGATCCAGGGCAAGAGCGCAGTGCTCGCAACGCTCAAGGACTACACGCACCAGAAGAACAACGTCTGGGGAATCGTCGCGCGCAACCGCGAGCAGAATTTCGCGCTCAACCTGCTGATGAATCCGGAGATCGATTTCGTGACGCTGCTCGGGCAGGCGGGCACCGGCAAGACGCTGCTGACCCTTGCCGCCGGCCTCATGCTGACGCTCGAGACCAAGGTCTACACCGAGATCATCATGACGCGTGTCACGGTTCCGGTCGGCGAGGACATCGGATTCCTGCCGGGAACCGAGGAGGAGAAGATGAACCCGTGGATGGGCGCGCTCGAGGACAACCTCGACGTACTCAACAAGACCGACGACGAGAGCGGCGACTGGGGCCGAGCCGCGACGCGCGACCTCATCCGTTCGCGGATCAAGGTGAAGAGCCTGAACTTCATGCGCGGGCGCACGTTCATCAACAAGTACCTGATCATCGACGAGGCGCAGAATCTCACGCCGAAGCAGATGAAGACGCTGATCACGCGCGCCGGACCCGGTACCAAGGTCGTCTGCCTCGGCAACATCGCGCAGATCGACACGCCGTATCTCACCGAGGGAAGCTCGGGACTCACCTATGTCGTCGACCGCATGAAGGGCTGGGAGCATTCGGGACACGTCACGCTGACGCGCGGCGAGCGCTCGCGGCTCGCCGATCACGCGGCCGAAGCGCTGTAGCCGGCGGGACGCGTCGATGCGATCGCCCCCGGCGACGACCCGCCTTGTCATCGCAGCGACGAGGCTGGTCGTAGCACTCGTCGTCGCATGCGCCACGTCGGACGCAGGCGCGACGCCGCGCTGGCACATCGAGAAGCCCGTCACCCAGGGGCAGCCAACGCCACAGGAGGACGCGCCGCTGCGCAAGGACGAGGCCGCCGAGAAAGCGCTCGAAGCGCGCTACCCGGTGTTCAGGATCGATGTCGAGGCGCACCGCGAGCGCACGAAGCGGCCGTCGGGAACGGTCGAACAGCGCTTCGCGAACGTTCTCAACCGCGGCAATCCCGAAGTCGAAGGGGGTCAGATCCGCCACGGCGCGTTCTACGACGGCCTCTTCTACTGGGGCTCCGATCCGCTGAGCTTCATCTGGCTCAACGTCGCAAACCGGCTGCGCGACCGGTAGCGCGCGCCGCCGGTCAGTAGCGTTCCGACTGGGCGGCGTTCTCGAAGCGCGTGTATTCGCCGAGGAAGGTGAGGCGCACCGTGCCGATCGGGCCATTGCGCTGCTTGCCGATGATGATCTCGGCGATCCCCTTGTCCTGCGACTCGGGGTTGTAGACCTCGTCGCGGTAAATGAAGAGGATGACGTCTGCATCCTGCTCAATCGCGCCACTTTCACGAAGGTCCGACATCACCGGCCGCTTGTTCGGGCGCTGCTCGAGCGATCGGTTGAGCTGCGACAGCGCGACGACCGGAACGGAGAGCTCCTTCGCGAGCGACTTCATCGCGCGCGAGATCTCGGAGATCTCGGTCGCGCGGTTCTCGCCCTGCGTCGACGCCTGCATCAGCTGCAGGTAATCGACGATGACGAGCCCGAGCCTGCCGTACTGTTTCGCGAGACGTCGTGCGCGCGAACGGATCTCGATCGCGTTCAATGCCGGCGTCTCGTCGATCAGGATCGGCGCTTCGTTGAGGCGGCCGAGCGCTTCCGAGAGACGGTCCCAATCCTCATGCGAGATGCGTCCGGTCCGCAGCTTATGCTGGTCGAGTCTGCCGACCGATCCGATCATTCGCTGCGCGAGCTGTGCCGCGCCCATCTCCATCGAGAACACGGCGACCGGGAGCTTCGAACCCAGCGCGACGTGCTCGCCGATGTTGAGCGCCAACGCGGTCTTGCCCATGCTCGGTCTTCCGGCGATCACGACGAGGTCGCCCGGCTGCAGGCCCGAGGTCATGCGGTCGAGATCCGCGTAGCCGGTCGCGATGCCGGTGACGTCGGATGGGTCGTCGCGGTTGTAGAGCTGCTCGATGCGATCGACGACGGTGGCGAGGAGCTTGCCGATCTCCTGGAAATTCTGCGCGCCGCGCGAGCCCTGCTCGGCGATGTGGAGCACCTTCGCCTCGGCCTCGTCGAGCACCGCCTTCGCGTCGCGGCCGAGCGGCCGGTAGGCCGAGTCGGCGATCTCGGTCGCCGTCGCGGCGAGCTGGCGCAGGATCGACCTCTCGCGGACGATGTTCGCGTAGTGGCGGATGTTGGCTGCCGTCGGAACGTTCTGCGCAAGCGCGCCGAGGTAGGCGAGGCCGCCGACGTAGTCGAGCTTCTGCGTTGATGCCAGCGCTTCGGAAACCGTGACGACGTCGGCCGGCTTGCCGTCGGCGATCAGCCCGATGATCTGCTGGAAGATGACGCGGTGCGCGTCGCTGTAGAAGTCCGCTGCCGAGACGAGGTCGCCGATGCGGTCGGCCGCCTCGTTGTCGAGCATCAGTCCGCCCAACACCGATTGCTCGGCTTCGAGCGAATGCGGGGGCAGTCGCAGCGAGTCGACCGCGGGATCGTCGGGCATGCGCGATGTCGTCGGGATGAAGGCGGCGATTCTACCCGCCGTGCCTCGCCGCGCCCATCACACGGACGGCGGCGCTCACGAGCCGCCGGGCATTGCCGGCGTCGCTCAGGAGCCCGCTTCGGGCACCACCTGCACGACGATGTGCGCGGTGACGTCGGTGTGCAGCACGATGGTCACCGGATGCTCACCGGTCTGCTTCAGCGGTCCGGAGGGCATGCGCACCATCGCCCGCTCGACCACGATCTCCTGCGCCTTCAGCGCATCGACGATGTCGACGTTGGTGACCGAGCCGAACAGACGCCCGTCGACGCCGGCCTTCTGCGCGATCTTCAGCACCGCCCCTTCGAGCTTCGCGGCGAGACCCGCGGCGCCGTCGAGCCTGGCCGCGGCCTGCTTCTCGAGCTCGGCACGCTGCGCCTCGATCGCCTTCAGGTTCTCGGGCGTCGCGCGCTTGGCCTTGCCGTGCGGGATCAGGAAGTTGCGCGCATAGCCGTCCCTGACCTTGACCACCTCTCCGAGGTCGCCGACGTTGGCGATCTTCTCCAGCAGGATCACTTGCATGTCGGTCGCTCCGTCAGTGCAGGTCGGTGTACGAAAGGAGCGCCAGGAAGCGCGCGCGCTTGATCGCGGTGCCGAGCTGGCGCTGGTAGCGCGCCTTCGTTCCGGTAATCCGCGCCGGCATGATCTTGCCGTTCTCCTGCACGAAATCCTTCAGCACGTCGATGTCCTTGTAATCGATCTCCTTCACCTTCTCGGCGGTGAAGCGGCAGAACTTGCGACGCTTGAACAGGTTATTGCCGCGCTCGCGGCGCTTACCGTCCTTCTTGCCTTTGCCCTTGCCCTTGCCCCTTCCCAGCGGTCGTGGCATGTCGTCTTCCTTTCGTCAGATGTCCGTCGATTCGAATCGTGTCAGGTGCAGCGCGAGGCTCGTTCCGTTGCGGTAGCGGCGCGCGAGGAAGCCATGGCAGCGAAGCGGCGCACCGGGAGCCAGCGCGGCGATCGCACTCGCGATCTCGCCGAACGCTACCGCGAAGAGCTCGCACTCGACGTCACGCTCGCCATCCGCCTCGACCTGCCGCGACCGATGCCGCAGCGTCATCTCGATCGCGGGAATACCGGCAGGCGTGTACCTCAGCGCGTTCCGTTCGACCAGCGTTGCAGCGATGGCGACGCGATTGTCCGATGCCACGCAGGCTGCGCTCAGGAGCGCGTCGCCGCCTCGGCCGACTCGGCTGTGGCGGCCACATGGGCCGACACCGCCTGCACCGGAGTGGGTTCCGCCGTCTCCGCAGCCGCGTTCTCGGCCAGCTTCTCCGCCGGCTTGTCGCTCCGCTCGGACCGCTCGCCGCGCTCACCGTCGCGCCCGGTCAATGAGCGCGATTTCTCTTCCTTCATCATCGGCGATGGCGTGACGACAGCTTCGCTCTTGGCGATCACGAGATGGCGCAGCACCGCGTCGTTGAACTTGAACGCGTGCTCGAGCTCGGTCAGCGTCTCGCGCCCGCACTCGATGTTCATGAGCACGTAATGCGCCTTGTGCAGCTTCTGGATCGGGTAGGCAAGCTGGCGCCTGCCCCAGTCTTCCAGTCGGTGGATCCGGCCGCCGGGGCCGGTCACCATCGTGCGATACCGCTCGACCATCGCGGGCACCTGCTCGCTCTGGTCGGGGTGCACGATGAACACGATTTCATAGTGTCGCATCGTCAGACTCTCCTTTCGGTCGTCGAAGGCCGCCGATGAGCGTGATCCGCGCGGCGCCTTGCGGCCTCCCCGCGGCGCGGGTGAGGCAAGGGAACCGTGGATTGTAGCAGATCCGGCGCCCCGCGGCCCCGCTCCGGCCAGGGGATCAGCGCGAGGCGCGCGTGGCGCTCGCCGCTGCCTGGTCGAGGACGCGGTCGCGGGCGGGCTTGTTCATCGCCGCGATGACGCGAACGCGAGCGTAGAAACGCGGCAGGTCATTGCCCTCGTCGCGCAGGATCGCGCGAAACGCCGGAATGCGCTGCGTGTAGATCGCGACCGCCGCGAGACTCGCGTTGTTGGGCTTCGCCGCGAACCACCGGTCGTAGCCGGCGAGCCCCGGCTCGCCCGCCTTCGCAGCCTCGTAGGACGCGTGCATCGCTGCGAAGGCCGCCGCCTTGTCGCGCTGCTTCGCCTGAACGGGTTCGTCGCTCGCGTAGATCTCTGCGAGGCGCTTGCGCGTCTCGACGACGAGCTGGTGGAAGGTCGCCCGCAGCCGCGCGTCGCGCGCCGCCTCGGCTTCGAGCGCCGGATCGCCGCGTGCTGCGAGCCAGCGCTCGAGACCGACGTCCGAAACCATCGTCGCGAACGACTCGTTGAACACCGAGTCGTCGCGCACGTAGAGCACCTGATGCGCGAGCTCGTGAAAGATGAGCCGCGCAACTTCGGGGAGCGGCCAGTGCACGAAGGTTGACAGCACCGGGTCGTCAAACCAGCCGAGCGTCGAGTAGGCGGGAACGCCGCCGACGTAGACGTCGTCGCCGGCCGCGGCGAGCTTCCTTGCCTCGCGGCGCGCCGCGTCCTCATCGAAATAGCCGCGATAGTCGACGCAGCCGGCGACCGGAAAGCACCACTGCAGGGGCGCAAGCTCGAGGCGCGGCGCCGCGAACACGTTCCAGGTGACGAAGCGCCGGCCGAGGTCGGCGTAGCGCGTGTAACTCGCGTTGTTCGGGAGCGCCAGCGCATGGCTCGCATAGGCGCGGATCGCCTCGACGTCCTTCAGCCGCGCCACGAGTCGCGGATCCGACCGATCCATCGCCTCGGCCATCGGCTCGCTGTGCGCGAGGATCTCGAGCTGGCCGGCGGCGCCCTGCCAGTAATAGCCGAGGCCATCGAGCGTAGCGCAAGCGGCCAGCGCCAGCCCAGCGGCGAGCGCCGCGGCCCATGCGCCCACCGCCGCCGCCGGTCGCCTCCCGCGCGCGCGCTCAGCGGGCGAGGAACCTGGCAAGTCGCGCGACGCCATCCTCGAGCTTCCCTTCGTCGATCGTGTAGGCGAAACGGACATGCTCGCGTGCGCGATGACCGCCGAAGTCGATCCCGGGGGTCGCCGCAACACCGGCGCCTTCGAGCATTGCGCGGCAGAACGCCTCGCTGTCGTCGGAAAAACGCGTGCAATCGGCGTAGACGAAGAAGCCGCCGTTGGGCAGCACCGGAACGCCGAAACCGAGCGAGCGCAACGCGGGCACCAGGAGATCGCGCCGCGCCTCGAACGCGCGCCGCCTCGATTCGACCAGCGCGAGGGTCCCGGGTTCGAAGCAGGCGAGCGCCGCACGTTGCGACAGCGTCGGAGGCGAGATGTAGAGGTTCTGCGCCAGCTTCTCGACGTCGCGAACGTACCGCGCCGGAGCGACGATCCAGCCGAGCCGCCAGCCGGTCATGTTGAAGTACTTCGAGAAGCTCGACACGACGAAGGCGTCGTCGATCGACGCGAGCACGCTCGCCGGTCGCTCGCCGTAGGTGAGGCCGAGGTAGATCTCGTCGACGATCAGATGGCCGCGGCGCGCGCGCACGCTCGCGGCGATTCTCGCCATCTCGTCCGGCGGCACCGTCGTCCCGGTCGGATTCGACGGCGATGCGACGAGCACGCCCGAGGTCGCGGAACTCCAATGCCGCTCGACCGCCTCGGCGGTGAGCTGGTACGACGACGCCGCGCCGACCGGGATGCCGACCGGCTCGCCCTCGAACACGCGCACGAAATGCCGGTTGCACGGGTAGCCTGGGTCGGCCAGCAGGATCTCGCGTCCGCAGTCGACGACAAGCGCCATGACGAGCAGCAGTGCTGCCGACGACCCTGCGGTGACGATCACCCGCTCGGGGTCGATCGTCGCGCCGAGCGCCGCCGCGTAGTGGCCGGCGATCGCCGCGCGCAGGTCGGGAAGGCCGAGCGCCGAAGTGTAGTAGACGTCGCCCCCGGCAAGGGCCGCGCGGGCGGCAGCAAGCACAGGTTCCGGCGTCGGGAAATCGGGTTCGCCGATCTCCATATGGACGACGCTGCGTCCGCGCGCCTCGAGCGCGCGCGCCGCGGCCTGCACCTCCATCACGTGAAACGGGGCGATGGCGCGCACGCGCGCCGCGACCGGCAGGTCGGCATCCATCGAAAGTGGTAGTGATCGTGTGGGCGGAAAGGCGCTATCGTAGCGCGGTGATGAAGCGCGTCGAAACTGCCGACCGCACGACGGTTGCCGTCGCGGTGGTGATCGTTCTTGCCGCCCTCCCCGTCAACGCGGTGGCGGGGCTCTTCAAGTGCGAGCTCGACAGCGGGGTCACGTACCAGCAGACCCCGTGCCCACCGGGCCGCGAGTTGCGCGACTTCGACCGCAATCCCGCCACCGTCTCGGTGGTTCCGTTCACCGTCGTGCCGGAGAACGAGACGCGCCGTGCGCCGTCGGCAGCGCCTTTGCGCGCGCCGTCGAAAGCGAAGCCGAAGCGTGGCGACGACGCGGCGAAGAAGGCTGCCGAGCGTAAGTTCCTCATTCCGGGCATCTACGAGGGCGAAGTCCTCACCCGCGTCGGCGCTCCGGATCTCAAATCCGGCAACAGCCGCAAGACGATGCGCTGGACGTATCTTCCTGCAGCCGACGACCCGTCGACGATCACCACGCTCACCTTCCAGGAAGGCAGGCTGATCGAGGTCGAGCGCAAGGTCGTCCACTCGCGGTGAGGGCGCTCGTCCAGCGAGTGCTGGAGGCAAGCGTCGCCGTCGACGGCGCGGCCGTGAGCTCGATCGGGGTCGCGCTCCTCGTACTGGCGGGAATCGGCGTCGACGATGGCGACGACGACCTCCGATGGATGGCGAGAAAGTTGGTCGACCTTCGAATCCTCGATGACGGCACGGGCGTCATGAACCGGTCGCTGCGCGAGACCGGAGGATCGATCCTCGCGGTGTCGCAGTTCACGCTCTACGGCTCGATCAGGAAGGGCAACCGCCCGTCTTGGTCGGCGGCGGCACCTCCCGATGTCGCGCGGCCGCGCTTCGACGCTTTCGTGCGCGAGCTCTCGACGCAGCTCGGCGGGCCGGTTGCCACCGGCGTTTTCGGCGCGCACATGCAGGTGTCGCTCGTCAACAACGGGCCGGTGACGCTCTGGCTCGATTCCCGCGCGCGCGGCTGATTCCCGCTAGAACGCGACGTACGGACCGGTGCCGCCCGGCGTAGCGCGTCCCTCGATCGCCGTGTAAACGTTGCGCCCGTAGAAGAACGGAAGACCCCACGCGAACGTCACGTCATCGCCGCCCGGGCCGGCAATGTCGTCGAACGCGTAGAAGGACGGATTGGCACCCATCAGCGCGTCGGCGTTCCCGAAGCTGTAGGCGACGGTGCTCGTCGCGAGGTTCACTCCCTTGAGCGTCGCCGTGATCGCCTGGGTCGTCGTCGGACAGTAGAATCCGGTCGCGATTTGCGTACAGATCGGGTACGCGTCGATGCCGAACGCGACAAAGTTCGTGCCCGCATCGATGTAGCTGTTCGCGTAGCTGTTGCCACCGTACGTCGTGACGATGTTGCCCGTCGCCGGGTCGGTCGTCAGCACTGTCGCACTGCCGAGCGCGTTGTCGGCCTGGGTGCCGATGCCGAAGATCAGCGAGCCGGCCGCCGTCGCTGCTCCACCGGCTGCGATCGACGGAAGCTCGATCACCACGCCGTTGTTGTCGGTCGCGAACAGCGTCACCGGATTCTGCAGTTGCTGCGTGAGCGCAATCTGCAGCGGCGTGCACGCCGCCGAAGGACACGTGTAGTAGGCACCGGGAAGCGCCTGCTGCGCACACGCGCTGCCGCAGTCCTGTGCGAACGCGCCGACGCCGAGCAGGCCATTGGCGCCGAAGCTCTCGACGGTGTTCTCGGGCGGGCCGCTCGACGAGCAGGTCTCCGGCACGTTCGGGAGCGCCGCATCGCCGATCACCTGGATGGCGATCCCCTGCGCGGACTCGCCGGCGATCTTCACGTCCGCCGTGCGCACGGTTCCCCAGCTGTAGCCGTCGACGAACTGCGCGCATTCGCCGATCACGCTGCCGGTGGAGCCGGTCTGCTGTGGCAGCGCCAGCGTCGGCGAGAGCGCCGACGCGAGGATGCGCAGGCCCTCGGAGCCGGTGTCGACCTGCACGTGATCGATCGTCTGGCACGAAGTGGTGGAGCCCGGAGCGCAGATCGTCACGCTGACGAAGGCGAGGTCGGGGACCTGCGCCGGACCGCCGTCGATGATGATCGGCGCGATGTTCTGCGTCGGCGGCGGCGGGGCCGGGGAGTTCGACGAGCCCCCTCCTCCGCCGCAACCGGCGAGGGTAAGCGAAAGCGCGAGTGCGACGACGCGCACCGATGCCCGCGCGCGGCTCACCGGATGTCTCCCGGAACGACGCCGGCGGGAAGCTCGGCGGGAAGCCACGCCTTGCCGGTGAACGCGCGCATGTGCCCTCCCACCCGGACGACAAGCCCAGGCAGCGTCACCGTCACCGGTGAGCGTCGCGTACGGCGCTTCGCGAGCGC
This sequence comes from Burkholderiales bacterium, assembly GCA_025981645.1. Lineage (GTDB taxonomy): Bacteria > Pseudomonadota > Gammaproteobacteria > Burkholderiales > Casimicrobiaceae > VBCG01. Next base: position 21,416 of record JAICXH010000033.1, read on the forward strand.
GTCCGCGTACTGCGGGAAATACGGTCCCAACAACTGCCTGAGGTCGGGATGCGCGCGACCCTGCCAGGCGACGCCGAACACGATTCCCGACGGCGCAGCGTATTCGCGGACCGTGGCGCGTGCAGGCGACTCGAGCTCGTGCACGGTGAAGCGCGGCGTCACGGTCGTGCGAAGCGTCGCGTGCATCCGGGTCTGGTCGACCTGCACGGTCGCCTCGGTGCCGCCGAGCGCAGCCGTTGCGCGCGGGGCGATGCAAAAAGCGAGCAACGCAACCCCCACGGCTGCAGCCGCCGACCGTGCAGCCGACGATCTGTAACGAATCATGACGGATTCCCCTTTCGCGTCGGGCGCGCGAGCCTTCGACACGGCGACCGCCCTCGAGTTCTACAGCCGATACGCGGCCTTGGCGAGATCGCGCGCGAGGAGCGGTGCAAGCTCGAAGGCCTCGTCCTCGCCTAGACGGTGCTCGACGACGGCGGTGGCGAGAAAGCGGCAGGTGACACGGCGCCAGACGTCGTGCCGCGCCGGAATCGACAGGAACGCGCGCGTATCGTCATTGAAGCCGACCGTGTTGTAGAAACCCGCCGTCTCGGTCGCCTGCTCGAGGAAGCGCAGCATCCCCTGAAAGCTGTCGTGGAACCACCATGGCGGGCCCAGGCGAACGGCGGGGTAATGGCCGGCGAGCGGTGCGAGCTCGCGCGCGTAGGACGTTTCGTCGAGCGTGAAGAGGATCAGCGCGAAGTCGCGCTCGTTGCCGAAGCGATCGAGGAGCGGTTTCAGCGCGTCGACGTAATTCGTCGGCATCGGAATGTCGGCTCCCTTGTCGCGCCCGAAGCGGTGGCGAACCGACGGATTGTGGTTGCGAAAACTCCCGGGGTGGATCTGCATCACGAGCCCGTCGTCCTGGCTCATCGCCGCCATTTCGGTCAGCATCTGCGCGCGGAAGAGTTCGGCTTCGCCGGCAGCGAGCCGGCCGCCGAGCGCACGATCGAGGAGCTGTTGGCATCTCGTGGCGTCGAGGTCGGCAGTGCGCGCCGTCGGATGCCCGTGGTCGGTCGACGTGGCGCCCATCGACTTGAAGAACGCCCTGCGCGCGCGGTGCGCGGCGAGGTAGCCTGTCCACGTCGCCGTGTTCTCGCCGGTCAGCGCGCCGAGCTCCGCGACGTTGGCGGCGAAGCCTTCGAACTCGGGGTCGACGACCGGATCGGGACGGTACGCGGTGACGACACGCCCGCGCCAGCCGCTCGCCCGGATCGCACGATGATGATCGAGGGGATCGAGCGGTGACTCGGTCGTCGCGATCACCTCGATGTCGAAGCGCTCGAACAGCGCGCGGGGACGAAACGCGTCCTCGCCAAGGCAGCCCTCGACGCGGTCGAAACAGCGGTCGGCGCTCTCCGCCGTCAGCCGCTCGTCGATGCCAAACACGCTGTGGAACGCGTGATCGAGCCACAGGCGCGTCGGCGTGCCGCGAAACAGGTGGTAGTGCGATGCGAAGATCCGCCAGATCGCCCGAGCGTCGTACGGAGCCGGGCCGCCTGCGGTCCATCCTTCCGCGCTGCCTTCGGCGCGGCCGCCAAGGCCGCTCTCACGTGCAGGGACGCCGAGATCGTCGAGCGGAATGCCCTGGCTGTAGAGCATTCGAAACACGTAGTGGTCCGGAACGATGAACAGCGCGGCGGGATCGGGGAACGGCGCATTGTCGGCGAACCAGCGCGCTTCGGTGTGCCCATGGGGACTCACGATCGGCAGGTCATGCACGGTCTCGTAGAGCGCGCGGGCGACGCGTCGCGCAACAGGTTCGGACGGAAACAGGCGGTCGGGGTCGAGGACGAGGGGGATCATCGGTGGAGCGCCTGCGCGACGGCACGTGCGGCGCCCTCGCGGCAGATCACTTCGAGCGAATGCACGACCGCCGACGTGAATCGCGGTTCCTCTCCGAGGTCGTCGCCGAAGACCTCGGTGAGCGCGAGAAGGGCCCGAGCATACGCGGCGGGATCGCTGCCGCAGCGCGAGGCGATCGCAGCGAACCGCGGCGCCAGCGGATCCGACACGTCGATCGGCCGGCCCTCCTCGTCGTCGCCACGAACATAACGCATCCAGCCGGCGACGGCGAGCGCCGCGAGACCCACGTCGCGCCCCTGCTCCAGGTTGGCGCGCACCGTCGCGAGCAGGCGCTGCGGAAGCTTCTGCGAGCCGTCCATCGCGATCTGCCACGCGCGATGGCCGAGGGCGGGGTTGGCGAAGCGCGCGACGAGGGTCTCGCGGTAGCGCCCGAGATCGGCCCCCTGCGGGACGACCAGCGTCGGCGTCACCTCGCGCTCCATGAACCGGCGCGCCCACGCCGCGAAGTCGGGCTCGGCAATCACCTCGTGGATGTACGTGTGCCCGGCGAGGAATCCGAGGTAGGCGAGCGCCGAGTGAGTACCGTTCAGCATGCGGAGCTTCATCGTCTCCCACGGCGCAACGTCGACGGCGAGCGTCGCTCCGACGCGCTCCCACGCCGGGCGTCTGCCCGCGAAGTGGTCCTCGATCACCCATTGCATGAACGGCTCGTGAACGACCGGCGCGTCGTCCTCGCAGCCGAGTGCCGCATCGTTCTCCGCGAGGTCCGCGGCAGTCGCTGCGGGAACGATGCGGTCGACCATCGTCGACGGGAAAGCGATCGCGCGAGCGATCCACGTGGCGAGCGCGCCATTGCGCGCTGCGGCGAGCTCGCAGACGAGTGCTGCGACGAGCGCGCCGTTTCCCGGAAGATTGTCGCAGCAGACGATGGTCATCGGCACCCCGTTGCTCGCCCGGCGCCGCTCGAGCGCACGAACGAGCACGCCGACGGTGCTGACCGGAGCCTCGGGATGCGCGAGATCGTGGACGATCGCCGGATGCGCGAAGTCGAGCGCTCCAGTCGACGGCCGGTGGCAGTAGCCCTTCTCGGTCACCGTCAGCGTCGCGACTGCGACCGCAGGCGAGGCAAGGCGCTCGAGCACCGCGGTGCGCTGGTCGCCCAGACTGAGCACCTCGCGCACGCTGCCGACGACGCGGCGCCGCGTCCCGGCCGGCGAGCGCTCGATCGCCGTGTAGAGGCCGTTCTGCGGCACGAGCCGGTCACGCACGTCCGGCGAGCGTAGGCTGACGCCGCATATGCCCCAGTCGCCGCCTTCGGTGCCGAGCACGTCGTCGGTGGCGATCGCCTGGTGCGCCCGGTGAAAGGCCCCGATGCCGAGGTGGACGATGCCGATCGGCACTGCCTCAACGCGATAGCGCGGGCGCGCGATCGCGGCAGGAAGCCGCTCGACGGTCGCGAGGTTGAGCCGCGCCATCGGCACTCGCGCCCCCCGCCTCACCCCGCAGGAACGGGGCGTTCCTTGACGCGGCTCACGAGCTGCGTCGGGTTGACGAAGCGCAGCGCGATCAGCAGCCACACCAGCGTCACCAGCATGTAGATCATCGCCATCGCATCGATCGATTGCGGTGCGCGCACGCCGGCGGCAAACACCGCATAGTAGAGCGCGACCACCAGCGTCTGCGAATCGGGGCCCGCGGTGAGGAAGGTGAGCTCGAAGAGCGCGATCGTTCGCACGAGCACGAGGAGCGACGCCGCGAGGATGCCCGGCGCCAGCAGCGGCACCAGCACGCTCGTGAACATGCGCCCGGTGCCGGCGCCGAAGACGCGCGCAGCGGCCTCGAGATTCGGGTCGATCTGCTCGATGAACGGCGTCATCACGAGGATCACGAACGGCGCCGCCGGAATCAGGTTGGCGAGGATTACACCCCAGATCGTCCCTGCGAGGTGCATCTGGTAGAGCACGGTGGCGAGGGGGATGCCGTAGGTCATTGGCGGCACCATCAGCGGCAGCAGGAATAGCAGCAGCAGCGCACGCTTGCCCGGAAAGTTGCGCCGCGCGAGCGTGTACGCGGCGGGCACGCCGATTGCGAGCGACACCAAGACGACCGCGAAAACGACTTCGAACGTCACCCACAGGATGCCGGCGAGCTGGAAATCCTTCCACGACTGCAGATACCACGACAGCGTCCAGCCGACCGGCAACCACGTGCCGAGCCATCGCGTCGCCACCGAGTTGACCGCGACCGCGGCGATCAGCAGCACGACGTTGACGACGAAAAGCGCCATCACGCCCGCAACGAGGCCACGCCACGCGCGGTCGAGGAGGTTCCCGGTGCCGCTGCCACGCGCGCGCTGCGGTGGCTGCGCAGCGGTGGCCGCGGCGCTCATCCCTTGCCTCCAGCGACCGGCCCACGGTAGAAGAAGCCGCGCAGGCTGAGGACCGCCGCGACGATGACGAGCTGGACGAAGCCCATGATCATCGCGATCGCCGAGGCGAGCGAATAGTCATACTGCTCGAACGCCGCCTGGTACGCGGCGATCGAGATGACCCGCGTCGGACCCGCCGGCGCGCCGACGAGCACCGCCGACGGGAACACCGAGAACGCCTGGACGAACGCGAGGCAGAAACACATCGCGAGCCCCGGTGCCAGGAGCGGCAGGTAGATATGGCGGAACCGCGCGAACGAGCCGGCACCGAGCGTCGCCGCCGCGCGTGCGAGCACCGGGTCGATCCCCGTCACGTACGAAAGGATCAACAGGAACGCGAACGGAAAGCCCGAGATCACGAGCGAGATCAGCACGCCCCAGTAGTTGTGCGTCAGACGGATCGGGCCGTCGTAGAAGTGCACGAGCTGCAGCGCGTGCGACAGCCACCCTTTGGGGCCGAAGTAGTTCAGCATCCCCTCGGCAATCAGCACGGTGCCAAGCGTGATCGGCACGACGAGGAGCGTGGTCACGATGCGCTGCCAGCGCCCCCGGACACGCATCCGGAACGCGATCGGCAAGGCGACGCCGACGTTGATGACCGTCGCCGGAAGCGCCAGCTTCAGCGTCGTGCCGATCGTCGGCCACAGGTCGGAGGTGGTGAAGAACGTGTGGTAGTTCGCGAGCGGCCCGCCTTTCGCCGGCACGAACGACAGCCACAGTCCGTAGAGGAACGGGTAGACGAACAGCATCAGCATGAAGAGCGTCGCCGGTATCGCGAGCAGGAGCGCGCGGTCGAAGGCCGGCCGCGAGGCGGCCTTCGTCGGCTGGCCCGTGCCGGGGAGTGCGGCGGCGCTCACGCCGGATAGACGAGCGCCCGCTCGGGGGGAATGGAGAGGGCGATCGCGTCGCCGCGCGCGGCTCGCGCATCGCTGCGCACGAGGAGACGCACGCCGCCATCGAGGGTCACCTCGATCAGCGAATCGCGCCCGCCGTATTCGACGCCGGTGACACGACCGCGAACCGCGTTGGCGACGTTGTCCGGCGCGCCGACGACGAGCTCTTCCGGGCGGATCGCAACCGCGGCGCGCCGGCTTCCAAGCGCCTGGCGCAGGGTGCCGACGATTCGCATCGGCCCGCCGGCGAGCTCGACGCGATCACCGGTCACTCCCGCGACGTCGAGCTCGAGCACGTTGCGGTAGCCCATGAAGCGAGCGACGTGGAGGTTCGCCGGCTGCGCGTAGATCTGCTGCGGTGAGCCGATCTGCTGGACGACTCCGTCCCTCATCACGACGATGCGATCGGCGAGCGACAATGCCTCGTCCTGGTCGTGGGTGACGTAGATCGTCGCGCGTCCGAGCTCGCCGTGGATGCGCCTGATCTCCGCGCGCGTCTCGATCCTGAGCTTCGCGTCGAGGTTCGACAGCGGCTCGTCCATCAGGACAAGCGGCGGCTCGATGACGATTGCGCGCGCGATCGCGACACGCTGTTGCTGCCCGCCGGAGAGCTGCCCGGGAAGCTTCGCCGCCTGCCCGCCGAGCTGCACGAGGGCGAGCGCGCGCGCAACGCGCGGGGCGATCTCGGCCGCGGGCACCCCACGCATCCTGAGGCCGAAGCCGACGTTACGCTCGACCGTCATGTGTGGAAACAGCGCGTAGTTCTGGAACACCATCCCGAACCCGCGCTTCTCCGGCGGCAGCGTGTCGATGCGCAGCTCGTCGAGGCAAATCGCTCCGCCCGAGAGCGACAGGAGCCCGGCGATGCAGTTCAACGCGGTCGACTTGCCGCAGCCGGACGGACCGAGCAGCGCGACGAACTCGCCGCGCCGGATCGTCATCGTCAGCTCGTCGAGCGCGGCGAATGCATGGCCCCCTGCCCCGGCAAAGTGGCGCGTCACCCGCTCGAGCTTGAGCTCCCGGAAATCGTGGCGCACCGGATCACTTGGTCTTCTGGGCACCGACCTGCTGGTCCCAGATGCGGAAGGCTTCGACCTGGGCCTTCGGCGGCAGCGATTGCGTGTGCGGGAATTCGGCGAGCCACTTGTCGTACTCGGGTCGGCCGTATTGCCTGATCGACTCCTGGCTCTTCGCCGGAGCCATCGCCAGCGTCACCCCCTTCACCGCGGGGCCAGGATAGAAGTAGCCCTGGTCGTAGGTGTAGGCCTGCGCGTGCGGCGTCAGCAGATACGCCATCAGATCGAGGACGACGGCGATCTTCTCCGGCGCGACGCCTTTCGGGATCACCATGTAGTGCGCGTCGTTCACCCAGGTCATGTGCTGGAACGGAGCGACCTTGAAGCTCTTCGGCACGATGCCGAGCGCGCGCGGATTGAGATCCCAGCCGGTCACCGTTGGCGTCATGTCGCGCGAGCCCTCACCCAACTCCTTCATCACCGCGCCGGTGCCAGTCGGGTAGTACTCCACGTAGGCGCCGAGTTCCTTCAGATACGCCCAGGTCTTGTCCCAGCCGTGCGCC